>DAOKYT010000040.1:0-17529 GCA_035326025.1 Tepidiformaceae bacterium
ACGCATTCGGACGCATGGGAACGCATGCCCGGCGCACGTGCGCCGGCGTGCGTTCCCATGTGCACATGGCGGTGGGCTGTTGGATGCCGGGCGGCTGTGGCCTGGTCGCATGGCGGCAGCGTTTCGGGGTGGTGGCGGGAGCTGCAAGAGGGTGGTGGCATCCCCCCTGCCCATGGTCGCTATACTTCCGTCGAAGGAGGATTGAGAGTGGACCGACCTAGCCGGCGGGGAGCGATAGATTGAACCGCTCTGAGGTCCCGGAGTTGCATTACATCAGCAGCATCACTAATGTCCCGTCCATACTCACGCTGGGAGTCCTTTCGCACCGCGCCGTCGCCAAACTGCCGCATGACTCCGTGGCCGACCCCGTCGTCCAGCAGCTGCGGGAAGTCAAGAAGGTGCCACCTTGGGGTCGACCGCTCCATAGCTACGTGAACCTCTTCTTTCATGCGCGCAACTCGATGATGTACACACGCAAGGGGCGTCATGCGGATCTGTGCGTTCTGCGTATCAGAACGGATGTGCTAGACTTACCAGGAGTCGTGATTGCCGAACGCAACGCGGCCGCGGCGGCGGCATTCCTTCCACCTGCCAAAGGGCTCCCCCTTATGGACAAAGAGCTTGTGTTTGCCCGGTCCTGGGATCACCAAGACTGGCGTGAAAAGCAGCGACGCAAGCAAATCCGATCGGCCGAGGTGCTCGTGCCAGACCGAGTGGCCCCGGAGTACATTGCCGGCGCTTACGTATCATGTGGAGCCAGCGAGGCGGCCCTTCGCGCTATCGCCCCTGCGCTGCCGATAGTCGTTGACGCGGACCTATTCTTCCGATGAGGCAATGACAATGCCGCTGACAGTAACCACCGGGGATCTCTTCGCATCGGGCGCCCAGACGTTGGTGAACACCGTGAACACAGTTGGGGTGATGGGGAAGGGCATCGCGCTTGAGTTCAAAAACCGATTTCCGGAGGTTTTCAAGGACTACGAGGCACGATGTCAACGGCATGAAGTGCGGCTCGGCGAACCGTACCTGTACAGGCGGGGAACGGAGCCCTGGGTTCTGAACTTCCCGACGAAGAGGCATTGGCGGGACGTTTCGCGGCTGTCGGACATTGAGCGAGGGCTCGATTATCTCGAAGCTCACTATCAGCGGTGGGGAATCACGTCCTTGGCCGTGCCGCCGCTTGGTTGCGGCAACGGCCAGCTCGAGTGGCGCGTGGTGGGGCCGACTCTCGCGCGAAGGTTGGCCCGCTTCGAGATTCCGGTAACCCTCTTTGGCCCTCATGGGACGCCTCAGGCTGAATTGAGTCCGACTTTTCTTCTCGATGCTGAGGGAGGAGGTCCTACTCGGAGCGGTTTGCCGTGGATGAACCCGGGCTGGGTGGCGCTCGCGGCGATTGTGAAGCGAGTTCAGTCGGAGCCGATACACTGGCCCGTGGGGCGGACGCGGTTCCAGAAGATCGCCTACTTCGCGACGAGCCGCGGGGTCGACACGGGACTCAAATTCGGGCGCGGGAGCTATGGACCGTTCTCACCCGACCTCAAGCAGGCAACCAGCAAGTTGGTGAATAACGGAATCATCCGCGAGAGTGCCGGGGTCCACATGATCTACGTCACGCCCGGCCCGACGTTTGAGGACGCCGCATTGGAGTACGCAGACGCGCTGGCGAGATGGGACGATGTAATCCGCGATGTCGCAGACCTCTTCCAGCGTATGGACACGCGCGCGACGGAGGTCGCGGCCTCCGCGCTTCTGGTGGCGAAGGAGCTGGAGGACGAAGGCCGGGATTACTCCGAACTCGACATTGTGAGCGGCGTCTTGGACTGGAAAGTAAGGCGTGACCCGCCCATCGACGAATTGCAGCTTGCGCAGGCGGTGCGGGACCTCAATCTCCTTGGATGGCTTCACGCCACACCCAGTGCCGATCTCCCGATACCAG
Source organism: Tepidiformaceae bacterium (assembly GCA_035326025.1). Lineage (GTDB taxonomy): Bacteria > Chloroflexota > Dehalococcoidia > Tepidiformales > Tepidiformaceae > Amarobacter. The sequence goes on from DAOKYT010000040.1 coordinate 1,937, forward strand.
AAGAGGTCTAGAGAGCCACAGGGCCGTCGGGGGTGGGAGCCGGCGCACCAACCCCCCCGCCCCCGCCCCCCCCCCCCCGCCCCTGCTCTTGCCCTCCCCCCCGCTCGCAGTTATCGTTTGTGTGCTTCATCACAACCCACAGCGCGCCCTCCGGGCGCCTGTCACCAACCGGGGAGTGCGGCCGTCTATGACTTGCAGAGCCCTCTCGTCACCCCGCGTGCCGGGGCTCTGCTTTTTCATGAGCACCACCACCCAGAGGCGCCCTGAATGAGCTTTTACGACACCTGGTCCGCCGTCTTGATCGCCGCGATAGCCGGGTTCATCCTGGTGTTCACGGCGCTCATCGGCGCCCGCCTGCTCGCCCCCTTCGCCCGCGAAACGGCAAAGGGCGTTAGCTACGAATGCGGTATGTTGCCCATCGGGCGCAACTGGTCGCAGGTGCACATCCGCTACTATCTGATCGCCATCCTCTTCCTCATCTTCGATGTGGAGACGGTGTTCATCTTCCCGTGGGCGATCACTTATCTCGCCCTGCCCGAATTCGTCTTCTGGCACATGATCGCGTTCATCCTCATCCTCAGCCTCGGGCTGGTCTACGCGTGGAAGCGCGGCGTCCTGGAGTGGAAGTCATGAGCGAAAGCCTCATTACCCCCTATGTGCCCGATTTCGGGGCCGAGGCCGAACGGCTGAAGCCGGTCGAGCTCCCCCGGACGCGCGCCGCCTATCGCATCGTGCTGCCCGGGGTCATCCAGACGGGAGCGGACCAGATCATCGCGATGAGCCGGAAGAGTTCGCTCTGGCCGATGACCTTCGGGCTCGCCTGCTGCGCCATCGAGATGATTGGCACGTTCATGGCGAACCACGACCTGGACCGCTTCGGCATCGTGCCCTGGCCAAGCCCCCGCCAGAGCGACGTGATGATCATTTCGGGGACAGTCACGAAGAAGATGGCCCCGGCCATCAAGCTACTCTACGAGCAGATGCCGAACCCCAAGTACGTGATTTCGATGGGGGCCTGCGCCACGAACGGCGGGCCGTACACGGAATACGACCGCGTGTTGCAGGGGGTGGACAAGATCATCCCCGTGGATGTCTACGTGCCGGGTTGCCCGCCCCGGCCGGAATCGCTGCTCGATGGGTTCCTCCGGTTGCAGGAGAAGATCATGGAAGAAAAGCGGATGGTCGGATGACGAACGAAGCCGCTCCCGCCTACCCCGGTGTTTCGGCGCTGGTGCACAAGCACCTGCCGAAGGTGCCCTTTACGGCCAGCAAGACGCTGACCGACGCGGACATCACGGTGGAGCCGGCGCATTTCCGCGAACTCATGGAGGGATTGAAAGAGCGGCGCGAGCTGGCCTTCGATTTCCTCCGCAACATCGTGGGGATCGACATGCAGGAAGAGGGGCTGGTGTGCAAGTACCACCTCTATTCGACGAAACACCGGCATGCCATCCAGGTGACCGTTCCCACGCCGCCGGGCAACCCGCACATTCCATCGATCACCGACCTTTATGCGACCGCCGACTGGCACGAGCGCGAGGCTGCTGAAATGTTGGGGCTGGTGTTCGATGGGCACCCGAACCTGAAGAACCTGCTGCTGGATGAGGATGTCCGCATCCATCCGCTGCTCAAGGCGCACCCGCTCCAGAAAATGGAGATCGCCCAGGGCATCGAAGACCGCACGCCGGGGTTCAACTTCTAATGCGCATCACGATTGATTCGCCCACCGTTCGCGTGCCTGCGCCCCATCGCGGAGGTGCCGCGTGAGCGTCTGGCCCGAAGAGCGCATCGCCCGCGCCGACTCGTTCGATACCGTCGACATGACGATCAACGTGGGCCCGCAGCACCCGGCGACCCACGGGGTCTTCCGGATGGTGCTCACCGTCGATGGCGAGATGGTGGTGGATTGCGAGCCCTACATCGGCTACCTCCACCGCGGGCTGGAGAAGCTCACCGAGAACCACGACTACCGCCAATCGATGGGCTGGTGGGACCGCACCGATTACCTGGCCGGCATGACCTGCGAGATGGCCTATTGCATGGCGGTGGAGAAGCTCGCCGGCATCGAGGTGCCGGAACGCGCGGAATACATCCGCGTGATGATGGTCGAGCTCTCGCGCATCCTCTCGCACTTCATGTTCTTCGGGGCCTTCGGGGCCGATGTCGGCTCGTTCGGCACGAGCTTCATCTACGCCTGGCGCGAACGGGAGCGCATCTACGACTTCTTCGAGGAAGTGGCCGGCGACCGCATGTTCCCGACGTACTTCCGCCCCGGCGGCGTGCAGATGGACCTGCCGGAGAACTACGAGGACCGGGTTCGGTGGCTGCTCGGCTCGATCCGCCAGGGGCTGGAAGACTTCGACGGCCTGCTGACAGGCAACGAAATCTTCGTCGAACGCTGCCGCGGGCTCTCTCCCGTGACCCCGGAACAGGGGATCAACTGGGGGCTTTCCGGGGCGTGCCTCCGCGCCACCGGCATCCCGTATGACATCCGCAAGGTCGAGCCCTACAGCATCTACGACCGCATCAAGTTCGATGTCCCGGTCGGGAAGACGGGCGACGTATTCGAGCGCTTCCTCGTGCGCATGGGCGAGGCCTGGCAGAGCACGCTCATCGTGGAGCAGTGCCTGGAGCAGATGCCGAGGGGCGGGCTGGTGCTCAACCCGGACCTGCCGAAGACGCTCCGCGTCGATAGCGGCGAGTGCTACATCCGGACCGAAGGCACCAAGGGCGAATACGACGTCTATGCGATGGCGCGCGGCGGCAACAAGCCGTATCGCATGAAGCTGCGCTCGCCTTCCTTCAGCAACCTCTCGGCGTTGAAGCAGATGGTGGTGGGCAACTACGTGGCCGACGCGATCATCATCCTCGGGTCGCTGGATATCGTCCTCGGCGAGGTGGATAAGTGATGTTCTTTGCCGACCCGCTGTGGGGGCTGCCGTCCTGGATCGATGCGATCATCCGGGTGCTCATCGTGGTGCTGGTGATGACGCTGGTGGTGGTGTACCTGACGGTGGGCGAGCGCTGGGTGGTGGCCCGCTTCCAGCAGCGCCTCGGCCCCCGCGAGACCGGCCCCGGAGGCATCCTCCAGGGTTTCGCCGATGCGCTCAAACTCGTGGCCAAGGAAGACATCCGCCCCACGAACGCGGACCGCTGGGTGTTCGAACTCGCGCCCTACGCGACGTTCATCCCGGTGTTGATGACGCTGGTCGTGTTGCCCTTCGCCAGGGATTGGGGCGTCCGGAACCTCGGGCTGGGCCTGTTCTACGTGTTCGCCGTCCTCGGGTTGAACATCGTCGGCATCATGATGGCGGGGCTCGGTTCGGGGAATAAATACGCGCTCCTCGGCGGCGTGCGCGCGGCGGCGCAGATGATCAGCTACGAGATCCCGCTGGTCATCAGCCTGCTCTGCGTGGTGATGATCACCGGGGCCGACCTGGAGGGCGGGATCGGCACGCTCGACCTGAACGTGATCGCCGCGCTGCAGGAGGACAGGCCGTACATCGTGCTGCAGCCGCTGGCGTTCCTGATCTTCTTCACGGCGATGCTCTCGGAACTGCACCGGGCGCCGTTCGATATCCCCGTCGCCGAGTCGGAAATCGTGGGCGGGTACTTCGTGGAGTACTCCGGCATCCGCTGGAGCATGTTCCAGCTGACCGAGTACGCCTCGATGTGGGGCTTCAGCGTGTTTGGTTCGGTGGTATTCCTTGGTGGCTGGGCGTGGCCCTTCGGGGTGGATGCGCCCTGGTGGCTGCAACTGCTGACGACGCTCGTGAAGAGCCTCGCATTCATCCTCACGATCATGTGGATACGCACGACGGTGCCGCGCCTGCGCATCGACCAGCTGATGAACTTCAGCTGGAAGGTGTTGCTGGAGCTCTCGTTCCTCCAGCTCATCATGAACGGGATCATCCTCCTGTACGACTGGCCGCAGGAGCTCCTGGCGCTGACGAGCGCGCTTGGCACCGTGCTCCTGGTCGCGCTCATCATCCGGCACTCCACCAGCAAGGCCACGAAGGGCCTGGTGGGCACCTACCGCACCCTGGGGTCGGCTAACCAATGAAAGGCATCCTCAAAGGCCTCGGCGTCACCTTCTCGACCTTCACGCGCAAGCCAGTGACGGTGCAGTACCCGGATGTGAAGCACGTCCTCCCGGTACGCCAGCGGAGCTTCCCGGTGCTCACCTGGGACTTCAACCACGATGAGCCGTTCTGCACCGGCTGCAACGTGTGCGTGCGCAACTGCCCGGTCGATTGCATGACGGCCGTGATGATCGACAACCCGAAGTACGCGGAAGGTACGAGCAACCGCCGGAAGATCGTCGAAAAGTTCTGGATCGACTACGCGCGTTGCATGCGCTGCAACATCTGCGTGGAGGTGTGCCCGTTCGAAGCCATCGTGATGGACAACACGTGGAACGGGCACGAACACGCCGTCTATGACCGGCGCGATCTCCACATGGACATCGATGAGCTGACGAAGGTCTCGCGCGGCGGCCAGCTCGCGCGCCCCTTCCGCCCGCAGGACAACATCGAGTTGCTCGAACGGCAGGTGAAGGGCGAGGAGCCGCCCGAGCCAGCGTTCGCCGGCGCCTTCCCGGAAGACCGCCAGCGCCAGCTCGAGCGCATCGCCCAGGGGCTGCCGGCGGCTATCCAGGAGCGCGAGCCGGAAGTGAAGCAGGTGGCCGCGAAGGCCGGCGCTGCCGCGGCCGCCGCGGGCGAAGAGGTCGAGGTCCTCTCCGAGTCGAAGATCCGCGCGAAGCGGATGCGGGCGGAGCGCCAGGCGAAGGAATACCAGGACCGGGGCGAGGCCGTTCCGCGGGAGATCCTCGACGCGATCGAGAAGTACCGGAACATGAAGCCGGGTCAGCCCGCCGCTGCCGCCGGTGGTGGCGCGGCCGCGGGTGGCACCGGCGAGGTGCTCACCGGGACGAACCCGGATGGGAGCATGCGCTTCCCGCCCGGCGTGGGCACGGGCCCGAAAGGAGACCCGAACTCCGCCGAGAAGGTCCGCGCGCGCAGGATGCGGGCGGAGCGGAAGTTCCATGAGCTCACGGAGGCCGGCGAGCCGATCCCGGAGGACATCGCGAAGACGCTGTACGAGCTGGGGAGCGACCTGGCGCCGGGTGGCAGTATCTGGGCGACGCTGGCCGGGCCGGGCGGTGGTGGCGGCGCGGCCGCGGCACCGCTCACCGGGACGAACCCGGATGGGAGCATGCGCTTCCCGCCCGGCGTGGGCACGGGCCCGAAAGGAGACCCGAACTCCGCCGAGAAGGTCCGCGCGCGCAGGATGCGGGCGGAGCGGAAGTTCCATGAGCTCACGGAGGCCGGCGAGCCGATCCCGGAGGACATCGCGAAGACGCTGTACGAGCTGGGGAGCGACCTGGCGCCGGGTGGCAGTATTTGGGCCACGCTCGCGCCCGCGGGAGGCGGGGGTGGGGCGGCCCCGGCTGCCGGTGGCATCGCCCCCGACGCGGATGGCTGGGTACCTCCGCCGGGCATTGGCACCGGCCCGAAGGGCGACCCGAATTCCTATGAAAAAGTGCGCGCGCGCCGCATGCGCGCGGAGCGCAAGGCGAAGGAAGCGCTGGAGCGCGGCGAACCCATCCCGGAGGACGTGCTCGCAACCATCAAGGAGCTGGGCGGCAAGATCCCGGAGGGAGCAGGCTAAGTGACAGCAACGGAAGTCCTCTGGTGGATCTTCGCGGCGGGGATCGTCGCCACATCGGCCGGCGTGGTGTTTTCACGGTCGGTCCTCCATTCGGCCATGTTTCTCATCGGGAGCATGGCGGGAGTGGGGGCGATGTATGTCTTCCTGACGGTTGAGTTCCTGGCTCTCGTCCAGTTCCTGATCTACGGCGGTGCGGTGGCGGTGCTCATCCTGCTGGCCCTGATGCTGACGCGCAGCGACCCCTCGGGGCGGCCGGAGGGGGTCAATGGATCGCAGCTCCCGTTCGCGCTGCTGGTGGGGATTGCGCTGATGACCACCCTCATCGCGGTGGCCGTCGATACCGTCTGGGGCGGCCCCGATGAGCCCACGAACATCGCGATCACGACGGTGAGCAGCCGGATGTTCGAGTCGTTCGGGGTGCCGTTCATCCTCGCATCCGCGCTCTTGCTGGTAGCCCTGATCGGGGCCATCATCCTCGCTCGGCAAGAGGAGGGCGAGTAGCGATGGTTCCTCTCGAAAACATCCTCGTCCTCAGCGCCATCATGTTTTCCCTTGGCGTGTATGGTGTGCTGGCGAGGCGCAACGCGGTGCTCATCCTGATGAGCGTGGAATTGATGCTCAATGCGGTGAGCCTGAACTTCGTGGCGTTCGCCGCATATCTCGACCCGGATAAAGTGCTCGGCGCTGTGTTCGCCGTGTTCATCATCACCGTCGCCGCGGCGGAAGTGGGCCTGGCGCTGGCAATTGTCATTCGCCTGTTCCGCAACCGCGCCACGAGTAACGTGGACGAAGCGGCAATCATGAAGTGGTAGAAGGGGCCAGAGACTGATGGGTGCTGAAGAGGCCTGGCTGCTCGCTGCTATCCCCGCGGGCATGTTCCTTGTGCTCGCGCTGTTCGGGCGCGCGCTTCCGCGCGGGGGCGACTACCTCGGCGTCGCGGCGATCCTGTCGTCGTTCCTGCTCTTCTTCGTGGTCCTTGCCGATTTCCTCGACACGCCCGGCAAGATCGGCCCGGTGATTAATGACGTCGAGTGGTCGAGCATTGGCGAAAGCTTCGACCTGCGGATGGGCATCTACGTGGACCCCATCACGATCACGATGTTCGCGGTGATCACGACGGTAGCGTTGATGGTGAATATCTTCTCCATCGGTTACATGAAGGGTGAGCCGCGCTATTACTGGTTCTTCGCGCTCCTCCAGCTCTTCGTGGCTTCGATGCTGATGCTGGTGATGGCCGATAACCTGCTGCTGGTCTACATCTCGTGGGAGCTCGTGGGCGTCTGTTCGTTCCTGCTTATCGGCTTCTACTGGGAAAAGCGGAGCGCGACCGAAGCCGCCAAGAAGGCGTTCGTCACCACCCGCGTGGGCGATGTGGGGCTCCTCATCGGCATCATCATGCTCTGGAAGGCGACGGGCACCTTCAACATCCAGGAGATCATTCACCTGGTGGAGGAAGGGCACGTCGGCGATAACTACCTGTTCGCGGCGATTGCGTTCGTCTTCCTGGGGTGCATGGGCAAGAGCGCGCAGGTGCCGTTCCACGTGTGGCTGCCCGATGCGATGGAAGGCCCCACCCCTGTTTCGGCCCTGATCCACGCGGCCACCATGGTGGTCGCGGGTGTGTACCTGACGGCGCGGCTGCTCCCAATCTTCGAATACGCCGATGGCGCGCTCCTGATGGTGACCATCGTGGGGCTCGTCACGGCGCTGCTCACGGGTTTCATGGCGCTGGCGCAGACCGACATCAAGAAGGTGCTGGCGTACTCGACGGTGGGCCAGCTCGGGTTCATGTTCGTGGCGCTTGGCGCGGGCGAGCCGGCCGTGGCCATGTTCCACCTGACGACACACGCCTTCTTCAAGGCGCTCCTCTTCCTCGGCAGCGGCTCGGTCATCCACGCGACGCACCACAACCAGGAGATGGACAAGCTCGGCGGCCTCTGGAAGAAGATGCCGATCACCGGCACGACCTTCTTCATCGGGTCGCTGGCCCTGGCCGGCATCCCGCCGCTGGCGGGCTTCTGGAGCAAGGACGAGATTTTCGTGGTGCTGAACGATGAGTGGGGCCTCTGGGCGGTGGCCTTGCTCGCGCTCGCCGCGGTGATGACAGCGTTCTACACCACCCGCCTGTTCATCCGCACCTTCATGGGGCGGCCGATGGACCAGCACGTGCACGACCACACGCACGAATCGGGCCTGGTGATGACCGGCCCGCTGATGTTCCTCGCCTTCCTGGCGGTGACGGCGGGGTTCGTGGTGTTCCACGACGTTGGAAAAGGCCTTGGCTTCCCCGGTGGCATCACGGAATTTATCTTCCTCGAGCACCACGGGCCGCATGAGTACGAGTTCGACGCGGGCTGGGCCCTGGCCTCGGTGGTGATGGGCGGCATCGGGCTCCTGCTGGCGGGGTGGATGTACTGGGGCAACAACACGGCGAAATCCACCCAGCTCGCCGAGGCGCAGCCGGGCATCTACGACCTGTTGCGCAACAAGTTCTATTTCGACGAGCTCTACCAGGCCGCCATCGACCGGGGGATGCTCGGCTTCAGCTACGTCGTGTCGTGGTTCGACCGCTACGTCGTGAACGACACCGGCGTCGATGGTTCGGCGCAGGTGACCGGGTTTTCCGGTGGTGTACTGAAATATCTCCAGACCGGCCGGCTGCCGAACTACGCCATGGGTGTTGCCATGGGAGTGCTCGCGCTTGCCGTGGTCGGCCTGGTGGTGAGGGGCTAATCGCATGACCTTCGACGAGGGCCAGGGCTACGTCGTCCTCGCCACCATCGCCGTGCCGCTACTGGCGGCGCTTACCCTGGTGTTCGTACCCGGGCACCAGAAGATGGCTGTCCGCTACATCTCCGCCGTCACGGGCGCGATCGTCGCGGGGCTTTCCATCTACGTCTTCACGGCCTACCAGCTCGACGGTTCGGATGCGCAGATGCGGCTGCGCTGGGTGTGGGTCGAGAACACCGCCTTCCTGGGGAAGGACGGCATCACGCTCAACCTGGCGGTCGATGGTATTTCGTCGCTCATGGCGCTGCTGACGGGCGTGGTAGCGTTCGCGGGGGCGCTGGCGAGCTGGAAGCTCGATTTCCGCAACAAGGATTTCTACATCCTCTACTGGGTGCTGCTCGCGGGGGTGTATGGGACGTTCTTCTCGTACGACCTCTTCTTCTTCTTCTTCTTCTACGAACTGGCCGTGATGCCGCTCTACCTGCTCATCGGCGTGTGGGGTTCGACCCGGAAGGAATACGGCGCGGCAAAGCTGACGCTGATGCTGGTCGGTGGCTCGGTGCTCATCTGGATTGGCATCTTCGCGGTGTTCCACGAGGCGAACCTGGGCACGTTCGATATGGAGCAGCTCTGGGCCGCCGGCCGCGATGGAACGTTGAGCCCGACCTTCCAAAAGGTGTTCTTCCCCTTCATGGCGGTGGGCTGTGGCGTACTGGCCGCGCTCTGGCCGTTCCACACCTGGTCGCCCGATGGCCACATGTCGGCGCCGACGGCCGTCTCGATGGTGCACGCGGGCGTGCTGATGAAGCTCGGAGCGTTCGGCATCATCCGCCTGGGCATCCAGATGATGCCGGAGGGGGCCGAGTTCTGGATGCCGACGCTGATGGTCCTCGGTGTCATCGGGGCGGTGTACGGGGCGACGGCCGCGCTCACCCAGCGCGACTTCAAGCTCATCTCCGGCTACAGCTCGGTGAGCCACATGGGCTACGTCCTCATGGGCCTGGCGACGATGAACCAGATCGGCATCACCGGAGCGGTGCTCCAGATGTACAGCCACGGGGTGATGACGGCCCTTGTCTTCCTCATGATTGGCGCGCTTTACGACCAGGCGCACACGCGCGACCTGAAGGATTTTGGCGGCATCGCGAAGGTGATGCCGCTGTGGGTGATCTTCTATGGCATCGCGGGCCTCGCGAACGTGGGCCTGCCGGGGTTCTCCGGGTTCACGGCCGAGTTCCACATCTTCGTCGGGACGTTCAAGTCGTACCCGGTGTTCGGCGCGCTGGCGATTTTCGCGGCGGCGCTGGCGGCGGCCTACATGCTCCGCATGTTCGCCATCGTCTTCTTCGGGCCATTCAACGTGAGGTGGTCTGACCTCAAGGACCTGACACCGCTCGAACGGCTTTCCGGCGGGATGCTCATCGCCTCGATCGTGATCATGGGCGTCTGGTGGGCACCGTTCACGGACCGCGTTGGACAGACCGTTACCCTGCTGCCGGGAGTCACGGGCTGATGCGCGACTACACCATCTTCATTCCGGAATACATCGCCGCCGGTTCGGCGGTTGGCATCATCGGCGTCGAGCTGTTCTGGCCGAAGTTCCGCAAGGACTGGCTGGCCTACATCACGGCGGCGGCGGCGCTCGCCTGGTTCATCGCGGGCCTGTTCTTCATCGGCAAGGACCCGAACAGCTTCCAGGGCGTCATCCGCTCCGACGACTTCACGACCTACTTCCGGCTGCTGGCCGCGGGCATCGTGTTCGTGGTGGCGATCATGTCGGCAGCGCACATGCGGACGCGCAGCAAGACCGTGGCCGAATACTACGGGCTGCTGCTGGTGGCGGGCTGCGGCATGGTGTACATGGCCGCGGCAACAGAACTGCTCACCGCCTACATCGCCCTCGAGCTGTTGAGCTTTTCGCTCTACATCCTGGTGGGGTACCTCAAGCGCGACCTCCTGAGCAGCGAGGCCAGCCTCAAGTACATCCTCCTGGGCGCGTTCTCGAGCGCCATGTTCCTGTACGGCATGAGCCTGATTTACGGCGTCACGGGGAGCACGTACTACGACGGGATCGCCGAGGGCCTGGCGGCGCGCGGATCGGGTACCGACCCGGCGGCGGTCGTCGGCATGATGCTGATCCTCGCGGGCGTGGGCTTCAAGGTCTCGGCGGCGCCGTTCCACATGTGGGCGCCGGATGCCTACCAGGGGGCGCCGCTGCCGGTGACTGCCTTCCTTTCGACGGCCTCGAAGGCGGCGGGCTTCGCGCTCATCCTGCGGCTCTTTACGGGCGCGCTCGTGGTCGATGCGGCGGAGTGGCGCTGGGCGGTGGCGGCGCTCGCCGCGGTGACGATGACGCTCGGGAACCTGGTGGCGATCCAGCAATCGAACCTGAAGCGGCTCGTGGCCTACTCGTCCATCGGCCAGGTGGGCTACATGCTCATCACCATCACCGCGCTGGGGTATGCCGAACCGAAGGCGGCGCAGGATGCCTCGGCGGCGCTCTTGCTGCACATCGGCGGGTATGTGATCGCGACGCTGGCGCTGTTCGCGGCCTTCACGGCGGCGTACAACCGGACGGGGCGCGAAGACATCGCCGGCCTGCGCGGCCTGGCCGAAAACCAGCCGTTCCTGGCGCTGGTGATCACGATTGCGCTGTTCTCCTTCGCGGGGCTGCCGCCGTTTGCCGGCTTCGCCACCAAGCTCTTCATGTTCCAGGGGGCGACGACTGACGAGACGATCTGGGTCATCGGCCTGGCCGTGCTGAACAGTTTCATCAGCCTCTACTACTACCTGATGGTCATCCGGCAGATGTACCTGTTCGATCCCATCGGCGACGTGAGCCGGTGGAAGGTGAGCCCGGCGCTCTGGGGGCTCTCGGCGGTGCTGATGGTGGGCGTGGTCTTCATCGGCGTCTACCCGGGGCCATTGTTCGAGCTTTCGGAGCGGGCCGCGCAGCCGCTGTTCGAGGTCGCGGGTGGCCTCGGCGGGATCCAGGCGCAGCGGCCGTAGGCGCGCGGGGCCTTGCCCCGGTGCGCTAGGATGGAACCCATGGCGAGCCCAGCGGTACCCCGGTTACTGACGGCAGAGGAGTTCCTGCACCTCCCCGAGCCCATCGAAGGCGGCAAGATGGAGCTCGACCGCGGGAGGGTGGTCTGCATGAGCCCCGTTGGCCTGGAACATGGTGAGATCGCTGGAACACTCTGGGGTGCGCTGAGTGCCTTTGTGAAACCCCGGAGACTGGGGAGCGTGAGCGTCGAGACCGGGTTCAAGCTGGCTGAAGACCCGGATATTGTGCGCGCGCCGGATGTTTCCTTCGTGGCCGCGGACCGGCGGCCCACGGGAGCTGGCCGGCGCGGATTCGTTGAGGGCGCGCCAGACCTGGCGGTCGAGGTCATGTCGGCGGACGACCGCGAGAAGGACCTGCTCGCGAAGGCGGGTGAATACCTCGATGCCGGGGCGGCTCGCGTCTGGATCGTGCGGCCGGGCACGCGCACGGTCACGGTCTTTCGCGCGGGCGGTGAGGTGGCGACCCGCCACGAGGCCGAGACGCTGACCAGCGATGATGCGGGCTTCAGCGCGGAAGGCTTCAGCCTGGACGTGGCGAGCATCTTCGCGGAGTAGGCGTTGCGGCGCGCTTCGCACCTCGTCCTTCGTCCTTCGGATCCGTCCCTTCTCCCTTCTCCGTTCTCCCTTCACAATCCGGCCATGGCGAAACCGTTCCTGAAGTGGGCCGGTGGGAAAGGCAAGCTCGCGCCCGCCATCGTGGCGGCGGCGCCTGCCGCGATCGCCCGCTACATCGAACCGTTCGCGGGCGCGGGTGCGGTCTTCTTCGCCCTCGAGGAAGCGCGCCCCGGGACACCCGCGATCCTTGCCGATGCGAACGCCGGGCTCGTGGAGACGTATGTCGTGGTGCGGGACCAGCTGGCCCCGCTCGATGTCGCGCTCGCCGGGCTGGCGGCGGCCTATGCCGCCGGGACTCCGGAGGAGCGGCGTGCGATGTACTACGAGGTGCGGGGAGCGTCGCCCGCAATCCCCGCCGAACGGGCCGCCCGCTTCATCTTCCTCAACCGGACCTGCTACAACGGGCTCTTCCGGGTGAACGCCTCGGGCGGGTTCAATGTGCCGCATGGGCGCTACCGGAACCCGCGCATCCACGATGGGGCCCTCCTGGCGCAATGCTCGCGGGCACTCCAGCGGACGGAGCTCCGGGCCGCCGACTTCGCGGCGGTCTGCGCCGAGGCCCGGCCGGGCGACTTCGTCTATCTCGACCCGCCCTATCAGCCACTCAGCTCGACGGCGAACTTTACCGGGTACACGCGCGCTGATTTCGGCGAGGGCGACCAGGTCCGGCTCCGTGACACGTTCGAGAGCCTGACACGCCGGGGCGTGGCGGCCATGCTTTCGAACTCGGACCACCGGTTCATCCGCGGCCTGTACTCCGGGGCGGGCTACCGGCTCGCGAGGGTGCCGATGTCGCGTGCCATCAATTCGAAGGGCACGGGACGCGCGCCGGTGGACGAGCTCCTGATCGACAACTTCGAGCGCGTTGGCCTGGCCTCGCGCGGCGAGGCCGGGCCGTGACCGCGCGCCGGCGATGGTCTTGGCGGCCCGTGGTGTGATTGCTACGATCCGGGGCAGACCGGGGACGCGACGGGCGAGTGGCCCGCCAACCATTCCGCCGGACCCGTTGCGCGCACCGGCACCCAATCGCGATCACCTTCATGCGATGAGGAGGTTGTGCGTGTCGACAGCGACCATCACCGCCACACAACGTGCATCCATCGATGCGGCCACCCGCAGCCACGACGCGCTCGAGCTTGCCGAGCGGGCGCTGCTTGCCGCGCTGGGGAGGCCCCAGCCCACGCGAGAGCGCGCCTGGGCCGAACGCGTCGCCAGGGAGTTGAGCGCCGCGAGCGAGGCTATCGAGGCGCACCGCCGCGAGGTGGAGGGCGAACACGGGCTCTACGGTGAGCTGCGCTTCGAGGCGCCGTGGCTGTTGGGGCGCGTCCACCAGCTGAGTGCGCAGCTCGCGCGCATCCAGGCCGAAGCCAGGGACCTCGCCAGTGAGGTGCAACGCGTGATTGATGGCGACCTGCAGGGCCTCGGAACGATTCGCGCGGATGCGGAGCGCATGCTGCTTTCGCTCCGTGACCTCCGCGCCAAGGAAACCGACCTGATCTTCGAACGCTTCAACGAGCCCGTCGCCCTCGACTGAACCGCGCGGGACCAACGGCGGCCTCCGCCCGGCCCGCTGCCCGTGTCAATCGGTCACATCCACCGGGTATGCTCGGCGCAGGTTTCTCGGGAGGAGTAGCGCCATGGGAAGGCTCGATGGGAAGGTGGCTATCGTCACCGGCGCGGGGTCCGGGATTGGCCGGGCGGCGGCGCAGCTGTTCGCCGGGGAGGGGGCGATGGTGGTCTGCGCCGACATTTCCGGCGCGGAACAGGCGACCGCGCAGGAGATCGGGAAGTCGGCCACCGGCATCAACGCCGATGTCTCGAAGGCGGCGGACATCGAAGCGATGGTTGAGCGCGCGGTCACGGTGTACGGGCGGCTGGACGTGTTGTTCAACAATGCCGGCATCGAAGGCCCACAGGCTCCGGCCGCCGGCTATCAGGAGGCCGACTTCGACCGGGTCATTGCGGTGAACGTCAAGAGCGTCTTTCTCGGCATGAAGTACGCCATCCCGGCGATGCTCGAGAGTGGCGGCGGCTCGATCATCAACACCGCGTCGGTGGCGGGCCTGGTGGGCTTCCCGAACATGGTGGCCTATTGCGCCTCGAAGGGCGCGGTGATCCAGATGTCGAAGGCCGCCGCCCTCGACTATGCCACGCAGGGCATCCGGGTGAACGCGATCTGCCCGGGGGTCATCTGGACGCCGATGGTGGAGCGGCTCACCGGGACCTCGGAGGAGGCCAAAGCCAGGTTTGCGGCGACGCAGCCGGTCAACCGGCTCGGGAGCCCCGGCGAGGTGGCGGCGCTGGCGCTGTTCCTCGCCAGCGATGAGGCCTCGTTCGTCACCGGGGCGGCTCTCCCCGTGGACGGGGGCTTCGTGGCCCGGTAGCGCGCGCGGCCCGCCTCGGGTGCGGGAAGCCCTTGGCGCCCTCTTGGCGCCTTGGCGGGCAACCGTGTTCGATAGATGGATGCGGAAGGACATTCACGAGACCAACCGCCTCGCCTGGAACGCCGCCACGCAGGCCCACAACAGCCATAAGGGCGACCAGGCGCGCTACCTGCGCGAGGGGGGCAGCACGCTCTTTCCCGAGGAAGTCGAACTCCTCGGCGGCCTGGCCGGGAAGTCGCTGGTCCACCTCCAGTGCAACGCCGGCCAGGACACACTCTCGTTGGCGAAGCTCGGCGCGACGGTGACCGGGGTCGATATCAGCGACGAGGCGATCGCGTTCGCCACGCGGCTTTCGGAACAATCGGGGATCCCGGCGACGTTCGTCCGGAGCGATGTGTACGACTGGTTTGCCGCCGCAAGCGCGCGTGGCGAGCAGTTCGACCGGGTGTTCAGCTCATACGGGGCGATCATGTGGCTTTCGGACATGGCGGCGTGGGGCCAGGGTATCGCCGCGGTGCTGAAGCCGGGAGGGACGTTCGTGCTGGTGGAGTTCCACCCCTTCAGCCTGGTGTTCAACGAGAAGCTTGAGCGGGATTGGCCCTACTTCCCGGCCGGGCCGATCATCGAGAGCAGCGGGGTCGGGGACTACGTGGCCTACTCGAAGGAGGGGCTCGTGCCCTGGGGGTACGAGGAAGGGGTGACCGGCTTCACGAACCCTCACCCGAGCGGCGAGTTCGCCTGGGGCATCGGGGATGTAGTGACGGCGCTCATCGATGCGGGGCTGCGCCTGGAGGTGCTGCGGGAGTACGAGTACGCGAACGGCTGCGCGCGGTTCGACGGTTCGGTGTTGCGGGAAGGCAGGCGGTACTACCTGCCGGACGGCGTGCCGAACCTGCCGCAGATGTTCGCCGTGCGGGCGCGGAAGGGGTAGGGGCGCCGGCTCCGGGCATCGAGCACGATGCCATGGACCTGGTGTGGGGCCGGCGGTCAGTTCCGCCGGCTGCGAACTGCCCGGACGCTGATGAGCGCCAGGTAGAAGGCGGCCAGCGCCACGAATGGCCAGCGCTCATCGGCGAGGCTGACAGCCAGCAGAGCGATACCCAGCCCAAACTGGATGACTTCGAGCCA
>DAOKYT010000040.1:17629-26306 GCA_035326025.1 Tepidiformaceae bacterium
GGCGCCGCCAGCGTGTCGCTCCAGGAGTCGTTTGGCCCCGGCCCGATCGCGAGGCGCACCGGTTCTCCCCGTGTTCGTGGGCGCCGGCATTCGGCCTGCGCGCGGCCACCCATCGATCGCGGTAAAAGGTGTTGACGACGGCGTGCGAATGTGCGAAAGTGTGATTGCACAGGAGGTGGCCCATGAGCGCGAGACTGACCGTCGTGCTCGACGACGAAGAGCTGTACCGGCGCCTGAAGGTGAAGGCCGCCCAGGATGGGGTCCCGATGAAGGATCTCATCGAGCGGGGGCTGCGGTCCGTGCTCGAGGGCGCCGCGCCCCCGGCCGGCCCGGCGAAGGCGTTCGATTGGGATGCGTACGAAGCCATGCTGGCCCGGCTCGAGGAGCAGGACGCGGCGCTCGGCCTCGGCGCCGGGGCGCTGCCTGCCGACCTGAGCGATGTGAAGCGGCAGCTTTACGGTTACCCCGAACGCACGCGCCGCTGGACCGCCGCCGAAGAACCCGCACAGTACGACGCGCCGTGAAAGTCTTCTTCGATGCGAGCGCACTGGTGCCACTGGTCTACACGCGAGACCAGTGGCACTTCACCGTCAGGCGTCACCTCAGCCTCCTCAGCCAGGCCCGGCAGTTCACCATGGTCACCACCAACTGGACGCTCTACGAGGCGCTGACCATCCTCAAGCGCGCCGGCCACCACCGCGTGGTCGAGCTCCACCGTTACGCGCTAAGCACGATCGAAGTCCTCCCGGTCGATGGTGCGGTCGAGGCGGAGGCGGTGCGGCGATTCGTGAGCTGGGCGGATAAGACCGCCTCGGTAGTGGACCACGCCAACCTTCTCGCCGCCCTGGAGACTGGCTGCGACGCGATCCTCACGTTCGATGGCGACTTCCTGCCGATCGCGCGGGGCACGGGGCTCCGTGTGCTCGGGGCGGGGGCGGTCAGTCGCCGATGACCGCGTCGGCCTCGATTTCGATCAGCATCCCGGGCGAGATGAGGGCCGAAACCTCGACCATGGTGGTGGCGGGGCGGACTTCGCCGAAGACTTCTCCGTGGGCCCGGCCGAACTCCTCCCAGCGGGAGATGTCGGTGACGAACATGCGGGTGCGGACCACGTGGCGGGGTTCGGCGCCGGCCTCGGCGAGGGCGGCAGTGATGATCTCGAGGCAGCGCCTGGCCTGGAGGTAGGCGTCGTTGCCGCCCACCACCTCTCCGCCCGGCCCCGCGGCCGCCGTCCCCGAGACGAAGACGTGGTTGCCGGTGCGGATCGCCCGCGAATAGCCGACGATCGGCTCCCATGGCGCACCCGAGGAGATGCGCTGGCGGCTCACGGGGTGTCCTCCCCGGCAGCTGTGTCCCAGAGCATCGGCTGGGCTTCGATGCGGCGGGGCGGCTCGATCCCCAGGTGGCGGTAGGCGGCGGCGGTGGCCACCCGGCCGCGGGGCGTGCGGTTGAGGAAGCCGCACTGCAGGAGGAACGGTTCGTAGACATCCATGATGGTATCGGACTCCTCGGAGATGGCGGCCGCGATCGTCTCGAGGCCCACCGGCCCACCGTCGAACTTCTCGATGATGCAGCGCAGGACGGAGCGGTCGGAATCGTCGAGGCCCAGGTCGTCGACATCGAGCATGGCGAGCGCGGCGCGGGTGGTGTCGAGGGTGATCGCGCCGCCATTGCGAACCTCGGCGTAGTCGCGCACGCGGCGGAGCAGGCGGTTCGCGATGCGCGGCGTCCCCCGGGAGCGGCGCGCGACCTCGAAGGCGGCGTCGCCGGGGATCGCCGTGTTCATCAGGCTCGCCGAACGGTGGACGATGACCGCGAGCGTGTCCGGGTCGTAGAAGTCGAGGCGGAATACCGCGCCGAAGCGATCGCGCAGCGGTGCGCTGACCATGGCGTAGCGGGTGGTCGCGCCGATGAGGGTGAACTTCGGCATGGCAAGGCGGACGGAGCGCGCCCCGGGTCCCTTGCCGATGACCAGGTCGAGCGCGAAATCCTCCATCGCGGGGTAGAGGATCTCCTCCACCGGGCGCGAGAGGCGGTGGATCTCGTCGATGAAGAGGATGTCGTGTTCCTTGAGGTTGGTGAGGATGGCGGCGAGGTCGCCCGGGCGTTCGATGGCGGGCCCGGAGGTGGTACGGATGGCGACGCCCATCTCGTTGGCGACGATGTTGGCGAGGGTCGTCTTGCCGAGGCCGGGCGGGCCGTAGAGCAGGAGGTGGTCGAGCGCTTCCTCGCGCTGCCGGGCGGCCTCGATGGCGATGGCGAGGTTGGCCTTGGTGCGGTCCTGGCCGGGGAATTCGGCGAGGGTCCGTGGACGGAGCGAGCGTTCCGCCTCGTCTTCGACGATCAGTGTGGCGGCGACAAGACGCTCCTCGGTCACGGGCCGAGTATAGCGCACAGATGTTCTGGCGTGATCCGGCCCCACCTGCCGCCGGCCAGCGGCCGCGCATCGCCGCCGTCAAGAACATGGCATTCACGGCCAGTGGCTCCCGTGCCCGGGGGCGAAAGGGGTTCGCGGCCGGGCTCCGCTGCCGGGAGCCTGGCCGGGCCCTGGGGCTGGCGGTCTGTCAGCTCGGCCGGGGAAGCCCCGCGAGGCAGAGGCGGAGCGGGCGGCGGGCCGGGTCAGCGCTTGCGCAGGCGCCGCTCAAGGGGGTCCCGGCGGAAGGGGTGCCGCCAGCGGCGCCTCCTGCCGCGGCTTCCGACTGCGAAGGGAACCGTCGCCACTTCGACGTGGCGGCGCTGGCGGAGCATGTGGGTCAGCCGTTTCAGGCTCTGGTTCACCAGGGGCCGCTGGTACCAGCGGTGTCCCTCGAGTACCGGGATCATCACGGTGATTTCGTGGGGCGCGCTCTTCAGGCGGTCGTCCACGTAGCGGGCGATGGGGTCGCCGACGTTCCGGTAGGGCGAATCGATGACGACGAGCGGGATCGCCGGGAACTGCCGGCCCCAGCGTTCCGCGACCGTCGACGGCGCCTCCGGGTCGACCACCACGTGGACGGCCGTGACATCGCGGGAGCGCTCGCAGGCCGCGCCGAGCGTCATGACCGTGGCCAGGTTCACATCTTCCACGGGGACGATGACGGGTACGCGCGATTCGCCCCGGGGCTGGATTTCGAGCTGGGCATCGGGCGGGACGAAGAGCGTGCGCTGGAGGGCGCGGTAAAAACCGCCGATCCGCCAGATGACGAGACTGGCCAGTGGCACGGCGACGACCACGAGCCAGCCGCCCTGGCTGAACTTGGTGACCACGATGATGACCATGACCACGCCGGTGACGATTGCGCCGAACCCGTTGATGAGGGTTGAGCGCTTCCACCTGGCCGGCTTCAGGCGGTACCAGCGGCGGACCAGGCCCGCCTGGGCCAGGGTGAAGCAGAGGAAGACGCCGAAGGCGTAGAGCGGGATGAGCCGCGTGGTGGTCGCGTTGAACGCGACGAGGAGCAGTACCGAACCGCCCGTGAGCGCGGCGATGCCATAGCTAAAGACGAGGCGGTTTCCGCGCTGGTGGAAGACCCGTGGGAGGTAGCCATCGCGCGCGATGACGGCCGCGAGCAGCGGGAAGCCGTTGAAGGCGGTGTTCGCCGCCAGGAAGAGGATGCCGGCCGTGAACCCCTGGAGCATGTAGTAGAACAGGTTGCGCCCGAACACTTCGGCGCCCACCTGCGACATCACCGTCTCGCGGTCGCCTTCTTCGTAGACGATGCCGAAGTGGCGGGCCAGGATCGTCGTCCCCAGGAAGAGGAACGCGAGGAGGAACCCCATGGCCGCCATGGTGATGATCGCGTTCTTCCATTCCGGCGGCTGGAATGCCGAGACGCCATTCGATATCGCCTCGACACCGGTGAGGGCGGCGCACCCGGCCGAAAAGGCGCGCAGCACCAGGAACCACAGCAGGACGTTTCCCGTCTGTTCGATCTGGCGCTGGGGGTCGCCTGTTTCGAGGACATTCGGGTCATCGCTCAGGAAGACCTTGATCATGCCCCCGACGATGGTGGCACCGAGGATGAAGATGAAGCCATAGGTGGGAATGGCGAACAGGGTGCCCGATTCGCGGATGCCACGGAGGTTGCCCAGGGCGATGAGGAAGACGAGCCCTACCGCCAGCGGGACCGCCAGGTCGTGCATCGATGGCGCCGCCGAGACGATGGCCTCCACGGAAGCGGCGATGGAAACGGCTACGGTGAGGGTGTAGTCGATCAGCAGGGCCGCGCCGGCGGTGATCCCGGCCACCTTGCCCAGGTTCTCCATGGCGACGATGTAGGCGCCGCCGCCGGACGGGTATTCGCGGATGAGCTGGCTGTAGGAGACGACCACTACCGCCAGCAAGGCGGTGATCGCGAGCGCGATCGGCAGGCTGAGACTGATATGGGCCGTGCCCGCGATCACCAGGATCAGGATGATCTCCTGGGTGGCGTAGGCCGTGGAGGAGAGGGCGTCGGAGGAGAAGACGGCGAGGGCGACCTTCTTGCTGAGACGCTGTTCGGCGAGCCGGGCGCTCGAAACGCTGCTGCCGATGACCCGGTCCTTCAGGTCGAGCAGGAGCCCGCCCCAGCCGGTCCGGCGCTCCGCGAATTCGGTGGCCTCGAAGTGGCCCTTCCCGGTTTCCACGATCCCGGCGCGCGGGAGTTCGACACGGTATCGCGAGACGCGTCCTTGCTTATCGGTGGCCGGGGTATATTGGGGGCCGCCGCCAGTCGCTGGCATAGACGCTAGACTACCCCCGGGCACGATCTGACGCACGTGTCCGCCACCTGGTCCGCGATTCGAACCTGGCGGGAGTGCGGGCCCGGTGCCTCCCGCTCCAAAACGTCCACGCGGTACCCGCCGCGAGGCCCCTGTGGCACTGCCCCGCACGCTCCTCCACGATAGGATGAACTCGACATGTTGATGCTCTGCACGACCGACGGCTCGCACCAGTCGCTCCACGTTCTCCCCCACGCCGCTGCGTTCGCCCGTGCCGCCGGGATCGAGATCGCGCTGACCCGCATCTACGAGAACGAGAGCCCCGCCAACGACGATGCCAGCAAACAGCAGGCCCTGCACGCGGCCCTTTCGGAGCAGGGGATCGGCGGGCGCGTCATCGTGGCGCGCCGCGGCAAGGATGAAGACACCGCATCGGCGATCGCTCGCGTCGCCCTCGAATCCGGGGCGGCGCTCATCGCCATGGATTCCCGAGGCGTGGGCGCCGTGCGCCATGCCGTCTTTGGCAGCACGGCCATCAATGTGCTCCGCAAGACACCCTGCCCCGTCTTTGTAACCGGCCCGGCCACCGGGGCAGTCTCGACGGCCGACCCGTACCGCCTGGCGATCACCACCGATGGCAGCCCGGCCTCCCGTTCGGCGTTCGTGAAGCTGGGGCCCATCCTCGAATCGTCGTGCATGCCCGTCTCGGTGATTGGCGTGTACGTGCCGGCGCTGGCCGATGCGCCGCTGACGATCGAGCTGGAACGCCGCGAGGCTACCTGCCGGGCCGCGCAGGCGATGCTCCCCGGGTGCATCCCCGCCTCGGTCCGCGTGATCCGGGCCGAGGAGTTTGAGCGGACCGAGCACGCGATCGTCCGGGCGGCGCAGGAAGCAGGCGCCAGCGCCATCGCGATGGGCACTCACGGCCGGGGGCGCAGCCTCCACCTCTTCCTGGGGAGCGTGGCGCTCGGAACGGTCGAACAATCCGGCCTGCCGGTCATTCTCTGCGGGCAATGAGCCCCCTGGCGCGCGGGGCGGGCATGGCGCCAGCCAGCCTCGAACCGTGGCACGCCCTCGATGAAGCAGCCGTCGTCGCGATGCTCGACTCGCCCGAACCGGGGCTCGACCCGCGCCAGGCGGCGGCCCGGCTCGATCGCTACGGCGAGAATGCCCTGCCCGAGCCCGAGCCGCCCGGGCTCGGTCCGTGAATTTGCCGAGTCCCGCCTGTTTTTCGTGAAGGGCGCTCCCGAGCGGGTGCTCGACATGTGCGACACCATCCACGTCGATGGTCACCGCGAGCCCATCGAACGCGGCACGGTGCGGCAGGCCACCGATGCCGCCGCGGCCCTCGGTCCTTCCGCCTTCGAGATGCGCGCCACGGAGTGGTGGCCCGAACCGGGGCGCGGTGATACAACTTCGGCTCAGGAGTTCACACCGTGGCCACGCCCGAATCCGGGACAAGCGACGCCTACATCCGCGACCTGCCGCTGCTTGCGCGCCTCCCGGATGACGACCTGCAGGCCCTCGCCGCCCGGGGCCGTGTCCGCCGCTTCGCGGCGGGCACCACCATCTTCCACGAAGGCGACCCGGGCGATGCGCTCTACGTCGTCGTCGAGGGCCGCGTGCGCATCAGCCGCATCTCGGGCGCCGGCGGCGAGGCAACCCTCGCCCTCATGGGGCCCGGCGATTGCTTCGGCGACCTGGCACTCTTCGATGGCCGCCCGCGTTCGGCAACCGCTACCGCCACCAGCGCCACCCGCACCTTCGTGGTCTCGCGCGAGGACTTTGTGAACTGGGTGCGGGAGCGCCCGGCGGCCTCGCTCGCCCTGCTCGAGACGCTCTCGCTTCGCCTGCGCCGCACCGACGATACGGTGACCGACCTGGTCTTCCTGGACCTGCCGCACCGCCTTGCCAAGCACCTCCTCGCCCTTGCCGCATCGCTCCCGGAAGGCGACGCGCGCAAGAAGCAGCGCATCCAGGTGACCCAGGCCGAACTCGCCTCGATGCTGGGCGTGAGCCGCGAAAGCGTGAACAAGCAGCTGAACCAGTTCGCCCGCGAGGGCTGGATCAGCCTCGGCCGCGGGGCCGTGACCATCGAGGATGCCCAGGCGCTCCGGACGTTCGACTGACACCGGGAGCCCGAGGCCGTAAGATCGCTCTTCCGCGCCGGCGATAACCGGCCTGCCTGCCCATGTACAAGCGCTCCACCCTTTCGAACGGCCTCCGCATCGTCACCGGCGCAATGCCGCACACCCGCTCCGCCACCATCAGCGTGTATGCCGGCGCCGGGAGCCGCTATGAGCCCGATGAAGAGGCCGGGCTTTCGCACTTCCTCGAGCATATGCTCTTCAAAGGCGCCTCCCGCCGCCCCACCGCCCGCGATATCTCCGAGGCCATCGAAGGCGTCGGTGGCATGCACAACGCCGCGACTGACCGCGAAGTCACCGTCTACTACGCCAAGGTGCCGCACACTGCCGCGCTCGAAACCATCGATATCCTGGCCGACATGGTGCGCGACCCCGTGATGGACCCGGCCGAGCTGGAAAAAGAGCGCGCAGTCATCCTCGAAGAACTCGCGGGCATCGAGGATAGCCCCGCGGAGCTCGCTGGCATCCTCATCGATGAGACCCTCTGGCCGGGCCAGCCCATCGGGCGCAACGTGGGCGGCACGCCCGAGACGGTCCAGGCGCTGCCGGTCTCGGCCGTCACCCGCTACTTCCGGCGCCAGTATGTGCCATCGAACCTGGTGCTCGTGGCCGCGGGCAACGTGGACCACGACGAGGTGGTGGCCGCGGCGCAACGATGGCTCGGCGAAATGCCCGCGGCCGAGCCCGGGCCGTGGTACCCGGCGCTCGCCCGGGACGGCGCCCCCCGCCTGGCCGTCCGCGATAAGCCGACCGAGCAGGCACACATTTGCATCGCCTACCCCAGCGTCTCGCTCAGTCACCCCGACCGCTTCGCCGTGGACCTGCTGAGCACCATCCTCGGCGAGGGCATGTCGAGCAGGCTCTTCCTCGAACTGCGCGAAGAACGCGCGCTGGTGTACGACATCCATTCCTACCCCAGCGAATTCCGCGATACCGGCTCGTTCACGATCTACGCGGGCTGCGACCCCGATAACGCCCGGACCACCGTCGAGGTGACCCTGGCGGAGACTGCGAAACTGCTCGAAGGCATCCCCGATGCCGAGCTGGCCAAGGGCAAGCAGATGGCCCGCGGCCGCATCCAGCTCCGCATGGAAGACACGCGCTCCGTGGCCGGCTGGATCGGCTCCCAGGAGCTGCTCCTCGGCGAGGTCCTCACCGTCGATGACGTCGTGGCGCGGATCGATGCCGTCACCCGCGACGACGTGCTCCGCGTGGGCCGCGAGATCCTGGCGCCCAACAATGCCACCCTTGCCATCGTCGGTCCGTTTGGCGAGGGCCACGATTTCGCGGGCATCCTCTAAGCCCGCCGATCGCCTACCCTTGGGACCATGGCGCGACAGGCATTCTTCGGTAAACCCACGGGCGGGCTGACGGCGGGCGGCGCGCACATCAGCGTCTACCTCGTGCCGGTATACCGGCGGCGCCTCGTCGTGTTCGATGTGGCGGCGCGCCAGGCCCGCGGGCGCTGGCTCCCGTGGGATGTGATGGAGTTTGGCGCCAACCCCTACGAGACAGCGGCCGCCCTCGCCGACGACTGGTGCGGGGGCGCGGTCTCGTCGCTCACGCTCGCCGATGTGATGTCGTTCCCGTTCGATGGCGGCGGCTGGGAGCTCGCGATCATCTTCCGCGCCGAGCTCACGGCGCTGCCGGGCGGCGATGATGCGCGCAGCCCCTTCGTCTTTCCCGAAGGCGAGGTCGATGCGATTGGCCTCTTCGACCCCGTGGACATCACGCGCTGGATTGGCGCGGCGGCCGGGGAGCCAACCACCGGGCCCGCCGGGGAAGAGCGGCCGCGCCTGGTGTTCTAAGGCGGAGCGAGGGAGCCGGGCGTCGTTCCGCCCGGGAGCCCC
>DAOKYT010000041.1:0-26034 GCA_035326025.1 Tepidiformaceae bacterium
TAGTGCTGGGACGAAGGCCCGTGGTTCACCGCTCCTGGGCGCCGCTGCAAGAGGCGATGTTGACCGAGCCGGATGTTATCGATTAGCTCTCCGACATTCGAGACCGGCCGGTCGAAAACGGTGAGGCATCGGCCGAGGTCTTCAGCGTAGTGGGCGTCGCTTCCGGCCGTTATTGGCAACCCGAGGAGCGCGGCGACTTCGCCTGCGAAGTCGTTTTCTTCCTCCGTGCAGTGCCCATTGAGCGCTTCGATCGCATGTACGAATTGAAAAATGGGAAGGGTTGCAGCCTCGGCGGGGTCGTTCGTACGCATCGTGGAGGGGTGGTACCCCTGCGTAGGGGTGCGAAAGAAATACCGGAAGGGGTGCGCGGCAATCAACAGGCCGCCGTCGCGCTGCGCGGCCGCAAAGAGCGTCGCCGGGTCACGCGAATCACCGGAGAACGGGCCCACGCCGAAAGCCAGGATGTGGCCCAGCGACGTAGAGTATTCCCGCCCCGGCAGGATCAGCACGTCTGTTCCGTGGGAATCGACCTCGGATTCCCCCCAGACCCGAAAGTGCTCGGTCACGGCGACGCCATGCAAGCCCAGTTTGCCCGCCTCTGGCCCGAGTTGAGGCGGGCGGAGGGACGCATCCGCCGATCCGCCGGTCGTGTGAACGTGCAGGTCGACAAAGAACGACGGCAACGGCGGCAGCCCCTACCTTCCGTGGTAGACAGGTGGCCGTTTTTCCGCGAAGGCTCGCGGGCCTTCGCGCGCGTCTTCGGTTTGGCGGAGGACGGACTGGATCGCCTGCTCCAGGCGGAGCCCATCGTGAAGATGCAAGTGTTGGCTCCGCACCGCGAGTTCCTTGATAGCTCGGACCGCCAGCGGCGGATTGGCCGCGAGCTTTTCGGCGAGGTCCATCGTAACAGGCATGAGCTGGTCGTGAGGGACGACACGGTTCACCAGGCCGAATTGGAGTGCCTGGGCGGCCGTCAGCGTGTCCCCGATGAGCAGCATTTCCATGGCTATTGGGTACGGGAGCTGGTGGATAGCCCTCTGCGTTCCTCCGTTCCCGGGAAGAATTCCACGTTTGACCTCGGAAATTCCAAAGGTGGCGTGTTCGGACGCGATGCGGATATCGGTCGCAAACAGGAGCGTCATGCCTCCAGCAAGGCAGAATCCGTTTACCGCGGCGACAACAGGCTTCCACACCTCCAGTCCTCGATTGAGGAGCTGGTCTTCTTGAGTCTGCCAGAAGTGCCAGGCGTCAGGAGTCTGGGGAATCGTCTTCTTCAGGTCCGCGCCCGCGGTAAATGATTGCTTCTCCGGCGGTCGCTCTGGGTTGTTGGCGCCTGTGATGACGGCAACCCAGATATCGGGATTGTCCCGCACTTCTATCCATGCCTCGGAGAGTTGCTTGTACGTCTCCGGGTCCATCGCGTTCATCGCTTCTGGACGGTTGAACGTGAGCGTCGCGATGTGTCCAGTGTGTTCGAAAAGCAGCCCCATCAGTCCTATCCTCCGATCGGGAGTTCACTCGCGGCATCTCCGCTGAGAATATCCCGCGCCATGATTATGCGTTGAACTTCGCTCGGTCCTTCTCCAATGCGCCGGATGCGAGCTTCCCGGTACCATCTTTCAAGCGGGAGATCTTTGGAAACGCCAAGACCACCGTGAATTTGGATCGCGCGGTCAATCACACGGCCAACAGCCTCGGTGGCTGTAACCTTGGCCATGGCGGTTTCGAAGCGAAAGGGCTTGCCGGCATCGGCCCGCTGCGCGGCCGCCAGGGTCAACCAACGGCTCGTGCGTATATCGATTTCGTTATCCACGAGCATCCACTGGATGGCCTGGCGAGACGCGAGCGGCTCACCAAACGTGACACGATGCTTGCTGTATTCCACCGCAAGGCGTTGGGCCGCGACGGCCACTCCGACGCATTCGGCGGAGTATGGGATACGGTTGCGCGTCAGCCGATCATTGGCCAGAGCGAATCCACCGCCAACATTGCCCACCACATGCGTGCCTGGTACCCGGACATTGTCGAGCGTGAGTTCCGTCGGGTAGTGGCTTGAGCGAAGGACATGGACAACACGGCGGACGTGGAAACCGGGCATGTCCGTGTCGACCAGGAAGGCCGTAATGCCAGCGCGACCCGCGCTGGCATCGGTGCGGGCAAAAATGAGTCCGTAATCCGCACTGTCAGCCCCGGAGATCCAGAGCTTCGAGCCGTTCAACACCCAGTCATCGCCATCCTTCACGGCTTTCGTCTGAATGGCGCGCGCTGGGTCCGATCCTCCGCTGGGCTCGGAAAGGCCGAAAAACCCGTGTTTCTCCCCACGGAGCGTGGGATAGAGATACTTCTCCTTGATTGGATCGCTCGCATCGAACAGTTGGGCCATGCCGGCGCCGCCGAACACGCCGTAACACGTTGCGTAAAGCCCGGCCCTGTGCTGGGACATCTCCTCGTGGAGCAACGCCTGGGTCGTGGTATCGATGCCGCCTCCGCCAAACTCGGTGGGGACGGACATGTTGTACAGGCCCATATCCTTCGTCATCTTGATGAGACGTTCGCGGTGCTCCGGCGGCAGCTCGAACGCGTCCGGATCGAGCTCGGCCTCCAGCGGGACGATTTCTTCTCGTACGAAACGCCTTACGTTCCCGACGAGAAGCCGCTGAGCCTCGGTAAGTTGCAGTTCCATTTAGAGCGCGTCCTTCTGGCTGTGCCTGATTCTCTCAAGCTTGTGATGGATGACATTGGGGATGTAAGCGCCGGGGGCCCGGTTTCCCGGAGGAATGTTGCCGGCCGCCTGGATGTACTTCTCAAGTACCTCGATGTAACGGGTGAGGTACATCTGGTTGACTTCGTAACGGAATCCATCCGGCCTGGCCCCGCTCGCGCTCAGTTGGTCGATGCTATCGGTAATAGCGCTGCGGAGTCCGTACCTCGTGCGGCCGCCGGCAAAGCCGATGTAGCTAATGTCGCCACCAGGGTCGCGAAGTTCAAAGACGCCCAGCGCACCCGGCAGATCTTCCAGCGCGGCGGGCGAAATATCCGTCCATGGCTTGTTCAGTACCATCACTGGCTCCCCGCTGGTTCGAATTGAACAAGCGTCACGTCATCCGTTAAGTCGCTGTAGACGATGCTCACCGGCATGTCGGCCCGCACGAGCGCCGGGTCGCAGTTGACGATGTTCGTTATGAGGCGAGGGCCTTCTTCCAGTTCCACCGCGGCGACGACGTACGGGATACGTCCCGCGAAGGACTGGTCATAGACCTGGTGAACGATCACCCAGCTATAAACGGTTGCCCGGCCCGATACGAGTCGCCATTCGACCGCCTCTTTGAGGCAGCGGGGACACCGGCTCTGCGGCGGATAAAAGGCCGCGTCGCAGGAAACGCAGAACGGCAGCTTCAGTGCGTGCTCCCGGGCAGACGTCCAATACGGCAGGTTGTCGTCGGTGAGGACGGGAAGGATGGGGTCGACGTCAGTCGGGGTCATGGCTGGTCTCCGATGATCATCGTGGCGTGTGTCGTCATAATCCCGCCCTGTCCGCTGACGATGCCGACCGACGCATCCTTGACCTGTCGAGGGCCGCATTGCCCACGTACCTGGCGAACGCCCTCGAGCACGAGTTGCATACCGGGCATTCCAGTTTCGGCGAGCAGCCCGCCCGAGGTGTTGAGTGGGATGGTGCCACCGAGTTCGATATTTCCGCTTGAGACGAACGGTCCGCCCTCGCCCTTCTTGCAGAACCCGTAGTCTTCGAGCGTTATCAGGGGGACAATCGTGAAACAGTCGTACAGCTGGGCAAACCGCATATCCTCCGGCCCGAGGCCCGCCATCGCGAAGGCCATTTCGCCCGAGACCCTGGCCCCGCTGGTTGTCAGCGTTTCACGGTGCTGCAAATCCCACGCCGGGTGTCCCTGCCCGAGCCCCAGGACGTAGACCGGCTTTTGTTTGAGGTCCCGGGCGCGTTCGGCACTCGTGATGACGACTGCGGCGCCGCCATCGGAGACCGGACAGCAGTCCAGCAGGTGGAACGGTTCGGCGACAAACCGCGAGGCCTGGTGTTCCTCCAGCGTGATCGGGTTCTGAAACTGCGCGTTCGGGTTCATGCTCGCGTTCTTGCGAGCATTTACGGCCACATGACCGAGCTGTTCGCTCGTTGTGCCAAATTCGATCATGTGCCGGCGTGCCGCCATGGCGTATGCCAGCGGAGCGCCGAAAAAGCCGTAGGCGGCCTCTTCGCCCCGCGGGCGATTGTAAAACGCGCGCTTGCCGGTGACCGGATTGTCGCCATAACTGATGACCGCGGTGGTGCACATGCCCATTTCCATGCACATCATCGCGTAACCGATGAGGCCGATGTTGGATGCGCCAGCCTGGTCAAGTGTCGCCGTCACCTTCGGTACAATCCCGAGGGACTGCGACACTCTTGCGCTCCACAGCATCTGAAAGTCAGAACTTGGCGCCTTTGTCAGGACGGCATCGACTTCGGACTTTGAGATACCACTATCTTCGATGGCCATGGCTATGGCATCGACATTGTGGGCGAGAGCTGAAATGCCCGGCACTTTGCCGTACCGCGTGTTCCCAACCCCCACGATGGCGTATTTGCCTCGGAGTGACTTGTTCAATGGCCCTTTCTTCCGCCTCCTGGTGCGATGGGTTCTGAGGTGATTACCTGTTGTTCCTCTAGCGCGCGAATGTCGTCCTCTGAAAGGCCCAACAGTTCGCGATAGACATAGTCGTTGTCTTCGGCGAACCCGGGTGCGGCCTTGGTGATCGGCACGGGCGTGCCGGAGAGCTTGAAAGCTACTCTCGGATACGGAGTTGGCCCGACTCCCGGGACATCTACGTACTCGAAGCCGCCGCGAGCCCGGACGTGCTCATCCTCGAGTAGCTCGACGGCGTTGAGCACCGCGGCGGCCGGGATCCCGGCACGTTGACACCGCGCTTCGACTTCGCGGTGGTCCAGGCCGCTGGTGTACTCGGCGATGTATCGGTCAGCCTCGCGGCGGTTCCTCCAGCGTTGCAGCTGTCCCGCGAAGCGGACATCGGATTTCAGCTCGGGCCGGCCCAGGACATCGCAAAGAGCCGCCCACTGGGCATCGTTCGCAACCGCGATGGCAACCCACGAGTCATCGCCACGGCACGGATACACGTTATGAGGCGCCATCCATGGGTGGTCGTTTCCTGCCCTCGTCCGCTCCCGTTTGTTCATCCAGTAGTCGATGTAGGCATCACCGAGCACCTGGAATTCGCCGTCGATCATGGGCATTTCGATGCGCTGTCCCATGCCTGTCCTGTTCCTGTGGCGCAATGCCGACATGCAGGCCAGGGCGGTGAGCACGCCAGCGTTCTGGTCGCAGAAAAAGTTGCCGGGCTTCATCGGCGAGCTGTCGGGGTAGCCGGTCAGGTGAGAAAGGCCGCTCATCGCATCAACTCCGGGGCCATACGAGATTCGCTCGCGGTAGGGTCCTGATAGGCCGAAGGCTGGCATCGAGATGCAGATGATGCGGGGGTTAACCACCTTGAGGTTGTCGTAGTCGAGCCGAAGGTTTGGCATCACCCGTGGTGCATAGTTGTCGACCACCACGTCGCTCTTGGCCACGAGCTTCAGGAATACCTGGCGGCCTTCCTCCGTCGACACATTGAGACTTATCCCGCGCTTCCCGTGGTTAAGTTCGTTGAAGACCATGATCCGGTTGTAGGAAAGATCCGGCGCGCCGGGCTGGAGCGGCGCGGTGCCGACTGCCTGGAGCGGCCTCCCAGATGGTTCCTCGACTTTGATGACCTCCGCGCCAAGATCCCCGAGGATGAACGTTGCAATCGGCCCGGCGACGGCGTTGGTGAAATCGATGACGCGGATCCCTTCGAGCGGCCGAACCACGTTAGACAACCTCCGCTGCATAGGCCCGGGCGAGGTCGTCCGGTTCGAAATCGAGTCTCCGGAACATGTCGGGGCCGGCCTCACCGAGAACCGGCGCCGGGCGAGTTACCCACGGTGAGGCACTCATCCGAAACGGAGCCCCTGGTTGCTGAATGGGGCCGGCCCCGGGGTGAGAGACAAGCACGAAGCTCTCGCGTTCCTTATGGTGCGGGTCCGCCATGACTTCACCCGGGGTCATCACTTCCGTGAATGGCAGCCGGAGCTCCTGAGCCGCGGCGACTACTTCCCGCCGCGTCTTATCGGCAAGCCACTCATCCATGATTGCGTCAATCTCGTCGGCATGCCCCATGAGTGCGCCAAGGACCTCCGGATCGAGGAGACGAGGATGCGGGATCAACGCGCCCAGCAGATCGAGGTGCCGGTTATTCGAATGACAATGGACGAAGCCATCGGCGCATGGCCGGATCGTCGACGGGTACGAGTGCTGCGGCGCGAAGCCCAGGAGTCTGGTGCCGTTCCGTCGAATGACCATTCCATAGAAGTGGGCTGCCTGTTCCACACCGCCAAGAAGGAATGTGCCAGCTTCCACTTCGGAAACGTCCACCAACTGTCCGGCGCCAGTGAGGTCCCGCGCGAACAGCGCGGCCAGTGCACCAAGCGCGGCGTGAGCGCCTGCCTGGTACTGCACAAGGGACCCGTAAGCCTTGATCGGCTCGCGGTCAGCGGCGCCAGTCAGCGACATGTAGCCGCTGGCCGCGTAGTCCGTCAGTTCGGTGCCGAGCCATTCGCTCTTCGGGCCAGTCAAGCCGAATGGAGAAACGTTGACCACGACAAGTGCGGGGTACTGCCGCAGCAGCTCGTCGATGTTCAGCCCAAGGTTGTCAAGTTCCTGGCGCCGATGACCGAGAATGAGAATGTCCGTCTTCGACTTGTCGATGAGGCGATGGAAAATAGCCTTGCCGTCGTTGCTCGCGACGTTCAGGGCGAACGAACGCTTTCCGGTGTTGAGGTGAAGGAAGAGGCCGCTCTTTTCACCGTCAGGAAGGTCCCCAGGGAAGGGGCCCTCCCGCCGGGACCGATCCCCGGCGGGAGGCTCCAGCTTCAGAACTTCTGCTCCCAGACCTGCCAGCAGCTTGCCGCAGTACGGCCCGGCAACCCCTTCAGCGAGTTCGATGACGCGGACCCCGTAGAGAGCGCCTTCGCTCTCCATCGCTAAAGCCTGCCGTCCCATGAGGATTCGACCTGGGGCAGGTCGTATCCCAGAGTCGTGCCCCACCCCTCGATCCATGGACTCCAAAAGGAGTAGCTATTGCCGGTCGTCCGGCCCACGTAGTACTGCTGCTCCGCCACGATCTTTTGAATCTGCCCGATGATCTCCAAACGAGCGGGTTCGTCGAACGTTTCTCGCTGCTTCTCGAGCAGCGGTACGATGCTCTCATCGTTGACCCGGCTCTGGTTGGAGATTCCCTGTGTCCGGTCCGGGTGCAGCCAGTACCACAGGTATGGGTCGACATCGGTGTAGTAACGGCGTGGTCCCCAGAGAATCCCGTCGAACCCGAACGGAGGCCGGTAGAGGCCACCAATCCACTCATTGTACTGGATGGCCTTCGGGTTGACCTTGATCCCGACAGCGGCGAAATCCTGTATCGCCCTCTCGGCGGAAGACTGATAGGCGGCGCCATATTGCGGTGTGTAGACCATCGAGGTCTCGAAACCGTCTGCAAAGCCGGCTTCCGCGAGCAACGCCTTGGCCGCCGCGGGGTCGAAGTTCCAGTACTTCGAGGCGTCACCCAGCTTGTCGATCGGGAGAGCCTTACCATAAGCGCCGGTCGGAATAAGCTGATCGGGCTTCCCACCTCCGCATTCGAGCGCCGCAATTTCAGCATCGCGATTGAATGCCATCGAGATGGCCCGGCGCACGCGGACATCGCTGAAGGGAGGCTTGGTCGTGTCCATCGCGATGTACCCGCCGGGTTCGGCGGAGAGCAGTTGCTGGAACTGTGCATCCTTTTTCTGCGAGCGCAACTGCTCAGCGTTAGTGCAGTCCACGGCACCGAGCGTGTCGATCTGGCCGGTCTGGAATGCCGAAATCGCGGACGCGAGCTCTGGAATGATCGCCAGCGTGACCTTGTCGAAGTACGGCTTGTCCGGTTTGAAGTAATCGGGATTCCGCCGGAACACTCCGCGGCTACTCGCCTCGTAGCTGTCGACAATGTATGGGCCAGTCCCGATGGCCTTGGTCATCAGCTGGTCGCCTTCGAGCATCTCCTTGGGGATGATCCGCCAACCGTAGTGACCGGCCGAAAGAGCCAGGAGTGGCACCATCGGTCTCTTGAGCTTGACTCGCACTGTGGTTTCGTTCACCACTTCGACCGATTCGATGGTGGCATTATCGGCCTTCATCGCCGATCGCGTGTCCGAACGGTACGCATCGATCGACAGCTTGACGTCTTCCGCCGTCATGAGACGCCCATTGACCGGGGCGACGTTTTGGAATTTGACCCCGGGCCGGAGCGTGAAGACCAGCGTCGTCGGGTCCGGGAGTTCGGGCAGCTCCTGGGCCAGGTCCGGCTCCAGTGTGATCTCCGAAGGGTCAACCCCGGCGCCGGCCTTCAATCGGATCAACTTGTTGTAGGCAAGGTTCGCGAACGGAACCGTTAACGCCGAGGCCGTGAAGACGCTCCAGTTAGGTGGATCAGCGGCGACGCGCATCGTAAGCGACCCGCCCCGCTTTGGTTGCTTCGCGCTCGGGGTCGAAACCTGTGACTCCGGTGTGCGCTGTGATGGTGTGTCCTGCGATTCGGGCGCCGAATCGTCATCGTCGTCATCGTCGCCACACCCGGCGCCGACCAGCGCGACCGCTCCGAATGCGCCCGCGGCGCCGAGCAATTGGCGCCTGCTAACGCCCGCCTTGCGCCTTGTCCAATAGTTATCGACGTTGTTCATGGTAAGTCCCTCCTCATTGCCCTACGATTCGATGTTCGAAACCGGTGTATTGCTGTCCGTCACCTCCCTCGCATCCGCGGATCTCCAGCGTCCCGGAGCGCGTCCCCGAAAAGGTTCGTGGCAACAATCACAAGAGTGAGCGCGATCCCGGGCGCGAGCCCCACCCACGGGGCTTTCTGCACATAGAGCAAGGACGATCCGCTCAACATGGAGCCCCAGGTCGACGTGCCCAGCGGCACGCCAAGCCCGAGATAACTGAGTGACGCCTCGGCGATAATCGCGAAGCCCAATTGAATGCTGGCGATAACAATTATCGGCGGGGCAACGTTCGGCAGGATGTGCCGGCCAATGATACGAACGTTGCCGGCGCCCATGGCCCGCGAAGCCTCGATGTAGGGCATCGAGCTCACTCCCAACGCCGCTCCACGAATGACTCGCGCGCTCGTTGGCAAGATTGCCACCGCGATGGCCAGCGAGACATTGAACAAGCTCGCGCCCAGGCCCGTCGCGATGACGAGCGCCATCAAGATGCCCGGGAGGGACATGAGCACATCGACGATTCGCTGTGCCAGGTAGTCGGTCGGCCCACGGAAGTACCCGCTGACGATGCCGAGCAGGGCGCCGGAGAGGGTCCCCATTACCACCGCCAAAGCCCCTACGATGAACGACTCCCTGGCACCGTAGATCACTCGGCTCAGTACATCGCGACCCAGTTGATCCGTGCCAAACCAATGTTCGGTACTGGGCGACGAGAAATACGACTGCGTGCTTTCATTTTCACCGAACGGGGCGAACAACGATGGTACAAGAGCGAGCAAAGCGAACGTGATGAGCACCACGACTGCAAAGGCCGTCGTTGGCAGCCGCAAGAATTTGAGCACCGCTCGAATCCTGCGGCTCGGACCAAAGGCCGATTCGAACTCCAGCGTGACAGGGGCAAACGTTTCTTGGCTCATCCGAGGCGTATCCGTGGATCAATGACACCATACGTGATGTCGGTGACGATGTTGACCATTACGATGAATGAGCCGTACAGCAAGACTATGCCCTGGACAACCGGGTAATCCTTGCGGCCAATGCTGTCGAGCAATAGCCGTCCCATTCCGGGCAGGTTAAAAACGTTCTCAATAACCACCGTGCCAGCGACGACGGCACCCACTTGGACCGCAAAAAGCGAAAGAATTGGTATGAGGCTTCCCCGGAGCGTGTGGCGAAAGAGGACAGCTGACGACCGAAGGCCCTTGGCGCGCGCCGTCCGGATGTAATCCTCCCTCAGAACTTCCAACACGGCCGACCTCGAAAGACGAGCGAGGGAAGCCGCCAGCCCCAACCCGACAACCGCCGCGGGGATCACAAACTGCTGCAGATTGCCTGACGGGTCCGAGAAGAATGACGTGTGCTGTACGGGTGGGATCCATCCAAACCATCGGGCAGAGTACACTACCACCATCGTCCCAAGCCAAAAGTTTGGGATTGCCAGGCCCAGGAGACTGACGAACCGGATAACCTGTTCCTGAACAGTTCCTCGCCAGAGAGCGGAGGCCGTGCCTGTGGTGACTCCGACAAGCAGACTCATGATGAGCGAGAGAGCAGCGAGCTCCAGGGTAGTCTCGATCCTGTTCGACACTTCATCAGTCACTGTGCGCCCTGTGAACAGTGACTTGCCCAAATCCGCCCGCGCAATATCCCCGAGCCAGCGCAGGTACTGTACTGGGAGGGGGTCATTCAACCCCAGTTCCTCACGCAATGCTTGCACGTCTTCCTCGGATGCCGCGGAGTCTGGTCCAAGGATGAGGACGGCGGTGTCTCCCGGAATAGCTCTGAGGAAGACGAACACAACGATCGTGAGGCCAAGGATACTGACTACACCAAGGAGAACGCGCCTGGCGACATAGCGCTGCATCATAAGCCAATCTCCGTGATGCTGGGCCCTTCCGCGAGATCCTCGATGAGGTCCGCGATTCTATAGGTGTCGAGGTCGATTCCTGTCGCCGCTATGGCATCCTTGTAGCCTAATATGTGCCGCAACGTGAGCGACGCGGCTTGCTCCGGATTGTGAGACTGCAGGGCGCGAAAAATCGCATTATGCGCGCGGAGGGATTCACCGACCAGGTCGACCCCGTCAGAATCCGCGTTCCGCCGGCCGACCCGCGCATCGAGACTCAGGAGCAGCTGCTCCATCGCCGTCATCATGGTCAAAAGGGTTTGGTTGTGTGTCGCGGCTGCCACGGCCACGTGAAATTCCGCATTGATTCCTGCCCGATAGCGGCCGAGTTGACCATGAGAATCGAGAATAAGGGCAATGCGGGAAAGATCGTCATCCGTCGCTTCCGTCGCGGCGAGGGCGGCGAGCGCTGGTTCGATGACGCAGCGGGCCTGCATGAGGTCGTTGAGCAATGTCCCCGAGCGCGCCAGGACGAGCCCAAAGCTGCGCGTCAGGCTGCCCGTGTCTGGAGGATCGATGAAGATCCCTCCGTTTCGACCCGAGACCACCCGAACGAGATTGTCCTGCTCCAACAGCCGCAAGGCCTCTCGCAGGTGGTGCTGGCTGATGCCCAGCTGTGCTGCCAGGGCTGGAACGGGTGGCAGCCGTTCCTCCCGGTCGAAGTTGCCCCGCATGATCTGCCGGCGGAGATCTTCTGCCACGCGGTGGGACATGCGCCATGGCTTGCGGGAAACCGTTGTGTCCATCAAACTCCTTGCGGGCCGTGAGATTAACCTTCAAGGTTTGAAGCGTCAAGGGGAATCCACTTCAATGCCTTGGACCCACCGGGGGATCAGATGAACAAGGTCTATGCGAACGCCGCCGACGCCGTCGCGGATATTGGCGACGGGGCGTCCATCGTCTTTGGCGGATTTGGCGTGCCACACAATTGGGCTGGCAGCCTCATCCAGGCTCTCCAGCGGAAGGGTTCCAGGGACCTGACTGCCATCGCCAACACGCTGGGCTTTGGCCCGGCGGCGCCCCAGATCCTGGCGGAGTCTCGCCAGATAAGCCGCCTCAGGGCGAGCTTCGGTGGCCTCGCCACGCGCACGACCGCAATCGAGGAACAGATCAAAGCCGGGCTCGTGGAGTTCGAGCCAATCCCCCAGGGCTCACTCGTCGAGAGGTTGCGGGCCGGGGGTGCCGGGCTGGCGGCCATCTATACCCCAACAGGCGTTGGGACCGTGGTGGCTGAAGGCAAGGAAGTCCGCGAATTCGATGGGCGGCAGTTCGTGCTCGAATCCGCGATCCGCCCTGATTTCGCCCTTATCCGCGCTTCTCGAGCCGACACCCTGGGGAACCTGGTTTACCACGGCAGCGCTCGCAACTTCCACCCGATCATGGCCATGTCGGCCAGGTGCACGATCGTGGAAGTGGATGAAATCGTCGAGCCCGGGGCACTGAATCCGGACGACGTCATCACGCCCGGCATCTTCGTCGACCGCATCATCAAGACCGAAATTCCACCCGCGTCGCTTCATGCGCTGCTTCGGGCGATGGGCCGGGATCCGTTTTCCTCGCGGAAGCCCGCCCAGGAATCCGGCTCGGACGGTCTGACCAGGGATCTCATCGCGCTGCGCGTCGCCAAAGAGGTGCAAAGCCTGAACTACGTCAATCTTGGCATCGGCATGCCGACGATGGTCTCGAACTACCTTGACCTCGACGGGCCGCCCCAGCTCCACGC
This sequence comes from Tepidiformaceae bacterium, assembly GCA_035326025.1. Taxonomy (GTDB): domain Bacteria; phylum Chloroflexota; class Dehalococcoidia; order Tepidiformales; family Tepidiformaceae; genus Amarobacter. Next base: position 12,493 of record DAOKYT010000041.1, read on the forward strand.
CGAGAATGGCGTACTGGGTTACGGGCCTTTCGCGGCTGAAGGCGAAGAAGACTGGGATGTCTACAACGCCGGCGGCCAGATGGTGACCATGCGGCCCGGAGGTGCATTCTTCCACAGCGTCGATGCATTCACGATGGCCCGCGGCGGGCGTCTCGACGCCGTCGTTCTCGGCGCTTTCCAGGTTTCGGAACAGGGCGACCTGGCGAACTGGTGGTCGCCTCACATGGGAGCAGGTGGAATCGGCGGCGCTATGGACCTGGCGGTTGGCGCCAAGCGCGTAATCGCCATGATGGAACACACTTCCAAAACCGGGGAGCCCAAACTGATGAAGGCCTGTACCTACCCGCTCACAGCGCCCCGGTGTGTGACCACGGTGGTTACCGACCTGGCCGTGATCGACGTTGTGGATGGCCGCTTTCGCCTTCGCGAGCGAGCCCCCGGGGTAACGGTTGACCGCATTCGCGCCGCGACCGACGCCGAGCTGGTATGTCCGGATCACGTTCCAGAAATGGACCTTTAGCAGCCACTGACCGCTAGGCTGCTTTCTGGTACATGCTGGTGCCGGCGGTCCGGAAGCCGATCTCGCCCGAGCGCATAATCATCTCGCTGCCGCCGATGAAGAGCAGTCCGCCGGGGCGGAGGGCCTTTGCGAACCCCTGGTAGATGTGCTGCTTTGCTTCATCGGTGAAGTAGATGACAACGTTGCGGCAGAGGATCATGTCCAGGTCCGCCGGGTACGGGTCGCTCAGCAGGTCGTGGCGGCGGAAGTTTACTTTGCGGCGGATCTCGTCGGCCACACGGTACGTCTGGCCTTCGTTGATGAAATACTTCTTCAGGATCGGCGCCGGGACGGCGCGCACCTCGGAGGGGAGGTAGCCCTTGCCGTCGCGGGCGCGGGAAAGGATGGGCATATCGACATCCGTGGCGAGGATGGTGTGGTTCCCGCGCGGGTCCACCTCGTTGAGGATCATCGCGAGGGTGTAAGGCTCGCAGCCGATCGAGCAGCCGGCGCTCCAGATTTTGAGCTGGCGGCGCTCCCCCAGCATTCTTGGGATCCACTTCGCCTGGAGCTCCTGGAAGCGGTCGGCCTGGCGGAAGAATTCGCTGACGTTGATCGTGAGGGTATCGCGCACCTCACCCAGGAGCTTCGCGTCGGCGGCGATGGCCTGTCCGAACGATTGCCAGCCATCGAGGCCGCGGCGAGTCATGATGCTCGCCAGGCGGCGCTTCATCTGCGGCTCCTTATACTGCCCGAGCGGTACGCCGATGGCGCGCTCGAGCGAGCGGCGGAACGCAAGCCAGGCGGGGTCTTCGGGTTGCCGCGGGTTCATCGCGCGAGCCTCGATACGGGAAGAGTTTTGACCAGGGCGTCGGCCACCTCATCCAGGGGCACCTGGATGGGATTCCGGGCACGCTCCATGGTCACGCGGGGCATGCCGTAGACGACGCAGGTCGCTTCGTCCTGGGCGATGACCTGGCCACCGGCTGCCTCGAGCCGGGCGGCCCCGTCGGCGCCGTCCTTGCCCATGCCGGTGAGGATGGCCACGCTCGCGGCGCGTCCAAAGACTTCGGCGACCGAGAAGAGCGTGAGATCGACGCTCGGCCGCACGCCATGGAGCGCCGGCGACTGGTCGAGGTGGATGCGTTTGTCCTTCGTCACGGTGAGGTGATAGTCGCCGGGGGCGATGTACACGCGGCCGTTGATGGTCGGCTCGCCTTCGCTGGCCTCGGCGACGGTGAGCGGAGACAGCGAATCGAGCCGCCGGGCAAGCGCCCCCGTGAAGCCGGCAGGCATGTGCTGCACCACGATCACCGCCGCCATGAGGTCGCCCGGGAGGCGCGGGACCACCCGGGTGAGCGCGGGCGGCCCGCCCGTGGATGAGCCGATGACGAGCACATTGTGCGCGGGCAGGCGGCCACCCGTGAGGACCGGAGCCTTCGGCGGTGTCGCGGGGACTGCGGGACGAGGCGCAAACGCCACCGGCCGCTGGCGGTGGACTCGGGCGACACTGGCGCGCTCGACGGCTTCGATGAGCTTTTCGCCGACGTTGACCAGGTCGGCGCTGAGCCCGCTTGGCTTGCCGATGCATTCCACGGCGCCAGCTTCCAGCGCCCGGATGGCGGTCGCCGTGCCCTCACTGGTGAGGGTCGAGACCATGACGATCGGCGTGGGGATCGATTGCATGATCTCGCCCACGGCGGTCACGCCGTCCATGCGCGGCATCTCGACATCCATGGTGATGACGTCGGGCCGCAGTTCGAGGGCACGCTTCACACCCTCCATGCCATCGGCGGCGCTACCAACGACAGTGACGCGTGGGTCCTGGGCGAGGAGCCGCTCGATGGCGCGGCGCATGAACGCCGAATCATCCACGATGAGGACCCGGATCTGGCGGCCGTGGGAAGGGGCCGGGAAGGCCACGGTGATCCCTCCTAAGCGCAGAGCTTGCTGACGGCGGCAAGGACGCGGTCACCTTCGCAGGGCTTCACGAGGAAGTCCTTCGCGCCGCTTTTCACGGCTTCGAGGACGATCTGCTGCTGGCCGAGGGCCGTGACCATCGCGACGCGGGCGGTGGGGTCGAGCGAGCGGATCTCCTTGAGCGCGGTGAGCCCATCCATTTCGGGCATGGTGATATCCATGAGGACGGCATCGGGCTTTTCGGACCGGTACTTCTCGACCGCCTCGAGGCCGTTTTCGGCCTGGACGACCTGGTAGCCGGCCTCGGTGAGGATCTTGGACATGCGCATCCGCATGAAGGCTGCATCATCGACCACAAGAATTGTTGCCAAGGGTTGGACTCCTACAGTTCGATGGCCGGAGAAGCGGCCGTTCTCACGAATGTCTTGCCGGTTGCAACGTGGACTTCGAGGGTGCGGCCTTTGGTGCCGCCCACGTCCGTGGCAGCGAGCGAGATACCGTGGTGCTTCAACCGTTCTCTGATCGCTTCGGCATTTCGCTCACCGATCTTGAATTTTTCGGCGTTGGAAGGGCCAAGGACGGCGGCGCCACCGGCGATGCGCACGACCAGGCGGCGCGGCGACGCGCCAGCTTCGGCCATGCGCTTGATGAGCAGGTCGATGCCGGTATCCGCGAACCGCGCCGGTTCGCGGTCATCGCCACGTTTGCCATCGGAACTCGGCAGGAGGACATGGGCCAGGCCCCCCACGCGGCTCTGAGGGTCGAAACAGCTGATGCCGATGCAGGAACCGAGCCCATACGCGACAAGGACCTCTTTGGGGTCCCTGCTGATCGCGAGTTGCCCGATCCCGACCGACACGCGGCGGGCGTCGGAAGGCGGGGCTGTCATGCGGCCACCCTCTCGAGCCGCTCAAGAGAAAGTGGGTCGGGCGCCACGATGAGCAAACCGGCCGTGCGGCCCTTCTCGTCCTCGAAGACGGCATCCATCATCACCACCTCGCCGCCCTGGGAGAGGACCTCCGCATAGACCGACTCAACCAGGGCGATGGCCATGTCGTGAATGATGGACGGGGGACTGGGGTGGAGGATGAGGTTCACATCATCGGCGAGGGCGTTGACGAACGCGGAGCCCACGATGTTGCCGAGCTCACCGACGGCGGACTGGGCCAGCTCGTCGGGTTCGGTGGTGGTTCCGGGCGCCTGGCCGCACATCAGGTCCACACATTCCAGCGCCCTCGGAACGGGGAAGAGCAGCATGACGTGGCCGGTGATGTCCCCAGAAATCGAGAGATACGCGCCAAGCACGATGCTCTCTTCGCCCCCGACGGCATCGCAGGCGTCGCCCTTCGTGCCGACGCGGACGTTCGGGACGTGGATCGAGATCTGTTGTCCCATCAAACCGCTCAGGCCGCGGCCCGCCCGGACAGCGCCATCGCGGGCCACCAGCGCGAGCCTCTGAAGCAGTGCATCCTGTGCCATGAAGTCCCTCCCCTTGGTCCGGTCCGCTCAGGCCGGAGTTGCGAGCGCGGCCTGCTCGGTGACCAGGCTGGCGGTATCAACGATCAGCCCGAGCGTCCCATCGCCGAGGATGGTGGCGCCGGTGAGTCCCCGGCGGTTCCCGACGAGGTCGCCGAGCGACTTCACGACAACGTCCTGTTCGCCCAGCAGGCGATCGACGAGGAATGCGACCTGGCGTTCGCCGTGGCGCGCCGCCACGACGAATTTCCCGGCTTCCATCTGGCGCGGCCGGGTATCGCCGAGGGCGCGGGCGAGGTCGATCATCGGCAGGAGGCGATGGCGCAGACGGAGCGTCTTGCGGCCGTTCACGGTGTGGATGTCGGCCTCGTGATCCGCGAGCGCCTCGGTGACGGAGACAAGGGGGATGGCATAGACGGTGCCATTGGCGACGACCATCAGGGCCTTCGTCGTCGCCAGGGTGAGCGGCAGCTGGATGATGACTTCAGAGCCCTTGCCGGGCGTGCTGTGCAGCGTGATCTGGCCGTTCAGCCGTTCGATGTTGGTCCGGACGATGTCCATGCCCACGCCGCGCCCGGAAACATCGGAAACCTGTTTCGCGGTCGAGAGGCCAGGGAGGAAGATCCACTGGACTGCCTGCTCCTCCGTCGCCGCTTCGGCGGCATCGCGGGACATCATCCCCTTTTCGACGACCTTGCGGCGGAGCGCGGCGGTATCGATGCCCTTGCCGTCGTCCTTCACCGAGAGGTAGATGTACGTTTCCTGGTTCCAGGCGGTGACGGTGACAAGGCCGGTTTCCGGCTTGCCCGCGGCGCGGCGCTCCTCCGGCGTCTCGATGCCGTGGTCTACGGCGTTGCGGAGGATGTGCACCAGGGGGTCGGAGATCTCCTCGATCACCGAGCGGTCGAGCTCCGTTTCCTCGCCGGCGGTGACGAGTTCGACCTTCTTGCCGCACTTGGTGGCGACATCGCGCACCAGGCGGGGCAGGCGCGTGAGTACCGAACGGACGGGGAGCATGCGGCTGCGCATGATCTGTTCCTGGAGCTCATCGGTCACGCGTGCCAGGTGAGACGTGGTCTCCTCGAAGTTCTCGGTGAGCTCGTTGAGGTTGGCGTCCTTGAGGACCGCGCTGAGCTGCTCGCGGATTTGCTGGAGCCGTGTCCGATCGATTACCAGCTCGCCAACGAGGTTCATCAGCCCATCGAGCCGCTCGACATCGATACGGACCGACTGGGTTGCCTTGCGCGAGGCGCCACGCGAGCTCTCGGCGGGTGAGCCATCCTCCACCAGGGTGAGTTGCCGCCGGTCCGCCGCGGTGGTGGGCAGCGCCGGCCGCGCCGTGGGGGGCAGGGGCTTGCCGGCATCCTCCGGAGGGACAGGCCGGGCGTGGACCGATGCAACGTCGGAGACCGCCTCGATGGCCGCCTGGAGCTGCTCATCCGACTGGCTCGAGAGCAGGAAGCAGGCGAGTGAGTGCTCGCCCGCGCCAGCTTCGATGAGTTCGCGTTCGGGCCAGGAAACCAGCACCTGGCCCAGCGCATCGACCTCCTGGAGGACCTGGAAGCTGCGGATCGACGGAAGCTGGCAGTCATTCGAGATCGCGACTTCCACGAGGTAGAGCGACGTGCCGTTATCCATCCCCGCAAGCGCGGCCTCGGCGCGAGCCGCGTCGAGCTGGTAGGTGAATCCGCCCTCGTCCCCGGGGGTGGCTTCCTCGGCATCAGCGCCGGGCGCTTCGAGGACGGCGTGCAGGTCGGCCTCGAGCCGGGCCGTTTCGATGCCCGAGTCAACGCGGGTCACAACTTCGTTGGCGAGCACGCGAAGCGCATCGAGGCCGGCGAGGAGGGCATCGACAACATCGGACGTGGGACGGCGGCGTCCCTGCCTGACGGCATCGAGCACCGTCTCCATGGCATGGGTCAGGCTCGCCATCTTCCTGTGGCCGATCGTGGCGCTCGAACCCTTGAGAGTGTGCGCGGCCCGGAAGATCTGTTGGACGAGGTCCGGGTCGGGTTCGCCCTCGAGCTGGACCAGCGAGGTATCGAGGAGCTCGATTTGCTCGTCCGCCTCTTCACAGAACAGCTTCAGGTCTTCGTCATCGAGATCGAACTGCAGGCGTTGGCCTTTGGTGCTTGCCATGCGGCGGCGCTCCTGGTGCTCGGGTGGGGAAGGGGGTCGGGAGCTCGCGAAGGCTCAAGCCGCGCGAGACGCGCCATGGGCAAGGTCGTCTTCGAGGCTGGCAGGCAGGACGCCTTCAAGGTCCATGAGCGACACGAGGCGATCTTCGAGCTTGGCAATGCCGCGCAGGTACGTGTTTTCGGGCACCGAGACGATGGAGCTCGGCGGTTCGACCTGCTCCCCGGGGATGCGCATGACCTCGGACACCGCATCGACGATGAGCCCCACCATGCCGCCGGCGCTCGAGACGACGACGATCCGCGTCTCGCTCGTGTATTCGCCAGCATCGATGCCACAACGCTTACGCAGATCGATGACGGGGACGACGCGGCCGCGGAGATTGGTGATGCCTTCGACCCAGAAATCGGACCCGGGGATGGACGTGATGGTCTGCATCCGGACGATTTCCTGGACAGTCTGAATATCGAGCGCGTAGTACTCATCGCCGAGGCGAAAGATGACGACGTGCTCCTCGGTATTCAGTGGTACGGGCGTTTCTGCGGTGGGTTCCGTCCTGGTAGCCACGGGGTATTCCTCCTCGAAGTGCCGGCAGGTGGGGCCGGGCTGGTGCCTAAAGCTACGAACGAACGGTCCGCTGGCGGCATTCGGCGGCGCCCCCAAAGCTGGCGGGGATATCCCTGATGCGACTTGGCCGCTACGAGGGTGACACCCGGAGACCACTAGGGAGTTCTCGTATACCCGGCCGATAGTCAATGCAGGGAGACTGTGCGCCGAGAGGAAGTGCCTGTGGCATCAGAAAACGCCGTCCTCAGCCAGCGCGAGATCGATGCCCTGCTCAGCGCCGACGTCAGTCAGCTCGAATCCGACGCGGTGGTGACGCTGCCCTCGCCTGCCAGCAAGGATGCCGCGAAGCGCATCAAGCTCTACGACTTCCGCCATCCCGAGAAGCTTTCGAAGGAGCAGATTCGCGGCCTGCAGATCATCCAGCAGGGGGTGGCGGGCGCGATCGCGGCCAACTTTTCCGGGCGCCTGCGTGCGCCCGTCGAAGCACGGCTGAGCGCCCTCGAACGGGGCATCTACGAAGAGTACGTCAACCAGATCGGGACCTCGGCGGTGGTCATCATCATCGACATGTCGCCACTCCAGGGGTACGCGGTCACGTCGTTCGGGCTCGATGTCGCCTTCGGTATCATCGATCGGCTGCTCGGTGGCAAGGGAAAGCGCGCCACCCGGGTGATGAACCGCGATCTGACGGACATCGAAATCGCACTGATCCGGCACATTGGGATGGACATCGCGCGGTCGCTGGTAGACCCCTGGATGCGCGTGGTGGAATTGACCCCCGACGTGTCGGAGTTGGCGCTGGGCCCCCAGGTGATGCACGCCATCCAGCCATCGGAATTCGTGATCACCGCGTGGTACGAAATCCGGCTGGCCGAGCAAACAGGCGGGATCTCGCTCTGCTTTCCATTGACGATCCTGGAACAGGTCCTGCCCAGGCTCACCGGGCAGAGTCTGTTCGACAACCGGCCATCGCGCACGGCCAGGGCTGAGTCCCGCGTGAAGGAAGACCAGCTGATGCCGGCTTCGGTGCTGGTGCGGGCGATGTTGGGCGGAGCCCGCGTGGAAGCGCGCGACCTCGCCGAGCTGGCGCCCGGCGATGTGATCGTGCTCGACCACCTCGTCTCCGACCCGTTGCGGATCTTCGTCGGCAACTGCGAGCGATTCGCGGGCTTCGCCGGCACAAGCGGGCGAAAGCTTGCGCTACAGGTTTCGGGACTGGTTGACGATGATGGATTGGTGAGGACTTTCGGGGAAGAGGCCGATGAGTAACGTTGTTCCGATACGCGCCGTGCTCATGTCGTCGGAGATCATGAACGGCGGCTCTGGATTTCATCGCCTCGTCTTCAAGGTCGATGGCGGGCGGGCCGGCATGTCAAACGTGACCGTGCTCATCTCCCAGGATGCCCATCGCAAGATCGTGCAGCAAATGTCGCGGGCACGCTTTCCGGCTGTGGAGAAGACGGCTCTGCTCAAGACCTGGGCCCGCTGGGAGATCGCGCTTCGGCTCCAGGAACAGGGCAATCTGCCCGGCACGCTGACAATCACCTCGCGGGACATCGATGATTTCGGCGCCTATGCCACGGACCTTGGGCGGACGCTCCAGGTGAGCTGACGGCCGCAACTGATTCGCATTCACTGGTCGATACGTTCGGCGGACTTTGGAGGAGCAGATGCTGGCGAAAATCACCGTTGATGAGGCTGCCAGGGCGGCGGCCGAGGCGCCAGAGCGCGCGCGGCTCGAGCTCATCAGCCCATTCGTCGAGGCAGCGGCGCGAGTCATCCAGCAGGAATGCCACGAGTCCGTGAGCCGCGGACAGCTGCATCGCGTGCGTTCGCCCCAGACCAGCAACGAAGTCAGTGCCCTCATCGCGATCACGGGTGGCGTCGCGGGGCTGGTGATCTACTCCATGTCGATGGAAACCGCCGTCGGGTTCGCTTCGAGGATGATTGGCGAACCGGCCGCGGAGCTCGATACGCTCGGGCAGAGCGCCATCGCCGAACTGGCGAACATGATCACCGGCCAGGCGGGCATCGGGCTGGAGAAGAACGGATACCCGAGCGACATGTCGCCGCCGGTGCTGCTGCTCGGCAGGGGGAGTTCGATCGCGACCCTGAACCTGACCCGCCTGGTGATCCCGTTGCTGGTGAGCTTCGGCGAATTCACCATCGACATCGCGGTGAAGGAAGCGTAGCCAGCCCCGGTTCGGCCCGGCCCGGCCCGATTGCTGTACCGTTCGGGCAGCCGTCGCTACCATGCGGGAGATGACCGCACGCCAGCCTCGCCGTTCCCGCCGCCGTGTTGCCGCGCCGGCTGCCACCCTTCCTCGCCCCGTCGCGGGGAGCGAGGCCGAGGGCCAGGGGGCCGCACGGTCAGCCCGCCGCGCCGCGCCCGCTCATCACCGCGAACACCACGTGACCAGGGACTACAGTCACGTGAAAAAGGACCTCCTGACGATCCTCATCGTCGGGGTAGGGTCGATCGGCTTCATTGTCGGAATGAGCTTCGTGGTGCAGAGCTCGGGCTGGTAGCCCGAACACCTTCCGCGTCTACCGCAGGTTCTGATACGCGAGGTACGCCGCGATGCCCGCCGCGACCAGGCCATAGAATGCCATGCGCATCGGGATGAAGAGCAGCGTCATCCCCCAGGCAACACAAATCCCGGCGATGGCAAAGGTCACGACGATAGGCCCGCGCTTGCGGCCGGTGGCGAATTCCAGCGCGCGTGTGAAGGCGTAGCCGAGCCCCGCCCCGAGGAAGATCGAGAAGAAGCCGAAGGTAAACGGCAGAAGGACGAGGCCCCAGATCAGCCCCATCACCACGCCACCCACCAGCGATGCGCCCGCGGCCCGGGCGATGCCAGCCGTCGAGAGCGTGTAGATCGGCGACTTCACCGTCCTGGCACAGTCGCGGCACCGTGCTCCGACAGGGCTCTGGATGAGGCACCGGGGGCAGATGGGGGTCTCGCAGCGGCTGCAGCGCAGGGCAGTTTCCACGCCGGGGTCCCGCGGGCACTCGACGACCGTTGCCGGGCGAAATGTGTACGGTTCGGGTTCGGCGGAAGGGCTGGGCGCCTGGCTCGCGCCATTCCGGGCGGCGTCGTAGGCGGAACGCTTCTGGGCATCGGAGAGCACCGCGAAGGCGGCCTCCACGTGCCGGCGGAGTTCGCGGACCGCCGGGTCCGGGTCCTCGCCGTACTTGCGCATCAGCCCGCGGTAGGCAGCCTCGATGACCTCGGGACTGGCCGAAGGGGAGACCTCCAGGACCTCGTAGTAATCGGTGGACGTGTTCGGAGCGCTCATCGGGTGCGAAACGATCCTATCTCCGCTGAGGTAAAGGGGCAGGGCAGCGAGACGGCGCTACTCCGCCGGTTCAGCGCCAAAATCGACCAGCGCGAAGGAGATGGTGCCCTCGGCCGCCAGCTTACCATCGACGGTGGCGCGGACGTGGCCCTTGCCGATAGGTCCCCGCATCTTTTCGAGGGTGAATTCCAGCCGCAGCTGATCGCCGGGGAGCACGGGCTTCCGGAAGCGCATGTTCTCGATGCCGCCGAAGAGCGGGGACTTACCGGCCATGTCCGCGCCCTTCAGGAGGGTGACGGCGGCCACCTGCGCGAGCGCTTCGACGATGAGCACCCCGGGCATCACCTTCTTGCCGGGGAAGTGGCCTTCGAAAAACCACTCGTTGGCAGTCACGTTCTTGATGCCGACTCCCCGTTGCCCTTCCTCAAGCTCGATCACGCGGTCGACGAGCAGGAACGGGTACCGGTGGGGGATGATCTGCTCAATCTGGTCGGCTCCCAGCATCAGTGCACCTTCTTTCCGGTGTCGACACCCTGGCGTTCGAGGTAGTCCAGGAAGGCGTCGACGTGCTCGTCGGCGAACGGGATGTCCCCAATTTCGCGGTCATCGGGGTTGCCGAGGCCGTGATAGTCGCTGCCGCCGGACTTCGCAAGGCCCAGGCGCGCGGCGAGGCGTTCGTGGGCGCGGATCGTCTCGGCGTCGTAGTGTTTGTAGTAGGTCTCGATCCCGTCGAGGCCCCAGCGCGCAAGCTGCTCGACGGCTTCCGGGTAGTCATCGCCGATGAAGATGGCGTGGGCTACGAAGACGACGCCGCCGTGGTCGTGGATCAGGCGGATCGCGTCCATGGGAATGAGCTTTTCGCGGTTCACATCCGCGGGTTTGCCGTTGCCGAGCCAGAGGTCGAACGCGTCCTGGACGCTGGCGACGTAGCCTTTTTCGAGGAGGGCGCGGGCGACGTGGGGACGCCCGACGGTGGCCTCGCCCGCGATCTGGAGCACGCGGCCGACTTCGATAGGCATGCCGTTTTCGCGCAGGATGCGGACGATCGTCTCCACCCGGGCGAGGCGGCCCTCGCGTTGCCAGCGCAGGAACTCCTGGAGGGGCCTGGCCCCGGCATCGAATCCGAAGCCGAGGAGGTGCACATCGGCCTTGCCCAGGTCGGTGCTGAGCTCGATGCCCGGTACGAGCTGCAGCCCCAGGCGGTCGGCGGCCGCCCGTGCCTCCGCCAGGCCTTCGGTGGTGTCGTGGTCCGTCAGCGAGAGCGCCACGACGCCGCGGGCCGCGGCAGTCTCCACGATCCAGGTGGGCGAATGGACGCCATCGGAAGCCGTGCTGTGGAGGTGGAAGTCGCCCTTCGCCATCAGCGCCAGACCCGGTCGCAACGGACGATGCTGGTGGCGCGCCTGGTCACCTCATCGGCTTCGATGAGGACGCCGTTGATGACGGCGGTCCCGGTGGCGGGCGCCAGCCGCGTCGGCATCTGGGTGAGAAAGCGGTGCAGCACCGCCTGGACGTCGTCGCCGATGATGGAATCGCGCGCGCCGCACATGCCAGCATCGCTACAGAACGCGGTCCCACCCGGGAGCACCCGGTTATCGGCCGTCGGGACGTGGGTATGGGTGCCCACCACGGCGGTCGCGCGGCCATCCAGGTGCCAGCCCATCGCCTGCTTCTCGCTGGTGGCCTCGGCGTGCAGGTCGACCAGCACGAAGCGGTTCGAGGGGAGCGACGTCAGCGCGTCGTCGGCCGCGCGGAACGGGTCTTCGTAGTCGGCCGGCATGAACACCCGGCCGATCAGGTTGAGCACCACGAGGTCGCCAACCTGCGCAATCCCGGTGCCCGGCGCCCCGGGAGGGTAGTTGTGCGGCCGGAGGACGGCGGGAGTGCTCTCCAGGTACGGGTAGAGTTCGCGGTGCTGGAAGGTGTGGTTGCCCCCGGTGATGACGTCGATGCCGCAATCAAGGAGCTCGTCGGCGTGTTTCGGGGTGAGGCCTTTGCCGCCGGAGCAGTTCTCACCGTTCGCCACGACATAATCGAGGGCGAGCTCGCGGCGGAGGGCTGGCACCATGGCGACGACGGCCTCGCGGCCGGCGTTGCCGACGATGTCGCCAAGGAAGAGCAATCGCATCGGGCTAACGCGCGTATTCGGTGGCGCGCGTTTCGCGGACCACGGTGACCTTGATCTGCCCGGGGTACTCCATGGTCTCCTCGATCTTCTGGCTGACGTCGCGGGCGATGCGCATGGCTTCGAGGTCGTCGACGATTTCGGGCTTCACAATGACACGGATTTCGCGGCCGGCCTGGATGGCGAACGCGGCTTCGACGCCCTTGTAGCTCCGGGCGATGCTTTCGAGGGTTTCGAGGCGCTTGATGTACGCTTCGAGGGATTCGCGCCGGGCGCCCGGGCGGCCGCCTGAGATAGCATCGGCCATCATGACGATGACCGCTTCGACGCTGCGTGGCTCGACTTCCTCGTGGTGCGCCTCGATGCAGTGGGCGATGGCTTCCTTCACCTTGAAGCGGCGCGCTATCTCGGCGCCGATGATGGCGTGGGTGCCTTCGACCTCGTGGTCGACGGCCTTGCCGAGGTCGTGGAGGAAGCCGCCGGCGCGCGCGATGTCGGCATCGGCGCCGATCTCACGGGCGATCATGGCGGCGATGTGGCCGGTTTCGATGCTGTGGCGCATCACGTTTTGGCCATAGCTGGTGCGGTAGCGAAGGCGGCCGAAAACCTTGAGCACCTCCGGGTGGAGGTTGAGCACGCCGGCCTCGACGGCCGCCGCCTCGGCGGCTTCCTGCATCGTCGCTTCGACATCGCGGCGAGCCTTGTTGACAGCTTCCTCGATGCGTGTCGGATGGATGCGCCCGTCCTGCACCAGCATGCTCAGGGCCTGGCGGGCGATTTCGCGGCGCACGGGGTCGAACGCGCTCACCGTCACCGCATCCGGGGTGTCGTCGATGATGAGGTCGACGCCGGTGGCGGCTTCGATGGCGCGGATGTTGCGGCCCTCGCGGCCGATGATCCGGCCCTTCATGTCGTCGCTCGGGATAGGCACCACCGAAACGGTGGTTTCGGCGGTGACTTCCGATGTGTAGCGCTGGATGGCGGTGGCGAGGATCTTGCGGGCCCGCGGCCCCGCGGTGGCTTCGACTTCCTTCTCGATCTCGCGGACGCGGCGGCTCGCTTCGTCGCGGATTTCGACCTCGATGGCGGCGAGCAGCTGCTGACGGGCTTCGTCGACCGTGAGGTTGGCGACCCGTTCGAGTTCGGTGGCCTGGCGCTGGCGCAGTTCTTCGGCCTCGGCGCGGAGCTTCTCGATCTGCGCCTCGCGGTCGCGGACGGACTGTTCGCGGCGTTCGAGCGCCTCGATCTTGCGGTCGAGATTCTCCTCCTTCTGGGTCAGGCGCTGTTCGATGCGCGCGGCTTCGGCGCGGCGTTCCTTCAGTTCGGATTCGAGCGCGTTGCGGAGGGCGAGGGTCTCTTCCTTTGCCTCCAGCAGGAGCTCTTTTTGACGTGTTTCGGCCTCAGCGAGGATCCGGCTGGCCTGCTCCTCTGCCTGTTGCAGTGATGTTCCTTCGGCGCGGCGGCGAACCAGGAAGCCCGCTCCAGCACCTGCCAGCAAACCCACGAGGCCGACGATAAC
>DAOKYT010000042.1:0-25137 GCA_035326025.1 Tepidiformaceae bacterium
GAGAGGTCGGCGACGAAGAACACGGTCGGCCCTTCGCGAAGCGGACTGCCGCCGGCGCGCTCGATAGTAACCACCGCGGTCTCGTAGGTGTTCAAGCCCTCGGGCACCACTGTCTTATACCGGGCGAAACCTTCATCGTCCGGGGTGAAGGTGCCGAGGCTGTAATACCGCCCGCCAGAGTTCACCCAGATCTGGTACGTCTCGCCGGCGGGAAGCTTCTGGAGTTCGCTCGCGACGAACCACACGCGCTTTTGCTCGGAATCCCACACCAGCCGCCCGATGGCGTTGCCCGATTCGTTCAGCGAGGTCACCGCGGCCACATCGGTGGTGGGCGACATGAACGCGAGGTTGAGCTCGCGGTCGTCCCTCGAGCGTTCTTCGAGCTGGGCCGCGAGCTTCTCCTGGTCATCGAGCTTCCGCGTGAGCGCGGCGAGCTCGACCTTCGTGGAGAGGGCCTCATCGATTTGCACCTGGAGGCCGGAGTTCTGCTGGCGCAAGTCGCCGATCTGGTTTTTCAGCGAAACCATGCCGCTGAAGGCCCCGGCCGCCACGATGACGGCAGCGAGCCCGGCGGCGGCGCGGCTGATCGTGAATACCCGCCGAAGCGGACTCGGGCGCGTGATTCCCGCGGCCGAAAAGACGCGGCGGCGGAGCCGTGGCGATGGACGCCTGACCGGCGACGAGAGGGCAAGAAGCGACGCCAGCCGCTCGGCATCGCGCGCCATATCGCGGCAGGCCGGGCATTCGGCGAGGTGGAGCGCGATGGCGCGTTCGAGCACCGGTTCCAACGAACCGATGGCGTACTCGTCCGCCTGCTCCTGCGTGATGTGTTCGCCTGCCATGGCCGCTGGTTGCCCTACGCCTTCTCGTCGAGCGCCCGGCGCAGCTTTTGCATGCCCAGGCGGATGCGTGTCTTGATCGTGCCAAGCGGCTCGTGGAGACGGGCCGCGATTTCCTGCTGGGTGAGCCCCCCGAAGTATGCCAGCTCGAGGCACAGCTTCTGTTCCCGGGGGAGCGCGGCCAAAGCGCGCCGCACGGTGGCCTGTTCTTCATGGAGCTCGGCCGAATGCAACGGGTCGATCAGCTCGGTTGAAAAGACCGGCTCGGCGGCTTCATCGGGCTCGCCAAGCGGCCCGCCTTCGCGCTTGCGGCGCCGGCCCCGGGCCCGGAGCTCATCGACGGCCCGGTTTCGGGTGACGCTCATCAACCAGCTCACGAACCGGCCGCGCTCCGCGATGAACGTCTCGGGACGGCGCCACAGCCGCACGAACACATCCTGCGAGGCATCCTCGGCGAGCTGGGCATCGGCAAGCACCCGGAACGAGGCCGAGTAGACCAGGTCCACATAGCGGTCGTAGAGAACGCTGAAGGCGTGTTCATCGCGGGAAACAATCGCGAGCATGAGGGCTTCATCCGGCCAGTCGATGCGAGAGGCGATTTCGGCCTCGGCGGGGCGGCTGAATTCAACCGTCCTGCCGATGTTACGTATACCAGGTGTGTTCGGATTCCCGTTCCAGGCCATGGCTACCTTCGATGGGCATGATACACCCACCCTTTTGCCCGGCCAGCGCCTTTACCTGACCATACGAAAGGCCCCTTGCTGTTTACCGGGGACTGCCGCCCCATGCCGAAGACTACGAGCAACACATCGAAACGACTACCCCCGGAGAGATACGCATGCCCCGACTGATTCGCCCCATCGGCGCTGGATTGCTGGCGCTCACGCTGCTTGCCGGCGCCGCCTGTTCCGATTCCGAACCAGCCGCCGCCCCCCAGGACGGCGGCAGTGAAACCACGACCCCGGCCGCCACCAGCGAACCGGCAGCGAATACGCCCACACAAGTCCGCCAAAGCAACGCCATGACGACGGCTGAGCTCGTCGCTTACGCCGAGCCCTCGGTGGTGCGGATCGCCACGGGGACCGGCGTGGGGACCGGCTTCGTGGTCGATGCCGATGGCTACATCCTGACCAACAACCACGTCATCGAAGACCCGCTCACGGGGAGAACCGCGAGCACCGTTGAGGTAACCCTCAGCGATGGCGCCACTTACGAGGCGACGGTCGTCGGGACCGACCTCCGCTCCGACCTCGCCCTGCTCAAGATCGACGCCTCGGGGCTAAAAGCGCTGCCCTTCGCCGACCTCGACGATGTGGTGGTCGGCCAGGATGTAGTGGCCATGGGATATGCGCTCGACCTGGACGGGGGCGAAGGCGGCGCCTTTTCCGTGACGCGGGGCATCGTGAGCCAGAAGAACCGGGCGATCCGCGAGAACACGCAGATCCTGGGCGCCATCCAGACCGATGCCGCTATCAACCACGGCAATAGCGGCGGCCCGCTCCTGAACCTGTTCGGAGAGGTCGTTGGGGTGAACACAGCCATCGCCCCAAACCCCTCGACCGGGACGCAGGCAGTCGGCATCGGGTTCGCGGTAGGCTCCGATGTGGCACAGGCCGTGGTGGCACAATTGAAGGACCACGGCCGAGTGAACCGGGGCTTCCTGAGCATCTCCGGCTTCGAGTCACTCCGCCCTGCGAAAGCGCGCGAACTCGGCATCCCCGATGAAGGCGGCGTTATCCTCGATGTCGTGACTCCGGGAGGCCCGGCCGCCTCCGGCGGGCTGCGCACCGGCGACGTCATCGTCCGCATCGGCGAGGTCGACATCGACAGCGAGGCCGACCTCGCCGTGGCGCTGATCAAACACGGCGCCGGCGAGACAGTGACCGTTGAGTTCTATCGAGACGGTAAGAAGGAGACCACCGAGGTGACGCTCGGCACCCCGCCGAACTAGCCGTGCTCCCCTCCCCTGGCGAAAGCTCCCGGGGTAGGCTGTATCCATGCGCGTTGTTTCGCTTGTGCCGAGCCTGACGGAGCTCGTGTGGGAGCTTTCGCCGGGTTCGCTGGCCGGGCGCACCCGGTTCTGTATCGAGCCGCCGGAGGCGCGAATCGTCCCGGCCGTGGGCGGAACCAAGAACCCGGACATCGTTGCCATCGCGGCCCTCAGGCCGGACCTCGTGATCGCCAACCGGGAGGAGAACCGGCGCGAAGATGTGGAAGCGCTACGACTCGCCGGGCTCGAGGTCCTGGTGACCGATCCCAACTCGGTCGAGGACGCGCTGGAGACGATGGTCGCCATCGCGGCGCGGCTGGGCATGGAAGACCGCGGCTGGGAGCTTGCGCGCGAGGCCGCCGCGGTACTGCGCGAGCCCCTGCCAGCCCACCGTCCCCGCGTGTTCGTGGCGGTGTGGCACGAGCCCCTGATGGGGCTCGGAAGCAAGAGCTACGGCCACGACCTGCTGGAGCGCTCGGGGGCGATCAATGTGCTGGCCGGGCAGCCGCGGTACCCGGCGGTCACCCTGGAGGAGGTACGGACACTGCACCCGGACCTGGTCCTCCTCCCTGATGAGCCGTATCCATTCAAGGAGAAGCACCTCGCGACCTACAATCCGATCGCGCCAGCCCGGATCGTCGATGGGAAGCTGCTATGGTGGTACGGCCCCAGGATGGCTGAGAGCATGCGCATCCTGCGGAGCATGTTCAGCGAGGCAAGCGGGTGAAACGCAAGGCGATCGTGCTTGGCGGGGCGCTGGCGGCCGTTGGGGCTGGAGGCTGGGTGGCGTGGAAGCGCCGTGCCCCATGGCAGGCGCCGCTCCCCGAGGGGATTATTCGCGATGTCGCGGACGCAAAGGTCCACTACATCGACGAAGGTTCGGGGCCCGCGGTCATCCTCATCCACGGCTTCGCGGGCAGCACGTTCAGCTGGCGCCGCGTCCTGCCCGGCCTGGCACGCACACACCGGGTGGTGGCCCTCGACCTGCCGGGCTTCGGCTTCAGCGACCGCGACCCCGCACGCGACTACGGCCAGCGCGCCCAGGCCGAACGCGTGGTCGCGTTGATGGACCTGCTCGGCATCCAGCGCGCGACGCTCATCGGGCACTCGATGGGAGGGGCGATCGCGGAACGAGTCGCGGCCGGCCACCCCGATCGCGTCGAGCGTCTCGTGCTCGTGGCGGCGGTGAACGCTGGCGAGGCATCCAGGGCTCCTGGAAGAGGCATGGCCGCCGGGCCGATGTTCGCCCTCATAGGCGTCGTCCAGCGCTCTCCGTCCGCGATGTACACCCTCGGCCGGCGCGCCCTTGCCCGCATGGTCCACGACCGCGCGTACGCCACCGAGGAGGTGATGCGCGGGTACATCGACCCGTTGCTGCTGCCCGGCACCGTCGCCGCCGTGCGCAAGATGGCCGCCGCGAACCGGGACGAGGCGCCGGTGGACCTCGCGGCCATCACCGCGCCGACGCTGGTGCTGAGCGGCGCGAGCGATGCAGCCATCCCACCGGAGCGGGGCGAAGCGCTCGCCGCGGCTATCCCCGGCGCCCGCCATGTCACCATTCCCGAAGCGGGCCACCTGATCGCCGAAGAGCGGCCGGAGGCGTTCCTCGAGGAGGTCCTCGCCTTCCTCCACGAGCCCGTCCCAGCCTGATGGCACCATCTCTCCACGCCGTCCCGGCTGCTGGCTTTGGCAGGGCTTCAGCCGCGGTTCTGCTTTCGCGCACCACACGTTTTGCGCGGCCGGTGATCGGACTGCCGACCGGCTCGACGCCACTCGGGCTTTACGCGGAACTAGGCGAGCTGGCCAGCCGGGGCGGGCTCGACATCTCGCTGTGGCACCCGTTCGCCATCGACGAGTACATGGGGCCGCGCCAGCACCCGTGCTCCAACTACAGCTACTTCGCCCGGCACTGGGATGGGATCCCGGGGGCACCAGCGGTCCAGCAGTTCGACCCACAATCTCCCGATCCGGAGGTGGAAGCGGCTTCGTTCGCCGCCAGGCTCTCCGCCGCCGGTGGGCTCGATATCGCTGTGCTTGGCATCGGGCTCAACGGGCACGTCGCCTTCAACGAGCCGGGGAGCGGCGCGGACAGCAGCGCCCGCCCCGTACGCCTGCACGAGGAGTCCCGGCGGAGCGCGGCTGCGTGCTGGGGAGCCGGCACTCCCGAACGTGGCCTGACACTCGGCATGGCCGAATTGCTGGCGGCCCGAAGCGTCATACTGCTGGCCAGCGGCGCCTCCAAAGCCGGGATCATCGCGCGCGCCCTGCGTGACCCGGTCTCCGCGGAATGCCCGGCGTCCTTTCTGCAACAACACGGCGACCTGGTGGTGGTGCTCGATGAGCAGGCGGCCTCCGGGCTTTAAGCAGAGGACGGCGAGCACCGAACGTCATCGCGCGGGGGCCTCGCCGCCGCGGATCCGAGCGCGGGCCATTGCCGCGTTCGAACCGGGAATCGAGGGGAGCACCCGGTGTTTTTTCATCAGCATGGGGCCGGTATAGTCCGGCCATCCGCTGTATGTCCGAGGTGCCCCCATGGATCCCCAGGTCGAAGCATTGCTTCAGATGATGGCCGCGCAGGCCGAGGCAACCGGCGCCCCGCAGATGTGGGAGTTGCCCGCGGACGTCGCCCGCGCGAACGCCGAAGTATCCTTCGCCGCCTTCAACCAGCCGATGCCGGAGTCCGTCGCGATTGCCGACAGGGCAATCCCGGGGCCAGCCGGGGAGATCCCGGTGAAGGTGTTTACGCCCCGGGGCAACGGACCTTTCCCGCTCCTGGTGTTCCTCCACGGGGGCGGCTGGGTAATCGGCTCGCCGGCGACGCACGCCAGGCTCTGCGCCGAGCTCGCCGAGGGCGCCGGCGTGGTTGTCGTGAGCGTGCACTACCGCCTCGCCCCCGAGCATCCCGCCCCGGCGCCACTCAATGACTGCGTGGCCGCGATCCGCTGGGCAGTGGCAAACGCCAGCGAGGTGAATGCCGACGGATCCCGGTTCGCGGTTGGGGGCGATAGCGCGGGCGGCAACCTGACCGCGGCCTCCATGCTTCGCCTCCGCGATGAGGGCGGCCCGGCGGCACGGCTCCAACTGCTGCTGTATGGGGCCTACACCATGGACAACGACCTTCCCTCGGTCATCGAAAACGGCGAGGGCAAGATCCTCACGCGGAAATCGATGGAGTGGTTCTATGGCCACTACCTTTCCGGCGGCGCAAGCGTGGAGGACCCATACATCGCGCCGATCAAGGGCGACTTGCGCGGGCTGCCGCCGGCGCGGCTCATTGCCGGGACGCTCGATCCGTTGCTGGATGACTCGAAGCTCTTCGCGAAGGCGCTCGAGGATGCGGGCGTACCGGTGAAGCTGAGCATCTACCAGGACCAGCCGCATATCTTCATGCAGCTGTCGGCGTTCCTCGATGGGGGCAAGCGCGGAGTCGCCGAAGCCTGCGAAGCCCTGCGCGAGGCGCTGGCCTGATTCAGGCCGGGGCCGGGGCGGGCTCCATGGGCCCTCCGCCAGAGCAGGTAGAGCCCCGGCATCACCAGCGCGAGGAAGATCGGCACAAACGCGAACGCCGCCTGGATCGACACGTCATTGGTGATGAACCCGATGACTGGCTCGAAGAAGGCGAGCTCCGCACTGAGGACCAGCGACGACATGCTGAGGACCGCGGCACGGCGGTCGCTCGCGGCCTGCTCGTTGATGGAGCTATCCACCGTTAGCCGGACGAGCCCCTGGAGCAGCGCGCATGGCGGGCCAGGCCGGTGCACGGCCTGGCCCGCCATGAACAGGTGGAACGCGGTTAGACGCTGGGAATCCAGTTGAACAGCCCGGCGCCAATCGGGGCATCCGGGAAGTCGTTCGATGTCGCCACGATGCCGAGCACCAGGACCATCACGGTGAGGCCCACGGTGTTCGCGATGACGACCTGCGTCGAATCAGCGTTGGTGACCGACTGGACGGCGTAGATGGCCATCACGAAGACGAGCACCACGGGCACGATGGCGAACACCGGGTGCAGCACCGGGATGAACATCAAGAGTGACAGGGCCAGCGGGAATGCCGCGTAGCCCATGGTCCGGAAGAGCGACTGGAGGTCGGCCGAAGCCTTGTAGACCTGCACGAGCACGACGTAGGCGAGAAGCACCCAGACCGCGTACATAGCCGCGAGGAACACGCTTCCAAGGATGAAGGTGTTCAGGAACAGGCTATCGGGCGAGTAGTCGAAGTTGAACTCCCACCAGAGGAACGAACCCAGGCCGGCGAGGAGCGCGCTCAGGCCCGCCACGATGAGCGCGGGGATGAGTTCGGCGGGGTCGTCCCGTACCTCGTCGAACACCGATGTGTCCAGCTTCGCGAGCCGGACGATGCGGTTGATGATCACGTTGGGGTCCATGCTGCCTCCTGCATGCGTACGGGGGCGTGGTGAGCCTGCTCACCTGGACGGGTTTGCCCCGCGGGTCGGCGGCACTATAGCACGTAATGCAAGAATGAGTGAACCGCCTATCCATGTTATCGATTAGAGCGTTATCGATTAGAGCGGCCGTTTGGCCGGTATACCGGGCCGCCGCGGATACCTGGCCGGCGTGGGCGACGCCTTTTCTATCACAACAACCACGCCCGTGTCGCTGACCTCGCTCCGCATGGGAACCGTAGACCGGTATTCGCAACCGAGCTCGGCGAGCGCCCGGCCCGCCGCCTCGACTTCCGCCGCGGCCGAGCTTCCTTTCGGCAGGGCCAGCCAGCCCCCGGTCCGGGCGAGCGGCGCCGTGTATTCGATGAGCTCGCGCAGCCCGGCTACGGCCCGCGCGGTGACCAGGGCGAAGCGCTCCCGGAGATCGCCGCGGCCCGCGTCCTCGGCCCGTGCCGCGACGACGGAGACGTTGCCCAGGCCAAGGTCCGCGGCGATCGACTCCAACAGCCGGGCACGCTTCTGGAGCGGCTCGACCAGGGTGACCGGCAGCCCGGGGAGCACGGCCGCCATCACCAGGCCCGGGAAACCGCCACCACTGCCGACGTCCGCCACGGCTTCCGGCTCGGGGCTCACGGTGAGCGCGATGCGCAGCGTCTCGAGGCTCTCGGCATACTGCCGGCGGACCACGTCCGGCCCGGTCACGGCGGTGACGCGGGTGTGGGTGGCAGCCTCCTCGATGAGCGCGGCATGGCGCCGCAGCCGTGGCAGCCAGAGGTCTGGCCGCGGGAACATCGGGAAGGTCTGAGGCAGGTCGTCCCAGGAAAAGGTCACTCGAAAGTCCGGCGCACGATCGCGGGAACGATGGTACAGTGGAACAATGACAGACAACTCCCGGGGTGCACCCGTGGTGCAGATCACCCTCGGTGATGCCCTCAACGACTACCTCACCTCGCTCAAGCCCGACCAGCGCCACGAATACGAAGGCTTCGTGCGGAAGTACGTCGAGTACGCCGGCCCCCACATGGCGGTGAGTGACCTGACCGGGAGCCGCGTCGAAAGCTACGCGGAGTTCAGCATCAAGCACACGGACCCGAACGCCGAGAAGCGGGTGGCCGCGCTGAAGTCGTGGTTCCAATACCTCAAGAAGAGGAACTACACGCACCAGAACTTCGGCATCCATATCCGGGTGCGCAAGCCGGCGAACTCGCGCGGCGGGAACCGCGCGGCCGCGGTCCGGATCGAAGAGCCGCCGCTCGAGATGACCGCCGAGGGTATCGAGGATCTCCGCCGCGAGCTGGCCGAAATCGAGGGCAAGATCCCGGACCTGATCAGGTCGATCGAGCAGGCCCGATCGGATGGCGACCTGCGCGAAAACGCCCCCTACCACGCCGCCCGCGAAGCGCTCGCCTTCACCGACAACCGGAAGAAGCACATCGAGACCGCGCTGAAGCGGGCCGTGGTGGTCGATCGCTCCAAGAAGGAAGAGAACCTCACGTCCGTCGGGTCGACCGTGACGGTGACCTACCTCGACAAGAACCTGCAGATCACCTACCAGCTTGTCGGAGCCCGTGAGGCGAACGCCTCGGAGAAGAAGATCTCCGTGGAATCGCCCGTGGGGAAGGTGTTGCTGGGCAAGCGGGTCGGCGAGGAAGTCGAAGTCAGCGCCCCGCAGGGGATCATGCGCTACCGGATCGACGCGATCCGGCACTGACGAACGGGGCGGGCATCCAGTGTGCCGGGGCGGCTCGGCTGCCGTAGTTAGCGGTAGAGGAGCAATGGCCTGCCGGGCAACCGCCGCGTCGATCGAGGGACACCTGTACCGGTGGCTCGGGATTTCCCCGATACGGGGGCCAGAGGCGGCCAGCCATACTCCTCCGCGATTGGAGGACAGCCATGCTGGTCATCGGCGACGTGAAGTGCTTGCACTGCGGGTTCATCACCGGGCGCTGGGTGGGCCCCAGGGGTGCGCCGCTCACCGCCGCGGGACTACAGGGGTTCCCGGAGGGCGCGGGGGGCGAACGCGACGAGGCCGTCCGTTGCGGCCGATGCGAGGGGCCGGTCTTCCTGGACGATGCGAGCCTGGTGACCAATTCCTACCGGTTGCGGCGGATCCGGCGGATGCGCGAGCAGCTTGCCGCGCTCGACGGCCGGGGCGGCAGGGCGGCGTAGCGACCGGGCGCAAACCTCAGCAGCAGTCGTCCTTGTAACCGCAGCGCCGGCAGACGGCGAGGCGCGATCCCTTGATGTCGGCCAGTGTGCCTCCACAGCGCACACACCGTTGCAGCGGAAGTTCGGGGGCACTCATCAGGATGCATTGCGCCACGTCCGCGAGACAGAGTCAAGCAAAGGCTAAACTGCTTGACACCATTAGCAATTCCGTTACGATTCCCGGCAGGCTGAGAGCCCCCGGGGGCTTGCCCGGGCCATACGGCTGTCGTCACCGAGTCGCTCACCCCGCCTCGTGAACGGAAGGCCCCCGCTTCGGCGGGGGCCTTCGCCGTTGCCGTCCATAGGCCATAGGCATGCCATCATCGAAACTACTCCCGTCCGGGTTCGAGAGGAGTGCCAATTTGTGCACGCTCGGCGACACTGGATGAACACACATATTCGCTCCGCTCCCGCGGAGCGGGGGAGCTTCCTCGGAAATGACACTCTGGAACCTGCGGCGCACCTGGCTCCTGGCTGCGCTGGTGGCTTTGATCGCGCTGCTGGCCGTCGCCTGCGGCAGTGGGGACGATGACGACAGCGGCCCAGCGGGCGTGGCCGATGGCAGCGAGCCGGCGATCCCGGCGGGTGCCCCGTTCATCGATCAGGACAACCTGAGATTCATCCCGACCGAACTCACCGTGAAGGCCGGCGAGAAGGTCTACTTCAAGAACAGCGAAACCGCGCTCCACACCGTCACCATCAACGGGACCGACGAATCGGGGAACATGAAGAAGAACGATATCTTCATCTGGGAATTCCCCTCGCCCGGCGAATACAAGATCACCTGCGAGTACCACCCGCAGATGAAGTCGACCATCACCGTCACCGAGTAATCGTTAGGGGCTCTTGAGGGCCGTGTCCGGGCCCAGCCGCACGAGTACGTCGACCCCCTCCGCAACCAGCCCCACCGGGGGGTCCAGGAGCCGAAGGTCGAACAATGCGGTGAGCTTGCCCGCCGTGTACGCCTTCCCCGTGAGGTCGAAGATCCCCGGCTCGCCCGGGGCTTCGGCCTGCTTCAGGTGGACGACCTCGCGCGGTACCCCGTACGTCTCGAGGTGGGCGAGGGCCTGGCGGGCGGCTTCTTCCTGTCCCTCTGGATACTCGATGGCGATGGCCGGCGCTTCGTCCCGCAGCCGGGGGTCGGCGAAGAACCGGTCGATGATCGTGTAGATCTCGTCGCGGTTGGGCAGGAGGATGAGCTGTCCATCCTCGGCGACGCCGCCGTAGAGCGCCGGGGCCAGCGAGAACGTCTCGATGGCTTCCAGGTCCACCTGCCTGGCCAGGAGGGCGAACCCGGGGATCTGCGCGGTCTGCACGTCGGTCCGGAATGAGCCGCGGTAGGCCTCCCAGAGCTCCGGGATCTTCGCCAGGTATCCGAGGCTGATCGACTTATCGGCAACTGCCCGGATCACCAGCTGCTGGCGCTCGATGCGCTTGATGTCGCCATCGACGCGGACGCGCGAATACCCCAGCGCCTGGGCCCCATCCATGTGGTGCGGCCCCGCCTTCACCGTGTTACCGGGGAACACGTCGAGGACGTCGGTGCCGAAGTCCGAAATGTCCTCCGGTACCACGAGGTCGATTCCGCCCAGGGCATCGATCAGCTGGACAAAGCCCACCCAGTCGATGACCACGAAGTGGTGGATATCGAAGTTGAAATTGTGCTCGACGGCGGCCACCGCCGCCGCCGCACCACCCCCCGGGTACTTGTAGAACTGCCCGTAGGAATAGGCGGCGTTGATCTTGTTCTCCGCCCAGACGCCCGGTTCGTTGCCGTACGGGATCTCCGCCCACGTATCGCGCGGGATGGCGAGCAGCTGCAGGCGCCCGGCGTGCCGGTCGATGCTGGCGACGAACATCGTATCGCTGCGGAACGATGACTCCTCCGGCTCCCATGGCCGCCGGTCGAGCCCCAGGACCAGGATGTTGAGCCGGGCATCGGGGGTCCACGGAGTGGGCCCCGATTTCGACACTCCGGGGAGCGAGACACTGACGCCGATGTTCGTCCCCGGCACGTATGCCGGGACCGCGGGGACGGAGACCTCGTTCCCGGGGAAGAGGTAGTGGTCGACGCGCGCATAGGTGTACAGCGACAGGTAGACGGCGCCCAGGGTGGCGACAATAATTGCCGCCACCTGCACCGGGCGCCGGGTGATGCGTGCCCGCACGTGGGGTACCTCGCCCCGGCGTTTTCCGCACGGTAGGGTCGCCGCTCAATCTGCGTCAAGGAAGCGGGTAAAGCACGTGCCGCCACCGTTGCTTGTGCGTTCTGGAGTGCTCGCGTTGCCTTCAGGCCTCGCCCGGGCGGACCTGCTGTGCGAGGGCGAACGGATCGTGGCGATTGGCCCCGATCTCGGCGCTCCTGGCGCACGCGTCATCGACGCCGCCGGGCTCACCGTGGGGCCCGGATTCATCGATATCCACGTCCACGGCGGCGGCGGACAGTCGTTCTTTACGAAGGACCGGCGGCGCATCGAGTCTTATGCCGCGTGGGCCCCGCGAAACGGCGTGACATCCTTCCTGGTGAGCACGCTCGGGACGAACGCCGAGGACACGGCAACCATGCTCGCGGCCCTGTCGCTGGCCGCCGGTTCGACGGCTGGCGCGGAAGCGCTCGGCTTTCACCTCGAAGGCCCGTTTATCAACCCGGCCCGCCGCGGGGCCTTCCCGCCGGAACTGCTGCGCGCGCCATCGGTGGCCGAGTGGGAGCGGTTCCAGGAAGCGGCCGGGGGGGCCATCCGCCAGGTGACGCTGGCGCCCGAGCTCCCGGGCGCGCTCGATGTGGTGCGGGCGGTGACCGGCTCGGGCGCGGTTGCGGCCATGGGCCATACCGACGCGACCGCGGCGGAGGCTCACGCCGGCTTCGAATCCGGGATCCGCCACGTGACGCACCTGTTCAACGCGATGCGGCCAATCCACCAGCGCGAGGGCGGGCCCATCGTGGCCGCCCTCATGGAGGAAAGCGCGACCTGTGAACTCATCTGCGACGGCGCCCATGTGGACCGCGCGCTCCTCCGCCTGGCCTACCGGCTCCTGGGTCCCGAGCGCGCGGTCGTCGTGACCGACAACCTCGATCTCGCGGGAGTGGACGCCGCGAGCGGCCGTTTCGCTGGCGAGGAGGTGACGGTGAGCGGCGCCAGGGCCACCAAGACCGATGGGACCATCGCCGGGAGCGTGGCCACCATGGACGGGCACTTCCGCAACTCGATGGAGTTCCTCCGGATCGATATCACGACCGCGTTCCAGCTCTGCGCGACGAACCCGGCGCGAGTCATCGGGGCGGATGCACGGAAGGGCCGGCTCGCACCGGGGCTGGATGCCGACCTGGTCGCGCTCGATGGCGACGGGCGCGTGCGCATGACGGTCTGCCGCGGCCGGGTGGCCTTCGACGGCCGTTAGGCGAGCGGCGCCCTGTTGAATTCAACGACCGCGAACCCGCGCACGCTGGGCTGGCCGTCGTCGTTGATGATCGCCAGTTCGAGGTCGGCCCGGCGCGCGCCGTTCTCCTCGTAGACACGGGCGACGCGGCCGGCGATGTCGATGGGGCGGTTCGTGAGGTCCGGGCGGCGGTGGGCGGCCCGCACGTGGCACACCCAGCCAGCACCGCCGAGCCACTCATCGACCGCGCGATACAGCAGCCCAACCTTGAGGGGGCCGGGCACGAGGGTTCCCGGCATGCCCTGCGCCTTCGCGGCTTCGATGTCGTAGAAGAATTCCGGGAAGGCCCACTGGAGCGCGCAATAGCGGATGACCTGCCCCAGGCCGGGCTGGAGATGAAGGACGGGGAGTTCGTCGCCCTCCTTCACGGCGGCGGGATCGAGCGTCATGCCTCACCGCCATCGCGCGCGCCGGCCGTCGAGTACTGGGTCATCGTGTTCCCGCTCCGGGCCACGGGTGCGCCGGTGGCGTCGTTGAAGGTGATCTGCGTACGGAAATCGATGCTGTAACCAAAGCGCCCACCAAATCGCTCGGTGATGCCGGCCACGGAATAGACGGCCTCGAGCTCCTCTCCCATGCGCAGGGGGCGCTCGAACTGCCATTCGTTACTGATGAGCAGCGTATTCGGCAGGAGCGCGGGCAGAGCGGGGGAGCCGGCCTCGGAGTCGAGCGCCGCGATGACGTACCCGGGGACAGCCTCGCCCGCGGCCGGCGCGGAATCCGGGATGCCGCCGGTATACACCTCCACAGCCCGGCGATACAGCTTTGGCGTGACCTGCACCTTCCCGAGGGTGGTTTCCTTCCCCACGAGCGCCCGCACCTCATCGGTGAGCAGTGATTCTTCTGGCATGGACCAAGCCTACCCGCCTCACGCGAGGAGCCTCAACCGCGGCCGGGTTTGTTACGCTGGCATCGATGATCTACCTGGACCATGCCGCCACCACGCAGCTCCGGGCCGAGGCGCGCGAGGCGATGCTCCCCTTCCTGGGCGAACGCTTCGGAAACCCGAGCGGCCTGTACCGCGTTGGGCGCGATGCCCAGGAGGCGGTCGATGCCGCCCGCCGTACCGTGGCCGAATGCATCGGCGCCCGCCCGCCAGAGGTGCTCTTCACGAGCGGCGGGACCGAAAGCATCAACGCCGCGATGCTCGGTATCGCCTACGCGATGCGCCGCGCGGGCGCGGGCAACCACGTCATCACGTCGGCGATTGAACACCACGCGGGCCTCCATGCCGCGCAACACCTGGAAGAGCTCGGGTTCGACGTGACGACCATCGGTTGCGACGCCGCGGGGAAGGTCAGCATCGACGAGTTCGTGCGGGCGCTCCGGCCCGGAACCGTGCTGGCGAGCGTGATGCTGGCGAACAACGAGGCCGGTACCATCCAACCGATCGCCGGGCTCGCGGCCATCCTGCGGGAGTTCGCGGAGCGCGCCGGCCACCGTGTCGCCCTCCACACCGACGCGGTCCAGGCGCCCGGGTGGATGCGGCTGGATGTGGAAGAGCTCGGCATCGACGCGCTGAGCCTGTCGTCGCATAAGTTCGGGGGGCCGAAGGGGAGCGGCGTGCTCTACCTTCGCCGGGCCACGCCGTTCCGGCCGCTCATTCACGGTGGCGGACAGGAGATGCAGAAGCGCGCCGGCACCGAGAACGTCGCTGGCATCGTGGGTACGGCGACCGCGCTGCGGCTGGCGGCGGAAGGGCACGCGGAGCGGTCTGCCCGCGTCCGCGCGCTGCGCGACAGGCTCCGCGACGGCATCCTGGCGACGGTAGCGGATGCGCAGGTGAACGGCTGCCAGGTGGATTGCGTGCCAAACAACCTGAACATCTCGTTTGGGGGGCTCGAAAGCGATGTCCTCGTGCGGCGGCTCGATGAGCGGGGCATCGCGGTGAGTTCAGGCAGCGCCTGTTCGAACTCCACCTGGGAGCCCTCGCACGTGCTGATGGCGATGGGGGTGCCGATCCGGCGGGCGGTGGGGAGTGTGCGTTTCTCGCTGGGCGAGACGACAACCGCAGCCGAGATTGACGAGGTGCTGCGGGTGCTGCCGGCGGAGGTGGCGGCGGTGCGGGTGACGGCCTGAGGCCGCCCACCTGCGGGGGACACAGATCGATCGTTGCCCTGGCACCCACTCCCGGGCGGGGCTATCGCTGGCTGGCGTTTCTCAGGTAATCCTCGGCAGCTTGTTCGCTCGCGAAGCACCGTTCATCTATCAGGAAGGCTCCCGTTGAGGATGCCGGAGCCATCTCCCCGACACAGAACGCGCCATCTCGCTGGGCGCTCGCGGCCGAACCGCTCGATGTCGCGGCGTGATCGTCGGCTCGGGAGTGAGCCGCCCGGATCACGACCATGCCTGCCAGCGACACGCCCAGGACGGCGACGACTCCAGCGGTCTGCGGGGTCAGGAAAGGCGGTATCAAGGCGAGCAAGCGCCGAAGCGGCGCCACCCCCACCCGCACAAGCAAACGTCGATCGCCTCCTGTCCCGAGAATCGCGTGGATGCTCTTGAGGTGGAACCGCACGGCGTTCCTGCTGATGCCCAGGGCGGTCGCGATTTCGTTGTTGGTGAGTCCGCTCACCGCCAAGTCGAACACTAACCGCTGGGTTGGCGTGAGTTCGGACCGGGATGGCGTTGAACCGCTTTGCATGCGGGGACTCCCGATTCACACGGGCGACATCGGCCGAAGCGCGCCCCTTAGTATGGCTCTTTCCACGAGGACGACTGATCGTCGAGGACTCCAAGCGTGGCCTGGAACCCGGTGATCCGCAGGGCCGCGCCGCGAAAGTACGTGTGCTCGTAGAGGTCGCCGGTGCGTCCGCACTCGGCGACTGCCGACCCGGCGCTATCATTCCAACCGATCAGGTTGAAGTCCCCGTGCTCCCAGAGACCCCCACAGCCCTGGTCGGTCCAGAACTTGTACCAGCCTCCGCCGAAACTGGCATCGCGGTAGATCGTGAAGTGCGTGTACACCGCATCCGCGGCGCCGAATTGCTGAGCTTCCTGTTCGTCCTCGAAGCACGCCTCGGACAAGATCGGGCCGATGCCGGAGTCTTCAGTGCGTGGTGCCATCTGGCCCCAGCAGTACTGGTCCGACTTGCCGGTTGCGCCCGAACTCTTGCCGGCCAAGGCGAGGAGCCCGAACGCCAAGATGGACGCTCCGAGCATGACTCCAATGAGCGTGAACTTGCGTGGCTGAGACATCGTTCCTTCCTTTCGCCCGTGGGGGTTTTGGCATCGTAGCCACGCCGTTGGGGGTGCGTCGCTACCCCCCTTCCTCCGGCCAGCAAACCCGGCAGGTTCGCTCATGTACAATCCCCGGACATCCGAAACCGGGGGTACTCCCATGCTGGTGCATGACGTCCTTGCTCACGCGGTGAAGCTCTATGCGGACAAGGTCGCGCTCATCGACGGCAACGTGCGGTACACCTACCGCCAGGCGAGCGAGCGCGTGCACCGGCTGGCCGCGGGGCTGCTCGGCCTGGGGCTGAAGCCGGGCGACCACATCGGCATCCTTGCCAACAACTCACACCGCTACTGGGAGGCGTACTTCGCGGCAAGCGTTGCCGGGACACCGCTGGCTCCCCTGAATACCCGGCTCGCGGCCCACGAGCTCGAGTTCATCCTCAACGATGGCGAGATCAAGGCGCTGCTCCTCGGGCCGGAATTCGCCGGGCTCTATGAACAGCTGAAGGACAAGACGCCGGGCATCAAACACGTGGTCATCCTGAATGGCGAGCTCGCCGGCGCAGTCGACTACGAGCAGATCATCGCCGCGAACAACCCGCTGCCCCGGCCGGCCCGGGAGTGGAGCGAGAATGACATGTTGAATCTCTGCTACACGGGCGGTACCACGGGATTGCCAAAGGGCGTGATGCTGAGCCAGCGCAACGTGGTCTCGAACGCGCAGCACGCCATCCTGACCGTCGGCTTCGATGAACACGACACGTGGCTGCACGCCGCACCCATGTTCCACCTGGCCGACGCCTGGGCGTGCATTGCCATCACCATGGTTGGCGGCACCCACACGTTCCTCGCGGCGTTCTCGCCCCAGGCCTGCCTCGAAGTGATCGAGCATGCGAAAGTCACGAGGACGATCCTGGTGCCGACCATGGTCAACTTCCTGGTCAACTTCCCGGGGCTTTCGAACTACGACACCTCGAGTCTCGATCTCATACTCGTTGGCGCGGCGCCGATGCCGGTGGACCGCCTGACGGCGGCGAAGAACGCGCTTGGCCCCAAGTTCTGCCAGGCCTACGGCATGACGGAGACATCGCCGCTGCTCACGGCAATGAAGCTCGACTGGACGAAGTACCAGGGCAGCGAAGCCGAGACCGCCCGGCTCACGAGCTGCGGCCGCCAGGTCGCGGGGGTCGAGGTGCGCGTGGTGAACCAGGAGACCGGCGAAGACGTGAAGCCGGGCGAGGTCGGCGAGATCATCGCGCGTGGGCCGAACGTCATGCTCGGCTACTGGAACCGGCCGAAGGAAACAGCCGAGGCGTTGCGCGGCGGCTATATGCACACCGGCGACCTCGCCACGATCGACCAGGAGAACTTCATCTTCATCGTCGACCGGGCCAAGGACATGATCATCTCCGGCGGCGAGAACGTGTACTCCACCGAAGTGGAGAACGCGCTCTACGACCACCCGGATGTGCTCGAGGCCGCGGTCATTGGCATCCCGGACGACCAGTGGGGCGAGGCCGTGCTGGCGGTGGTGGTTCCGAAGGAAGGGAGGACGCTCACCGAACACGACATCATCGAGCACTGCCGGAAGCTCATCGCCGGATACAAGTGCCCGAAGAAGGTGGTATTCCAGGATACACCGCTGCCCAAAAGCGGCCCGGGCAAGATCCTCAAGACCGAGCTCCGGAAGCCATATTGGGCCGGCCAGGAGCGGCAGGTGCACTGACGGTGGCCGCGGCGGCATTTCGGGGCCGCCCGCCGCCGACTGACCGGTACGTTCGGCCGCTCTACACTCGATGAGTGAATGTCGAGGCGTTGCCCTACACCCTCCTCCTCATCCTCGTCGAACTTGCCATTGGAAGCCTCTGGATCACGCTCGGGAGCGACCTGCGCGGGGGAGTCACCCGCGGGTTTGTGATGACGATGGCCCTCTGCATCGGCATCACGGCGGGATTGGCCTGGTGGACAGCCGGCGCGATGGACCCTGGCAGCGAGGTAGACGGCTACCGGGTTGATACTGGCACCTTCCCCGAGATGAAGCGCGCGCTCACGGTGGTGATCGTTACGAGCGCGGCCTACATGTTTTGCGTGTTCATGGGCTGGGACCCGGTCGGCCGCCTGTTCGGGATCGCCGGTTCGATCGCGGGGGCGATCACGATCGTCCTCCTGGCGATCATGCTGGCTCCGCCGACGTGGGGTTTCCCGGCGGCGCTCATCGGGCTCATCGGGGGGACGCTTGCCCTCGGCGCGGTCTCGGTCGCGATGGTCTGGGGACACTGGTACCTGACGGAGGGTGCGCTTCCATCGTGGCCGCTGCGCGACCTGGCGATCGTGCTGCTTGTTGCGCTCGGGTTCCAGGTAGTGGTGCTCGCGGTGAACCTTGCCGTGCCCGTGCGCGAGACCCCGACCCCGGCGAACCCGGTCGATGTCGGCATCTTCGCGAACCCGGCGCTCTACCTCCGCATCGCGGTGGGCCTGGTCTTCCCGATCATCCTCGGGGTGTTGTCGCTCAAGACGACGCAAATCAAGGCCATGCAGAGCGCGACCGGGCTTCTGTACATCGCCATGGGCGCGGTTTTTGTGGGCGAGGTCCTGGCGAAGGGGCTCATGTTCCTGACTGGCCGCCCGGTCTAGACCGGGCAGAGATCTCGCCGGCGAGTCATGGAGTCTTCCCCGCGTAGCCGGTAGTATTCCAGCGCGAAGTCGCGCGGCGACAGGAGGAGGAACATGCACCGCGAGGACGCCTGGGACATCCTCCTTGAATATTCGCGGGAGGAGCGCACGCGCAAGCATGGGATTGCCGTGGAAGCGGCGATGCAGGCCTATGCCCGGCTCCTCCACGAGGACGAGGAGCAGTGGGGGATCACGGGGCTCCTGCACGATTTCGACTGGGAAATCCACCCGACCGAGGACCTGCACCCCCGCGAAGGCTCGAAACTCCTTGCCGCCCGGGGCGTGCCCGGCGACATCCGCTACGCGATCCTCTGCCATGCGCCATTCCTGGGGCTGGAATACACCTCGAAGATGGACCGGGCGATCTATGCGTGCGACGAACTGAGCGGCTTCGTGCTCGCCTGCACGCTCGTGAAGCCCGACAAATCCCTCTCGTCGATCGAACCTGCCTCGGTTCGCAAGAAGATGAAGGACAAGGCATTCGCCCGGTCGGTCCGCCGCGAGGACCTCATCAACGGCGCTCGCGACCTGGGCGTCGAATTGGACGAACACATCCGGTTCGTGGCGGAAGCGCTGAAGCCGGTGGCACACCAGCTGGGAGTCAACCCGTGAGGAATGAACAGGTCCCGGATCGCAATATCGCGATGGAGCTCGTGCGGACGACCGAGGCCGCGGCGCTTGCCGCCGCGCGGTGGGTAGGCCGCGGTGATAAGAATGCCGCCGACGGGGCCGCCGTCGCCGCCATGCGCATGATGCTCGATACCGTGGACATGGACGGGGTTGTGGTCATCGGCGAAGGCGAGAAGGACGAGGCGCCGATGCTCTTCAACGGCGAGCGCGTGGGAAACGGCCGGGGCCCGCAGGTGGATGTCGCCGTCGACCCGCTTGAGGGCACCCGCCTGACGGCCATGGGCCGCCCGGGTGCCGTGGCCGTCATCGCGTGTTCGCCACGGGGCACGATGTTCAACCCGCACGACATCTTCTACATGGAGAAGATCGCGGTCGGCCCGGCAGCCCGCGGGATGATCGACCTCAATGCGCCGGTGGCCTGGAACATCGCCCAGGTAGCCAACGCCAAGGGCATCGCGGTCGAGGAAGTGACCGTCATCATTCTGGACCGCGACCGCAACACGGAAATCGCCGACCAGGTGCGTGCGGCGGGGGCGCGGATCAAGTTCATCACCGATGGCGACGCGCCGGCGGCCGTCTCCACCGCCATCGCTGGCTCCGGTGTCGACATGATGCTGGGCATCGGTGGCTCGCCCGAGGGCGTGATCGCCGCCGTTGCGCTGAAATGCGTTGGCGGCGACTTCCAGGGCCGGCTGTGGCCCCGCAACGACGATGACCGCGAACTGGCCGCGAGGCGGGGCCTTGATGTGAACCAGGTGCTCATGCTGGAGGACCTGGTTCGTGGTGATGATTGCATGTTCGCGGCAAGCGGCGTGACGACGGGCGAGATGCTCCAGGGAGTGCAGTATGTCGCAGGCGGCGCCATCAGCGAGTCGCTCGTGATGCGTTCCCGCTCGGGCACGGTGCGGCGCATCCGGACGGAGCACCACTGGCGCAAGCTCCAGGGCATCAACGCGACCGTGAACTGAGATGCGGGCGCCAGAACTGGCGTTTCTCCACGATGGCCCCGCCGGCGCACGCGCTACCCTTGTGCTGGCGCACGGGGCGGGCGCCCCGATGGATTCCCCGTTCATGGGCTGGTGGGCGGCGGCGCTGGGCGAGCGCGGCATCCACGTCGTCCGGTTCGAATTTCCCTACATGCGGCAGCGGCGTGCCAGCGGCGGCAGACGCCCGCCGGACCGTGAGCCGGTGCTCCTGAACGCATGGCGCGAAGTAGCGGCGCGCTGGCCGGGGGCCGCCATCGGTGGCAAGTCGTTGGGTGGCCGCATCGCCAGCATGGTCGCCGACGAGGTGGGAGCGGCAGCCCTGGTGTGCCTTGGCTACCCGTTTCACCCGCCGGGGAGACCGGAGGCACCACGGATCGGCCACCTCGAAGCGCTAACCACGCCGGCGCTCATCGTGCAGGGAACCAACGACCCCTTCGGGCGGCGCGAGGACGTCGACCGGTACCGGCTGGCCGCGGGCATCCGGTTCGCGTGGGTGGAAGGCGGCAACCACGATCTCGAGCGGCGGGGCACGCCGCCTGAATCCACGTGGCAGAGGGTGGTGGACCTGGTGGCGGGTTTCCGGGCGAGCGACTCCGGTGCCGCGCGTTAGCGCGAGCCGTGGCAGACTGGAGGCGGTGAACGGAACGAAGCTGGTCTTCATCCTGGTGGGCGGGGCGTTCGCGACCGTGCTCATCTTCCAGGCGCTGAACCAGTTCACCTAGGCTCGAACACCGGGGGTGCGCCTTCAAAAGTTACAGACCGTTTACACGCTACTCCCACGCCCCGGGCCGCAATTCGTTGACCCTACTTCTACCCGGTTCCTACACTGCCGACTGATGAGGAGAAAATTCATGGAGCGAATTCCGATCCGGCGGCTGGCGCTCGTTGCAGTGCTCGGCGCCCTGACCCTTATTCCGGCGGCCGTTGCCAGCGCTGGCAGCATCGCGGACAACCGGCAGGAGCTGACCGTGGGGCGAGGCTTCGACCACGTCGCCGTCCTCCCCGCCCTGCTCCCCAACAGCAAGGAAAACACGAGCTCGATTGCCCAGAACAATGGCACCGCCCCCGCGACCATTGTGATGGACATCTTCACGCCCCAGGGCGTGCAGATCCCGTCGGCAACGGTGGTGTACGCCAATGTGCCGCCCGGCGGCACGCGCGTATTTGCCCAGGCCATCAACACGGGCCTGACCCCGGGCTTCCGTGGCGTTGGCGTGATCTCCAGCGATCAGCCGATTAACGCGCTCCTGGTTCGCGACATCACCTCGGCGACATTCGCCAAGAGCTACTCGATCCACAACGCATACCCGACCGGCGGCACCAAGGTGACCCTGCCCTATGTCGCGAACGCGCTCTCGGCGACGTACAACACGCGCTTCGCCATCGCGAACACCGGCACCTCCGAGGCGTGCGTCACCATCCAGTACGTCTTCCCCGGGGGCGCCAAGGCGCCGGTGACCGACGCCGGCTCGGGCTCGGCGGCCTGCGCCACCGGCGGGTACCGCATCCCGGTGGGTGGCCAGATCAGCTTCGCCCCCACGGCAGTCGATGGCGCCATTCCAATGCCGGCCAGCACGGCCAATTCGATCATGGCGGCAACGCTGACCACGACGAGCTCGACCATCACGGTGGGCGTCGATGCGTACCTGAGCAGCGGGCTCCGGAAGCTCGCCTCGTACGATGGTTTCGTGGTTGAGGGTGGCACGAGCGACCTTGGCACGAGCATCGCGATGCCACTGGCAATCAAGCTCGATGGCTTCTACACGCAGTACCTGCTCTCGAACCCGAACAACACGGCCGCGACGGCCACGATCAACTACGCGGGGAACACCGGGAACTACAGCGTGACGCTCAACATCCCGGCAAACGGCACCGCCAGCCACAGCGTGTACGAGGCGGCCGGTGGCATCCCGGAGGGCTTCGTCGGCGCCGCGACGATCACCAGCGACCAGCCACTCGCGGCCGTCCTCTTCCGGTCGAAGATGACCTCCGCGGGCAGCTTCGTCGATACCGACCTCTACACGGCGGTCAATGGTGTGCCGACCTCTCGCGCGACCACGACGGCGAAGTTCCCACTCATCTTCCGCCGCGCCTATAAGACCGGCGGCCTGAGCGGGTATAACACCTGGGTGAGCGTGAGCGTGGCGAACGGCGGCACGGCCAACGTGACCATCACCGCCATCAACGACACATCGAACACGGCCCCGGGTTGCAATGCCCCGGCGACCTACCAGACCACCAGGACGATTACGGGGTCGTTCATCTTCTACCAGAACGCCGACGCGGATAACGGCTTCGGCCAGAACCCGAACTGCTTCT
Source organism: Tepidiformaceae bacterium (assembly GCA_035326025.1). Lineage (GTDB taxonomy): Bacteria > Chloroflexota > Dehalococcoidia > Tepidiformales > Tepidiformaceae > Amarobacter. Next base: position 22,669 of record DAOKYT010000042.1, read on the forward strand.
GGGGCGGCATGACGATTACCAGCGACCAGCCGATCATCGCCATCGCCAACGCCACGAACGACCTGAACCAGGGCGATAACGACGGCCTCTACAACGCGTTCAGCAACTAGGCCGCGCACCCCGCTCCATCGCGAAAGGCGTCCGCTCCGTCGGGCGCCTTTCTTGTTGGCGCGAAACTGGCACGGGCGGGAAGTCCGCATAGGATTAGGGGATGTCGATCGCCTACGGCGGAATCATTGCGTTCCTCTTTCGCGGCGTGAACCTCGTGGTGGCCCTGGCCCTTGTGCTCTTCTGCACGAACCAGATGGAGGCCGGCAGCTACGGCACCTTCGTGCTCGGCCTGACGGTGGTTGGACTGGTGAACGCGGGCACGGGCGGGTTGACCGCGGCGACGGCCTACCAGGTGGCCAACCAGAAACGCCCGGCACCCACCGCGCTGCTCAACGGGAGCGCGCTCAGCGTTTCGCTCGGGGCGGTCGCCATCGGGATTGGGCTCTTCGCGGGCCAGGTCGTTGCCGGTGATGCCAGCCGCGAGTCGGTGGCGGTCGGCGCGGCCTGCGCCGCGGTCATCTGCAACAGCGTCGTGGCCGGGACGTTCCTCGGGCGCGAATCGCTCATTCGCTACAACCTGGCCCTGGTCTGCCCGCCACTGTTCGTCCTCACCGCCATCGCCATCGCGTTCCTGGCCAGCGGGACCAAGACGCCCGCGGTGGCCCTCGAGATGTATGCGCTGGGGCAGTGGCTCGCGGTGGCGGCCATGCTGGCTACCGGTGGGTTCGCCCTGCGCGGGCCGGCACGGTTCGACCGCGCGTTGATGGTGGCGATCGGACGGTTCGCGCTGGTCGCCGGGATTGCCAGCGGCATTTCCTATCTGAACTACCGTGCGGACCTGTTCCTGGTCCGCCACTTCGAAGGGAAGGCAGGAGTCGCGGTGTACTCCATCGCCGTGAACATCGCCGAGTCGGTGTGGCAGGTCAGCGGGTCGCTCGCACTGGCGGCCTACGCACGCGTGGGTTCGATCGGCCGTTCCGAAGCGGTGGCCCTCACGACGCGGGTGATGCGCCACACGGTGCTCCTTCTCGGCGTCACCTGCGCGGGGCTGTTCCTCCTGGCCGACGTGATCGAGGCGGTGTTCCCGGCCAGCTATGGCGGCATGGCCTCGGCGCTCCGGTTCATCCTCCCGGGCGTGCTGCTCTACGGCCTCGCCCAGTCGTTCGCGGGCTTCTACACCTACCAGCGGGGCATGCCGTGGGTCTCGTCAGTGGTGGCGGGCAGCGGCCTGGTGATCGACCTCGCCCTGGCCTCGCTGCTCATCCCGGCGATGGGCGTCAACGGGGCGGCGCTTGCGAGCGCCATCGCCTACAGCCTGGCCATCCTGGGCGGGCTGGCGTTCTTCGCCCGCTCGGAGCACCTGGGGCCCCGCGACATCTTCCAGTTCGGCGCCGCCGAGGTTCGCGATTATCGCACACTTGCCCGCCGCCTCCGCGGCCTCGTTGCGAAGGCCTGAACGCCGCGCTGTGTGAGGGGCGGTTGAAGGTCGGCGGCAGGGCGGATGGGTCCGTCTCCGTTGCAGGCAGCGCCCGGCGAGTCTGGCGTGGACAGCTATCTCACGGCCGGGTGGGGGATCGACCCGTCCGGGTCCCGGCCCGGAGCGCCTCTTCGCGCAGGCGCCTGCCCACACCCTGTCCTGTCAGCATCCCGCGCCAAAGCGGGGACCGCATCGGTCCCTCGTCTTGATTTCACCTGTTGCAATACGATTCGCGTCAGGTCTGCGCGGGGGAGGATGCCGCGCCCGCCGGCTCGCCGTGGGCGACAGGATACAGCGCCGCGCCGGAGCGCGGGAGCGGGATGGGCTGGCCGGACTCGGGGTCCGTGAGGATCATCATGGGGACCCCGAACACGCGCTCGAGGCCCACCGGTTCGAGGACCTGGCGAGGCGGACCGTCGAACTCAACCCGGCCCGAGCGCATCGCGATCACCCGGTCGGAGAAGCGGGCCGCGAGCACGAGGTCGTGGAGCACAGCTACCACGGTTATCCCCTCGTGGTTCAGCCGCCGGAGGAGATGCATCACCTCCACCTGGTGAGAGATGTCGAGGAAGCTGGTGGGCTCGTCGAGGAGGAGCACGCGCGGTTGCTGAGCAAGGGCGAGGGCAATCCAGGCGCGCTGGCGCTCGCCGCCGGAGAGGCTCCCGAGCGGGCGGGCGGCGAACTGGGCCGTGTCGGCGGCCGCCATCGCCCATTCCACCGCCTCGATATCGGCGGCCGTCACCCGCTGCAGGATGCCCTGGTGGGGATACCGCCCACGAAACACGAGTTCGCGGACTGTGAGGTCGGGGCCGGCATCGGGCGATTGCGTGAGGATGGCCAGGTTTCGCGCGACCTGCCGTGCGCTCATGGCGCGGATGTCCGTCTCATCGAGCAGGACACGGCCGCTCATGGGCTTCTTGAGGCGGGACATGCCGCGCAGG
>DAOKYT010000043.1:0-23006 GCA_035326025.1 Tepidiformaceae bacterium
CACGGCGAGATACTGCGGCCGGCGGCATGACGCCGGGTCGTGCCGCAAGGAGTGAACGCGGATGCCGGTCGAGCGGATAATCCTCACTGATCTCGTGGATCGATTCATCGCGGAGAATTCTCGATGAGGCACTCCACCTGGCGGGCCGGGACTGCACTGGCGTGCCATATGCTACCCATGGTGATGAATCAAGAGCCGATCGATCGGAGACGTGAACGGTCGGTCGCGACCGATCGGCCCTTTTACTCGATCCTCCTGCTCGTTTTCGGTCCTGTGGTCCAGTTTGGCGGGTGGCTTGCGGCATTCACGGACATCGGAGCGGCCATGGCAATTGGCGGCGCCTTGATGAGTGTCGCGGGAGGGCTGGTATACCCAACGCCACGGCGCATCTTGGCTGCTGGAATCGGTGTGTTCGCAGGCGGAGGATGGATATTGGCCTTACCAGTGGTCGTGAAGTAAGTGGCGCCGGCGGTGCGACAGCGCTCTCTGAGTCTGATCGCCGGTGCGCTCGTCCTGGCTTTGTGCGTCAGCTGTGGTGATGCAACTGACGCACGGCCAGTGACACGCGAAGAGGCTGAGCACGCCCTGGCCGATATCGTCGCCATCGCCAGGTCGGGCAACTTCGATGCCTTGTGCTCGTACCAGGGCGTTAACCAGGCGATGTGCGAGCGCCAGCTGGAGTTCACCGGAGTCCCTGCTCCGTCGACAGCGCCTGCCGTCGCGTCGTTACGCGAGCTCCGGGCTGACCCGCATTCCGGGCTCGTCCTTCGCCTGTGCGGGACGAAGGATTCGGGACAGCAATACGTCAGCGATCTCGCCGTTTGGCGAGTAGACGGCAAGATCGAGGTCCAAAACCCGGTGTACTGGTCCGGGACCCTGATCCAGGAGTTGGTCCCGGGGGAGACTGCGCTCGCGCAGCGGCAGCCAGTCCCGGAGTGTGGCTAGCGGCAATCGGTAGGAAGGCCCCGGGAGACCGCGCTCCAGCAACACGGCCACCCCGACCCGCAGGGAGTCATCGAGCGGCTCGATCGCATGGGCGGCAGCTGAACGGAGCAACTTTCCCGGCCTTCGTAACGTCTGGAAAGCCAGGACACGCAAGGAGGACTCGCCCGAGATGCGCGCGATCGGCCACTTCGCCCGGAACCGTCGAGCTGCTGCAAGCGCTATAGCGGTTGCGGTGGTTGCGATGGGCGTCGCGGCCACTGTCATGGCGCGGCCGGACATTCCCGGTGCCGGAAAGCCGGGAGGTACCGCGGTGGCGCCGCAGCCTGATGAAACTTCAACGCCGGGTCCTGGCGACCGAGCCGCACTCGGAATCTGCGACTCCGAAGAGGCTCTTTGCGCACTTCCAGCGCGATTCGCGAACAACCTCTACGATGGCGCCGCGTGGCCGCTGGAAGACAGGCTGCTTCCTTCCGAAGCAGCCTGTTCCGAAGCCGGGATCTCCCCGGTGCTTCGGGCATCCGCCTGCGCAGGGGGCGGCACCGGTGCCCGGGCGGCTGGCTACACGGTGACCGGGCTCGGGAAGCGCCCGGCACTGCTGGAGCGGCAGGAATTCCTGGACCTGGTCGAGTCCTGGCGAGCGCTTGCCCGCGGCCGCGACCTCGCGCCCCTGTCGGTGGCGTGTGGCATCACCGCAGCCGATACCATCGACTGTCAGAGCGCCGCGGTCGCCGTCGCGCTCCGGGATAGTTCCGCCGGGCCAGTCGACGCTGTGTTCGTCTTTTTCGTCCGGCGCGATCCCGCGGGGAACTGGGGCGTCGTAGGAGCGTCCGGCGGCCTTCCCGATGGCGCGGTCCTCACCGGCGGACCCGAACGCCGCCTGATGTCCGGCTGGACCGGAAACCCCACCGGAGCCTGGTATTCGAGCTGCTGCCGCCGTCTCCATAGAGGCGGCATCGCCCGCCCTACCCCACTCCGACCCCCGCGAACGCTTCGTCCACCAGCCGGTGTACCTCCTCGTCCGCCAGGCTGGTCACCCGGCCGTCGTCGTACTCGCGCATTACCAGGTCCAGCATCCGCATCAGCCGCGGGTCGCGCTTCTCCAGCCCCGCCGCCTCGGCCGGGCGGTGCTTCCGCATCCACATCAGTAGCCCGGCCGCGCCGCTCTTGTCGGTGATGGCCACCCCGGGGGGCCGGTTCAGCAGCCGGGTCGTGTCGAACGGGTTGTAGATCTCCTCGTCCTTGATCATCCCGTCCGCGTGGATCCCCGCGCGGGTCACGTTGAAGTTGTCACCGACGAAGGGCAGCCGCTGGTCCACCACCTCGCCGATCTCCCGGTAGTAGTCCGCGATCTCGCTGATCACCGTCGTGTCCATCCCGTGCGTCTCGCCGGTCAGCCCGATGAGCCAGAACACCAGCGCCTCGATCGGCGTGTTGCCGCTGCGTTCGCCGATGCCGAGCAGCGTCCCGTTGTTCGAACTTGCGCCGTACAGCCAGGCCGCCACCGCGTTCGGGATGATCGCGTCCAGGTCGTTCTGCCCGTGGAACTCCAGCGCCTCCGAAGGCACCCCGCCCTCGGTCTTCAGCAGGTGCGTCAGCCGGGGGATGCCGCGCGGCAGCGCCGCGTGCGGGTCGGGCACGCCCACGCCCATCGTGTCCGGGTAGCGCACCTTCACCTGGATGCCAGCCTGCCTTCCCCGCTCCATCAACGCCTGCACGAAGGGCAGCACGACGCCATGGAAGTCCGCCCGCGTGCTGTCCTCGATGTGGCAGCGCGGCACCACGCCGTCGGCCAGCGCCGCGTCGACCACTTCCAGGTAGCCCGCGACCACCGCCTCGCGCGTCGAGTTCAGCTTCTTAAAGATGTGGTAGTCCGAGATCGAGGTGAGGATGCCGGTCTCCTTGAGCCCCGCCGCCCGCACGAGCTGGTAGTCCGCCATCGTCGCCCGGATCCACCCCGTGATCTCCGGGAAGCGGTAGCCCAGCTGCTGGCAGCGTTCCACCGCCTCCCGGTCCTTCCTCGTATAGAGAAAGAACTCAGACTGCCGGATCATACCCCCCGGGCCGCCCAGGCGGTGCAGCAGTCCGTACAGGTGGACGATCTGTTCGACCGTGTATGGCGCCCTGCTCTGCTGCCCGTCGCGGAAGGTCGTGTCGGTAATCCAGATGCGCTCCGGCGGGTCGAGCGGGACCGGTTCGCGTTCGAACTGGACCAGCGGCGGCATCGTGTAGGGGAACGCGTCGCGGAAGTAGTCGGGGCCTTCCTGCGAGGAATGGTCGCCCGGTTTCGCATAGGTAAGCCAGCTGGGTGCCATGGTGTTTGGGTGCTCCTGTGGTGGTTTGGTGATTGTATACAATCATGACGCCACGCCCGTGACTACTCCCCAAATGCCAATATCGCCAGCCCGAGCCATAGCCCCGGAGCCGCTTGTCCGGGGGTCACACTCAGATGGCGCGCCTGCTACTGTGTCGCCATGGCCCTCCCTCACCTCGTTCTCACCATGGGCGACCCCTCCGGCATCGGCCCCGAAGTGGTCGCCAAGGCCCTTGCCCGCCCGGAGGTCCACGAGATCGCACGCGTCACGGCCATTGGTGATGGCGGCCTCCTCCGCTCGTGGGCCAGGAGGCTCAGCGCCAGCTTCGACGTCCCGGTGATCCAGCCGGTTCCGGCTCCCGCGGACGGCTACCCGGTTGGCCAGCTCTCGGCCGATTCTGCCCGCGCCGCCCACGCATGGATCGAACGAGCCGCCCGCATGTGCCTCGCCGGCGAGGCCGACGGCATGGTCACCGCCCCGGTGAACAAGAAGGCCTTCCAGCTGGCCGGCATCGCCGATACCGGCCACCAGGAGGTCCTCCAACGGCTCAGCGGGGCGCCCCATGTCGCCACGATGCTCGTCTCGGGCAACCTCCGCTGCATGCACCTCTCCACCCACAAGCCGCTTCGCGAGGCCTGCGCCTTCGTCACCCGCGCGAACGTCTTCCGCGCCGTCGAACTCACACACCGTCACTTTGTCCGCTGGGGGTTCGAGAGCCCCCGCATCGCCGTCGCCGCGCTCAACCCCCACGCCAGCGACGACGGCCTCATCGGCCGCGAGGAGCTCGACGAGATCGCGCCCGCCATCGCCGATGCCCGCGCCCGCGGCATCGACGCCACCGGCCCCCACCCGGCCGACTCGGTGTTCAACCAGGCGATCGCCGGCCGCTATGACGTGGTAGTCGTCATGTACCACGACCAGGGCCACATCGCGATCAAGGTCCACGGCTTCGAACGGAGCGTCAGCGTCAACCTCGGCCTGCCCTTCATCCGCACTTCGGTCGACCATGGCACGGCGTTCGACATCGCCGGGCAGGGCATCGCCGGCGCCACCAGCATGGTCGAAGCCATCCGCCTGGCCGCCTCCCTCGCGACCGGCTCCCACCTCAGCTGATGTCTTGCAGGGCAGTGCCCTACGTCCTACCCTACATCCATGAAGAAGACGAGCGTCTACCTGTCCGACGAGGACCGCGCCCGGCTTGCCCGGCTCGCCGAGCGCGAAGGCAAGTCGCAGGCGCTTGTCCTCCGCGAGGCCCTCGCCCTGTACGACGCGTCCCACCCGGACAGGAACTTCGAAATCTTCGACGCGTTCAACGACCTGGATCTCCCGCCGCTCCCGGACTTCAAGACGCCTCAGGAGTTCCAGGACTGGCTCGATACCGAGGGACTCAAGGGATTTGGCGAAGACGGCCTGGAAGAGCCGGGCACGTGAGGCTCATCGTCGATACAGGCCCGATCGTCGCCCAGGCTGAACGGTTCCACCCGTACAAGGCCGCCGCGCGCCGCATTCTCCTCTCCGAACCTGAGGTGCCGATTCTCTCCCCGATGATGGCCGCCGAGATCGACCACTTTCTGACGCGCCGCGCAGGGGTGGGAGGCAACAGGACGTTCCTTCGCGATCTCGCCGCCGCGCGCTACGAGGTGCCCTGTCTCGAGCCAGCCGGCTACCTCGCCGCGGACACGCTGAACGACCGCTACGCTGCCCTCAACACCGGCCTCGCCGATCTCTCCATCGTCATCCTCGCCGCGCGCTACCGCACCAACCGCATCCTCACCTTCGACCAGCGCCACTTCCGCCTCCTGCGCCCAATCCAGGGCGGCACGTTCACGCTGCTCCCGTTCGACACGCCCGCGTCGTGAACTCTGGTACAATCACCTCGTGCCCAGCCCGTTCATGCCTCCGGTGATACCAACCCCGCGTCAATCACGCGGGGCTGCCATTTAGCGGCGCCTTTCCCCTTCTGCTTCCCCGTTCGCAATCGCACCGTACCCTGCTGATAGGAAAGGACTTCCCGCGCCATGCCGACCGACCGCGTCCAGCTCTACGACACCACCCTTCGCGATGGCTCCCAGATGGAGGGCATCTCCCTCTCCGTCGAGGACAAGATTCGCATCACGAAGAAACTGGATGAGCTCGGGCTGGAGTGGATCGAGGGCGGCTTCCCCGGTTCGAACCCCAAGGATGCCGAGTATTTCCGCCGCCTCCGGGATGTGAACCTTCGCACTGCCAGGGTCAGCGCCTTCGGCGGCACCCGCAAACCCGGCATCACCTGCGAAACCGACGCCAACATCCAGAGCCTCGTCGCCGCCGAAACCCCGGGGGTCACCCTCGTCGGCAAGGCCAGCATGTACCAGGTCCGCGAAATCCTCGAGACCAGCGCCGAGGAAAACCTCGCCATGATCGCCGACACCGTCTCCTACTTCAAACAGCTTGGCAAGACCGTCTTCTTCGATGCCGAGCACTTCTTCGACGGCTTCTTCGATGACCCCGACTACTCCCTCCAGTGCCTGGCCACCGCCGCACGCGCGGGCGCCGATGCCCTCGTACTGTGCGATACCAATGGCGGGATGACCACCCGCGCCATGCTCGAAGCGATCGAGCGCGTCCAGCAACGCGTGAACGATACCCGCCTCGGCATCCACCTCCACAACGACGCCGGCCTCGCGGTCGCCAATTCGCTCCACGCCGTCGAAGCCGGTGTCTGGCAGGTCCAGGGCTGCGTGAACGGCTATGGCGAACGCTGCGGCAACGCCGATATCCTCACGATCCTCGCCAACCTCAAGGTGAAGATGGGCCTCAACGTCGTCGAGGACGAGCAGCTCGCACGCCTTACCGAGGTCGCTAACTACGTCTCCGAGCTCGCGAACATGGTGCCCAATCCCCAGGCGCCCTACGTCGGCGCTTCCGCCTTCGCCCACAAGGCCGGCTACCACGTCGCCGGCATCATGAAGGACGAGCGCGCCTACCAGCACATCGACCCCGCCCTCGTCGGCAACTCCTCCCGTGTCCTGGTTTCCGAGCTCTCCGGCCAGCGCAACCTGATCATGAAGCTCCAGGAGATGGGCATCGATTTCCCCCTCTCCCAGGACGAGATTAAGAAACTCCTCGAACTTGTGAAGGAAAAGGAGAGCCAGGGCTACCAGTATGAAGGCGCCGAGGCCAGCTTCGAGATGCTCGTCCGCCGCGGCCTCCCCGGCTACCGTGCGCCCTTCGAGCTCGAGGACTTTGTCATCGTCGAACGCCGGCGCCGCAGCCACGAACAGTCCCACCTCAACGAGATGCTCGCCGAGGCGATGGTCAAGGTTGTCGTCGATGGCGTGATGCACCACACCGCCCACGAGGGCAACGGCCCCGTAAACGCCCTCGACGGCGCCATCCGCAAGGCGCTCGTCCAGGTCTACCCGCAGCTCGAGCAGGTCAAGCTTGTCGACTACAAGGTGCGCATCCTCGATAGCCAATCGGCCACTGGCGCCCGCGTGCGCGTCCTCATCGAAAGCACCGACGGCAACCGCTACTGGACCACCGTCGGCTCCTCCACCGACATCATCGAGGCTTCGTGGCTGGCACTCGCCGATGCGCTTGAATTCGCCCTGAACGTCGAGCGCTGACGTTCGATCGGCTACCCTTGCGGCCATGATCCTCGTCCTCTTCGGTGCCAACGAGCTCGCCATGCGCCGCCGCATCCAGGAACTGAAGGATGAGGCCGACGGCGGCACGGGCATGCTCCTCACCAACCTGGTCGAAGTCGACGGCCGCGACGCGAAGCCCCACGAGGTCCTTGGCCCGGCAATGTCGCCACCTTTCCTGGCGCCAAAACGGCTGGTCATCGTCGAACACCTGCTCGAACGCTTCGAGGCGCGCGGCGGCCCGAGGGGGGCACGCGCCCTCGGCCCCTGGGACGAATTCGCCGCTACCCTCGCCGCCGGCATCCCCGATACCACCACGCTCGTGTTCCTGGGCCAGCCCTTCCTCGCCCAGGGCCAACCTCGTTTCGTAACGAAGTCCAACCCGCTTGTCGCGCGCCTCGGAGCGGTGCCCGGCGCGATCGTCGAAGAACACCCCGAGATCAAAGGCAAGGAGCTCGAACGGTACATCCGCGATGAGGCGAACCTGCGCGGCATCCGCTTCCGCGCCGGCCAGCCCCCGCGTGAGAAGCTCGAACCGTGGGAGGAACTCCCCACCGAATCCGACCCCGTCCTGCTCCTCGCCAGCCTCCTCCAGGGCGATACCCTCCGCATCGCCAACGAACTCGACAAGCTCTCGCTCTGGGCCAGCGGTGCCCAGGTCGACGTGCTCGACGCGCAGCGCGTGTGCGCCGGCGACCGCGAGCCCGACCGCTTCGCCCTCATCGACTCGCTCATGGATGGGAACCTGGCGACCGCCCTGGAAATGCTCGCCCGCCTGCGCCGCAAGGGCGAAAACGCCCAGGCACTGCTCGCGACCATTACCGACCGCTACCGGGTCCTGGCCCAGCTGGCCGACCTGCTCCAGGAGAACGCTCCCGAGGCCGAGATTGCGCGGGTGCTCGGCAACGCGGGCAAATACGAAGGGCTCCGCCGCGCCGCCATCGCCCGCGCCCGGCGCCACGGCCCACGCAATCTCCGGCTCGCCTACGAATACCTGCTGGAGGCCGACCGCACGAACAAGCTCGGCGAAGTCGATGAAGACCTCACCATCGAGATCCTGGTGATGAAGCTGTGCGCGCTGGCGCCGGCGGCAGCCGGCTCCCGGCGTTAGCCGCTACTTCGCGCTCCCACCCTGCCAGACCGGGTTGTAGCAGGCCACGCGGTGCGTCGCCCCTTCCGGGTGGATCAGCCCCGGCGGATCGTTGTTCCGGCACACGTTCATTACCTTCCCGCACCGCGGGATGAAGCTGCAGCGCTCCGCCCGCGCGGTCATCTCCGGTGGATGGCCGGGGATCTGGCGCAGGTGCTCATGCGCGCCATCCACCCGCGGCAGTGTCCCCAGGAGTGCGTGCGTGTAGGGATGCAGCGGCGATTTCAACATGTCGCGCACCCCTCCCGATTCCACCACCCGGCCGGCGTACATCACGGCCACGTCGTCGGCCATTTGCGCCACCACGCCAAAGTCGTGCGTGATGAGCAGGATTGCCGTGCCCTTCTCCCTCCGGAGCTGATCGATCTGGTAGAGGATCTGCGCCTGGATTGTCACGTCCAGCGCGCTTGTGGGTTCGTCCGCGACGATGACGTCGGGGTTCAGCGCCGTCGCGATCCCGATCATCACCCGCTGGCACATCCCGCCCGAAAGCTGGAACGGGTACGACTTCGCGATGCGTTCCGGTTCGGCCAGCCCCACGTCGTACAGCACGTCGATGGCGCGCGCCTTCGCTTCCTTCTTGCTGATGGGGAGGTGGCTCGTGAGCATCTCCGCGACCTGCGTGCCGATGTCGATGACCGGGTTCAAGCCAGCGACCGCGTCCTGGAAAATCATCGCAATCCGCCGTCCCCGCAGCTGGCGCAGTGCCCGTTCATCCAGGGCCATCAGGTCGGTCCCATCGAACACGATCTGGCCCGAGAGCACGTCCGCTTCCTGCGGGAGCAGCCGCAGGATCGACATCGCCACGGTCGACTTGCCGCACCCCGATTCGCCCACCACCGCCAGGACCTTGCCCCGTTCCAGGTCCAACGAGACATCGTCGACGGCGTACGTCATCGCGTCGCGCGTGCGGTAACGGATGCTCAGGTTGCGGACGCTGATGATTGGTTCGGCCATGAAGTGCCCTCACGAGGCCGGCCGGCCCCGCGCGCTGAGAGAACGTTCAGGTCAGTCTAATCGCTCGGGCGGAAAGAGGAGATGAACCGGCCCTGGATCTCCACGTTCTCCGGCGTCGTATAGATCGGCTGCATCGTGCTGTTCGCAGGCTGCAGCCGCACACGGCCACCTTCGTGGTAGATCCGTTTCAGCGTCACTTCCTCCCGGTCCTTCAGCCAGACCGCCACCTTGTCACCGTCGGCCGCCGATCGGACGGGTTCCAGGAACACGATGTCGCCATCGTCGATGAGGTCTTCGATCATCGAGGTGCCCTTCACCCGCAACGCGAACACGTTCGTCTTCCCGCGGACCATGTCCTCGGTGACGGCCACCACGTCCTGCGTGTCGTTCCCAAAGCGGTCGCTCGTCGGCACGGGGATCGGCTGGCCCGCCGCAATCGACCCCAGCACCGGGATCTCGACGATGCGCGCCCGCCGCCCGCGCGCCCCGAGCACCTCGATGCCGCGCGAAATCTCCCGGTCTCGCCGGATGTACCCCTTCTCTTCCAGCTTCCGGAGGTTGTAATCCACCACCGAGGTGCTGCTGATCGCGCACCCCTCCTGGATATCCCGGATGCTCGGCGGGTAGTCCTTCTCCTCGATGAACGCCCGCAGGAACTCAAGGATATGCTCTTGCTTCGGCGAGAGGTCTTTCATTCGATTGATGCCTTTCGAACGCATGTTCGCGCCGAACGTTAGCAAACGCAAGTGGTTATCGTCAAACGCGTTCCGAACACCCCGGCCGCGGGCCCGGAGCGCATCGAGTTGCGAGATGCTACCCGGTCGGCCACGATACGTTGCCGCACCTCTCCACTCGCACCCCGGACTGAAGCGCCCATGCCCACCGCCCTCGTCATTGCCGCCCACCCCGACGACGGGGAGTTCGGATGTGCCGGGTACACCGCCCGCATCGCCAGCGAAGGCTGGGACGTCTATTTCCTCGTGACCACGAACGGCGCCAAGGGCACGGAAGACCGCGCCATGCCGCGGGAACGCCTCATCGCCCGGCGGATCGAGGAGCAGCGCGAGGCCTGCCGCCGCCTCGGCGCGCGCGATGTCTTCTTTCTCGGGTTCGAGGACAGCGAGCTCACCTACACCCGCGAGCTCCTCGAACGCATCGTCTGGCATATCCGCACGCTCAGGCCGAACACGGTACTCACGCATGACCCGACCGACATCATCATTCGCGAGAGCTTCATCAACCACCCCGATCATCGCGCAACGGGCGTCGCCGCCCTCGATGCCGTCTACCCCACGGCGCGCGACCACCTGAACTTCCCCGGGCACCTGGCCGCCGGCCTCGAACCGCACAAGGTGCGCGAAGTCCTGCTCTGGAACACCAACCACCCCAATTTCGACGTCGATGTTTCCAGCCTGGTCGACCTGAAGATCCACGCCCTCCAGGCCCACGTGTCGCAGTTCGGGAACCAGGGGGACTTCGCCGCGTTTTCGCGCGAACGCTGGCGCAACGAGGACGGCCGCTACCTCGAACGCTTCCGCCGCCTCGAGCTCCAGTTCTGAACCGTCAGGCGACGATCACGCGCAACAGGTCGTTCCCGGCGACGAGTTCCCGTCCCCGCTCCGCCAGGCCGCTGATGGTGCTCTTGTCGCGCTGTCCCAGGAGGGCTCCGAGCTCGCTCAGGCTCCGGCCCCGCTCGTGGAGCGTGGCCACCGCCACGGCCCGCGCTTCCGCCACCGCCGCCCGCCGCGACCGCCCGGCGATCTCGTCCACGGTCACGCCAAAGTGCCTGCCAATGCGCTCAAGGAGCTCGCGTTCGCCGATGACTCCGCTGGTCGCCTCGGCCAGCGCCAGCCGCCCGAGTTCCGTATCGAGCCGTCCCATGTCGAGCAGCTGATTCCGCTCAAGCGAGACGGCGGCGTTCACCGCGCCGAGCAGCAGCCGCACCGAGGGCACCTCGCATCCCGCGATCCGCTCGGTCGCCCACGCCGGCAACGATGCGCGCAGCCGGCGCGTCACGCGCTCGATGAATGCCCGCCGTTCGGCAATCCGGAACGGTTCCACGCGCGTCACAATCCCGGCCGCGAGGCGCGATACCAGCCGTTCGGGCAGGTCGAGCTCGAACGGGTGCTTCTCGCTGGCCACCACCACGTGGCCACCCCCGTTGCAGACCGCGTCCATCGTGTACACGAGCTCTTCCTGCGTCTTGTTCTTCCCGGCCAGCTGTTGCAGGTCGTCGATCACCAGCAGGTCGACGGTCCGCATGAGCGAACGGAACTCGTCGGCCCGCCCGTTGCGCATCGTTCCGAGGAACCGGTTGGCGAACTCCTCGCCGCTCAGGCAGGCGACTGCCCGGCCCTGGCCGGCCGCCCGCCCGGCGAGCGCGTGCAGCAGGTGCGTCTTCCCCATCCCCGGAGCGCCAAAGATCACCACCGGGCTGATCCGGAGGTCCAGGTCATCCACCAGCGAGAGACACGACTGCAGCGCGAGCCGGTTGCCCTCCGCCGCCTGGTACTCCTCGAACGTGAACGAGCCGTTCACCTGCCCCACCACCGGGCCCCGCGCCGCCGGAGAATCCCGCGCGGCGTCCGGCCCGGGCCCGGCGTCGTCCAGCGCCGTCCCGCGGGGGATAAATACCACTCCGATGCCCGGCCCGAACACCTGCGCGGCCGCCCGCTCCACCACCACCTGCAGCCGCTGGTTCAGCCATGAGCACGCCATCTCCGAGCCGGCTTCAACCGCCAGCTCCCGCCCGTCGAGGCGCACCGCCCGCGTTCCGCGGAGGAATGTCGCGAAGTTGTGCGGGTTCAGCTCGAGTTCGAGGCGGCCCAGCACGCCCTGCCAGGAGCGCGCCAGTTCGCGGTCGCTACACGGCCGGGGCTCGTCCATCGAGGGGCACACTCCTTCCTCCCGGTCGCATCCGGGCGTCGCGCGGCAGGGGCCTTGCTGCGGTCGTCGTCGTCGGTGATCAGGGACCGGCCGCCCGGGTGGTCCCGGGCGCCCGCCTGGTGGCGTAGGGCGTACGGTAGTCCCGCCCGCACCCGCGTTCAACGCACTTATGTTCTAACCCTCACGCTTCGCACCCACTTTTCACGCCTTCGCGCCCTTATGTGGGAATCCCAATCCCCGCCCTGTATCTCCCCTAACAGGCAACCCGCTTTCCGTCGTCCGGGGGCCGACTTTCCGCAATGCGTGGCCCGTCTAGGCTGCCTCGCCGATCTCCCACCGGCGCAGCCGCCTGACCGCCAGGAGCACCGTTGCCGCCGTCGCGATGGCCGCCAGCACCCACCCCTCACCGGCGCCCAGGCGCGGGTTGAACACCCTCGAGGGCACGTCCACCAGCGTATCCGCGATTCCCAGCGTGTACTGCCGCACCGAAAGGAACCGCACGCCCGCGAAGAGCCGGGTGATGACACCCTCCCAGATGAACGCATACAGCAACCCCACGATGAGCGCCCGGCTCGTAACCACGCTCAGCCAGGTGAACAGCGCGCAATACGCCAGCGATCCTGCGACCACCGCCAGCGCGAACCCCGCCACGATCCCGCCCCGTGGTTCGCCCCAGAGCACGATTACCGTCGCCACCACCGAGGCCGCGAGTACGGTCCCTGCCGTCGCCAGCCACGCGATAAGCAGCTTCGAAAGCACGATCACCCGCCGCGGGATCGGTTTGCTCAGGATGTACACCGCCGTGCCGTCCTCGAATTCGCTGCCGAGCGCCGCCGTCCCGAACACCAGGGCCGCCAGTGGGAGGAACGTCCCCACGATCAGCTGCGCGTTCAGCACCGAAGCCGCCCAGCGCTGCGGGTCGTCGTTGGCGGCGGCGCGGTAGAGCACCGCGATGAGCACCGGCACCATCGCCGAGAGGAGCATCAGGATCGTCCGCTTTTGGCCCAGGAGCTGCCGCTCCGTCAGTCCGATGAGCGTCCGGTTCATCGCATCACCAGGTAGGAGAAGACGCTCTCCAGCGACTCGTCGGTCGGCCGCAACTCGAAAATCGAAACACCCGCCTGGCGCGCCACCCCCGGGATCGCCAGCGTAAACGCCGCGAACTCACCGGTCCTCACCTCCAGGATGCCATCCTGGAGCTCCACCCCGTACACCGATGGGTCCGCCACCAGCGCGGCGGCCAGCGTCCGGTTGTCGCTCGACCGCACGGTGAAGGTGTGTGGCCGGTCGGTCATCAGCTTGCGGATCTCGCGGAAGTCGCCCGATGCGGCGAGCCGGCCCGCCACGATCACCAGCACTTCCTCCGCCAGCCGTTCCACCTCCTCCAGGATGTGGGAGGAGAACAGGATCGTCCGGCCCCGCGCGGCCATCTCCCGGAGCATGTCCATCATCTGCAGCCGCTGGCGCGGGTCGGCCCCGTTGAACGGCTCATCGAGCAGGAGAATCTCCGGGTCGTGCACCAGCGCCGCGGCGACCTTCACGCGCTGCTTCATCCCTTTCGAATACCCGCCCGTCGCCCGGCCCGCGAACGCCTCCATCTCCACCAGGCCGATTGCCCGGCGAGCCGCGGCGTCCGGGTCCGGCAGCCCGTGCAGCTCGGCCGCCAGCCGCACGAACTCATACCCCGTCAGGAATGGATAGATCGCCTCGCGTTCCGGCACCAGCCCGATGCGCCGGTAGATCCCGGGGTTCTCCCATGCAGGCTCACCGAACACCCGCAGTTCGCCCGTGGATGGCTTCAGGAATCCCGAAAGCATGTGCAGCATCGTCGACTTGCCCGCCCCGTTCGGCCCCAGCAACCCGGTGATCCCGGGCCCCAGGCGAAACGAGATGTCGTTCACCGCCACGATGTTCCCGTACCAGCGGCTGACGTTGATGACCTCGATCGCGGGGGTGCTCTCGCTCATGCCGCTATCCGTTCGAATCGCCGGATGACGAATGCCGTGCCAGCGGCGGCGTAGGCCGCCACCGCCGCCCCGTACCCCCAGAGAGGGATGCCCGCGACATCCTGCACCGAATCCCGCTCCGGCGTCACGCCGAACACCCACATGGCCGCCCCGTAGACGAAGTCGAACGGGCTGAGCAAGGCCGCCGCCCGCCCGGCGCCCCCCACCTCCTGCACCAGGATCCCCGCGATCGGCCAGGTGACCAGGAACCACGCCGCCACCGCGATGGTGGAGTAGGCACGGCGCGATATCTGGCCGGCGATCGCCATCGCCACGGCGCCCATCGCGGCGGCGATCGCCACCCCGCTCACCACCGTCCGCGGCAGGTCCTCCCAGTTGTCACTCACGTAGTCCCGCAGGTCGTTCGTCGCCAGCCCATTGCCCACGAGCAGCAGCGCCTGCGGAGCGAGCGTCAGCACCATCAGGGCGGTCGTGAAGGCGGCCAGCTTCGCCAGCGCGTAGTCCCGCCGGAGGAGCGCCCGCGAGAAGTAGAGCGAGAGCGTCCGCTGGCGCATATCCCGCCCGGCCATCTCCGGGGCGATGGCCGCGCAGAACAGCGCCACCGGTACCTCCACAAACCCGAAGTAGTTCTCCGGCCGGATCACATCCACATTGTCCGAGACGATCGCGGCCACCCCGAGCTGGACCACCGCCGGCAGGAAGGCGATCACCGTGATGACGATCGGGATGATCTTGCTCGAAGTCCGCCGCCCTATACCGAACGCGCCACGGAGGCTGTACCGGTACAGCGCCATCACCGCGTGCTGGCGCCCCAGCCGTGGCCCGTCGTACCGGCGGTAGCCCAGGTCGTAGATGCTGCCGCTGCGCGCCTCAGACGGCGGCATGCGCGGCTCCCTTCTCCGCCGGCCGGAAGAGGTCTTCCAGGTTCTGGCGGCGCCGCTCCAGCCGCACGAGGCCCAGCCCGAGATCGGCGCAGCCATCGCGGATCAGGTCGAACGCCCGCTCCTCGCCCTCCAGCGCGACGAGCACCGTGCGCCGGTCGACTTCCGCCCGCAGCCCCCGCTCCCGGAGGCGGCCCGCCAGCAGCTCCGCTTCTCCCTCCACCTCCACCGCCAGCACACCCGTCGCCGCGGTGAATTCGCCAAGGGGCCCCTGCCGCAGCAGGTGCCCGCCATCGATCACCACGAGGTAGTCGCACACGCGCTCGATTTCGCCGAGCAAGTGCGAGGCCATCACGATCGAAATCCCGAACTCCTTCCCGGTCCGCCGCACCAGGTCCAGCATCTCATCGCGGCCGGCCGGGTCCAGCCCGTTCGTCGGTTCATCGAGGAAGAGCACCCGCGGGTCGTGGACCAGGGCCTGCGCCAGCTTCACGCGCTGCTTCATGCCGGTCGAATAGCCGCGCATCTCCCGGTAGCGCTCCTCGAAGAGCCCGACATGCCGCAGCGTCTCGGCCGTCCGCTCGCGCGCGGATGCGCGGGGCAGGCCGTTCACCTGGGCCATGTGCGCCACGAACTCCGTCGCGCTCACGTCCCCGGGCAGGCAATCGTGCTCCGGCATGTAACCCACGAACTGGCGCAGCACCGGCCCCTCGCGGGCGATGTCGTACCCGAGTACCGTCGCGCCGCCGCTGCTCGGCTCCAGCAGCCCGAGCAGGATCTTGATGAGCGTGCTCTTGCCCGCGCCATTCGCGCCCACCAGGCCGATGATCCCGGGCTCCACGGCGAGGTCCAGGCCGTTGAGCGCCAGCACGCTCGCGCCGTACCGCTTGGTCAGCTGTTGCGTCTCGATCAGCGCCACACTGGCATCCTAGCAGGCGGCCCGCGACGATCGAGTGCGTCCCGCCACAGAGCGCGCGGCCACGCGCCACGAGGTAAAGACCGCCGGCCGCCCGGGCCCGCGCCCGGCAACCCGGGGGGACCACGCTCTGGTGTTAAGGCCCAACCTGTCCGATGGTACTGATCGATGCCGAAGCTCCCCGTGCCCCGGCTCCCGGGCTCTCAGGCCGTCCGCATCCTCCTCGCTGCCACGTTCATCGCGGGCGTGGGAGCGGTCCTCGTCGCGCGCGATCCCGCGGGTTCCGGCGCCGAACAGGAACCCCAGGCCGGGTTGGCCTCCAGGCCGGGAGCGTCCGCCACCGCGACCCCCGAACCGGGCCGCGAACCCCCCGGGCGCCAGGTCATCGAGACGGATGAGGGCGCCATCGCGGAACCCGACCCCGCCCGGCTGCCCGCCGCCGATGCCGCCGCCGCCGCGGTCAGCCGCTTCTCGATGCCCCTGCGCGAGTGGAGCCGGGTCACCGACCGCTATGGCGCCGCCAATCGCGGCCCCGGCCGGATCCACGGTGGCATCGACCTCGCGCTCGAAGGGCTGAGCCACTCGGCCGTGTACTCCGCCTGCGCCGGCACCGTCGCCACGGCCGGCTACTCCGGCGCCTACGGGAACCACGTGTTCGTCGACTGCGGCGGTGGCTGGACCACGCTCTACGGTCACCTCAGCGAAACCCGCGTGGAGGCGGGCGAGGCCGTCGACAACACCGTCGTCCTCGGCATCACCGGCTCCTCGGGCTATTCCACGGGAGAGCACCTGCATTTCGAAATCCGCTGGGACGACACCCCGGTCAATCCCGAGGACTACCTCGATTTCAAGATCCCCCCGGGCACGCCGCTCTCCGACGGCCCGCTCTGGTTCCCGGGCAGCGACAACACGCCCGTGCCCACGCCCACCATCACCCCCACCCCGACCGACACGCCGACGCCGACGAACACGCCGACGATCACCCCGACGCCCACCATCACGCCCACGCCCACCTGGACACCAACGCCGACGCGCACCCCGAAGCCGCCGGCCAGGACTCCAACGCCCCTGACCGTGGCGCAGTAGCCGCCGGCCGTTGGCCCGGCGCCGTTCCAGTTCGACCCGGTCCCTTGTCCTTCCGGCCCGGCGTCAACCAGCGATGGAGGCCGGCCCGCGGCTTGATCCCCGCGCCTCTCCACCCGCTACGCTGTGAGCAACAACTCTCCCGGGAGCACCTTCGCCGCATGCCCACCGCCACCACCCACGACCTTATCGTCATCGGCAACGGTTCGGCCGGCGATAACATCGCCCGCACCCTGGGCCGGAAGGGCCACCGTGTCGCGGTGGTCGAGCGCGCCCACCTGGGGGGCGAATGCCTCAACGATGGCTGCGTGCCGAGCAAGGCCTTGATCGACATCTCGAAACGCGCCGTTGCGGAGGGCCTCTCGTGGGACGAAGTGGTGGCCCGGGTCCACGCCGTCCAGCTGCTCGTCCGGGGCACCGACCCCAACGGCGGGTTCGCCGCCGACGGCATCGACCTGGTCTGGGGCGATGCCCGCTTTCGTTCCCCGGTGGAGGTCGAGGTCGATGGCCGCCTGCTGAGCGCCCCGGACGTGGTTGTCGCCACCGGCACGGGGCCAGGCCTTCCGCCGATCCCCGGCCTTCAGGAGGCCCACCCCCAGACCAACCGCGGCATCTTCACCCTCCCCCGCTTCCCCGCCCGCCTCGCGGTCATCGGGGGCGGCCCCATCGGCCTCGAGCTGGGCCAGGCGTTTCACCGGCTCGGCGCCGCCGTCACGATCTTCGAAGCGCTCGACCGCATCGCCGCCACCGAGGACGCCGGGGTCTCCCTCGAACTCACGAAGCTTTTCGAGCGTGACGGCATCCGCGTCGAAACGAGCGCCTCGATCGAGCGAGTCGACCGCGCCGGGGACGGCCGCGTCAGCGTGACCACCGCCCGCGGCTGCTTCGAGTTCGACGAACTCCTGGTGGCGGCCGGGCGCGTGCCCCAGGTCCCCGAGGGGCTCGATAGCCTCGGCCTCGCGCGCGACCGGCGCGGCTTCATCACCATCTCTCCCTGCGGGAAGACGAACCTGGAGGGCCTCTGGGCGGCCGGCGATGTCACCGGCAAGTTCCAGTTCACCCACTACGCGGGCTACCAGGCGCATCACATCGCGAAGCACATCGAATCGGGCGTTTGCGAGCCCATCCCCGACACGCTCGTGCCGTGGGCCATCTTCACCAGCCCGGAAATCGGCCACGCGGGGATGACCGAGCAGCAGGCGCGGGAGGCGGGCCGTGAGATCCGCGTGGCTCACCTGGATGCGGCCGAGCTGGACTGGTTCCGCACCACGGGCAACCTGGACGGGTTCGCGAAGGTCATTGCCGACGCCGAAAGCGGCGTCCTCCTCGGCGCGCACTTCATCTGCGCCGGGGGCAGCACCCTGGTGGGCGAGGCCTGCCTGGCCATCCAGCACGGCCTCACCGCGCGCCAGGTCGCCAGTACCATCCACCCCTACCCGACCGCCTCCGAGCTCTTCCGCTGGGCCTGCGCCAAAGCGGTGTAGGGCCGGTTCGGCCCGGCACCCCTCGCGTTTCGAGGCTCGTCCCCCGCGTCAATCGTCAATCGACAATCGACAATCGAAGCACCCCACGGCGCCGCTCCCTGCCCGTCGCGGTTCGGAGCGCGATTGTCCCGACACCCCTCGCGCTTCGAGGCTCGTCCCCCGCGTCAATCGTCAATCGTCAATCGACAATCGACAATCGACAATCGACAATCACCCCTCCTCCCTTCTCCCTTCCCCCCCGCACCGCTACACTCCGCACATATGTTCGGTGAGCCCGCGCCCCCGGCCCCCGCCGCCCTGCGCGACCGCCTGAGGGCGGCCCTCCACCAGCCGGTCCGCGGCGAGCCCCTGGTGCGCGATACCAGCGTCACGGCCCGCGCCGACCTCTCCGGCCTTGGCGGGCGCTGGTTCGATTCGCCCCTCGGCCCCGGCTACGTCATCGAAAGCAGCTACGAAGCGGGCCACGTCCACGGCCAGGTCGCGCTCCACCGCGCCCTCGCCATCGACCCCGCCCGCCTGGCGGGCCAGGCCCGCGACCCCCGCCTCGCCGGGGTCGACCCGGCGGCCTTCTGCTACGTCGATACCGAAACCACCGGACTCGGAGGCTCCGGCACGATGGTCTTCCTGGCGGGCGTCGCCCGCTTCGACGGTGGGACACTGCGCCTCCGCCAGTACCTCCTTCCCGGGCCGGAGTTCGAGGGCGGCCTCCTCGGCGGCCTCGGCGAGGACCTGGAATCCGCGGGCGCGCTCGTCAGCTACAACGGCAAGTCGTTCGACATCCCCGCCCTGGAGGTGCGCTACATCCTCTCGCGCCAGCGCCCCGCCCTGCGCGCGAAGCCCCACCTCGACCTGCTCCACCCCAACCGCCGCCTCTTCCGGGGCGTGATCGATTCGCACCGCCTGGTCCATGTCGAACGCGACCTCCTCGGGTTCGAGCGCGAGGACGACTGTCCTTCGGCCGAAGTCCCCGGGCGCTACTTCCGCTTCCAGCGCTCCGGCGACCCGACCCACATCCTCCCCGTGCTCCGCCACAACGCCTGGGATATCCTCTCGCTGGTCGCCCTCGCAGCCCACCTTGCCGCCGTCTGCGAGGGCCCCGGCTACCCGCTGCAGGCAGCTCGAGCGGCCGAGTATACGCGGGACCACGCCACCGCCGCGGCCCGCTACGAAGCCGCCCTCGCCGGGCCGCTCTCGCGCGCGGAACGGCTCGAGGCGCTCGAACGCGCCGCCCGCAATCACGCGCGCGGCGGCAACTGGGAAGCCGCCGCGGCCTGCTGGCAGGCGCTCATCGACGAGCCACGCTCCCGCCGGCTGCTCCCCTACGTGGAGCTGGCGAAGATCGCCGAGCACCGCTTCGGCGATGCCGCGTACGCCTGCGCGTTGACCGGCGAGGCGATCGCTCTCGCTTCTCGCGGGCTCGTCCCCCAGGGGCCGCCGGCGAGCGAGGTGGCGCTCCCCGCCCTCGAACGCCGCCGCGACCGTCTCCGCCGCCGCCTGGAAGGCAGGCAGGAGGGCCCTCCGGCCCCGGAGCGCCGGCCGGAGGGGTGAACGGCGCCGCCCTGGCACTCAGCACTCGGCACTCCTCCCTCTCCTACACGCTACCGTGTAAACTCTCCGTCATGGAATCGGGCTGGTCCGCCGAATCGATCGCCCGCCTGCGCGCCCGGCTTGGCCTGACGCAGGCCGGGATGGCCCGCGCTCTCGGCGTTCGCCAGCAAACGGTCTCCGAGTGGGAGACGGGCCGCTATGAGCCGCGCGGCGCGAGCCGGCGCATGCTCGAGCACCTCGCGGAGTCGCGCGAACCGTACGACCCGGATGGGGGTCCCGGGTGATCGCCGCCGCCCACCCCGCCCACCTGCCAGAATCCGCCCTTGCCGCCCGCTGGGCCCGGGGCGTCCCGGGCCCGCTCCGCCTGGAGGACGGCCGGCCCCTGCACGTGGTCTTCCCGGGGACGCCCGCCGGCGGCGCGGGGCCAGACTTCACCGGTGCCATCCTCGATGCCGGGGGAGACCTCCTCCGTGGCGACGTCGAACTCCACCTCCGCGCCAGCGGCTGGCGCCAGCACGGCCACGCGGGCGATCCCGCCTATGCCGGCGTCGTCCTCCACGTGGTCGCGGCGAATGACGAACCGCACCCGTTCACCGTCCACCGCGGCGGCCGCCTCATCCCCATGCTCGTCCTCGAACCGGAGGCCGAGCCCGCCTTCCCGCCACCCTTCACGCCTCCCTGCGCGGTCGCCACCGCCCGTGGCCAGGACCCGTCCCCCGCGCTGGAGCGGATGGGCCTCCGCCGCCTCCGCGCGAAGGCCGCCCGCGTGAACCCGGCACTCGCCGCCCACGGCCCCGGCCAGGCGCTCTACGGTCTCCTCCTCGAAACGCTTGGCGGCGGCGCCAACCGCGAACCCTTCGCCGCCCTCGCCCGCCGCCTCCCGCTGGCCGTCCTCCTCGAAGCCGATCCGCCCGGGGGCGTCTCCACGTCACTCGCGCGGGCGGCCGCGCTAAAGGGGGCAGCCGCCCCGCTCGCCCTGCGCCGCGCGGGTCTCCGCCCGATGGCCTCGCCGGCGCGCCGCCTCGAATCGGCCGCCGCCCTGCTCGCGCGCTGGTGGCCGCCGGGTTCCCCGCCCACCTGGCCCCCCGGCCTCGGCCCGGAGCTGACCTGGCGGGCCGCCTCCGTCCCGGGCATCGGCCGTTCCACCGCCATCGAAGTCATGGTGAACGCCGTCCTCCCGGTCGCGCTCGCCGCCGGGGTCCTTCCCGCCCCCGCCGTCGAGGCGGCCTGGCGCGCGCTCCCCGCGCCCGGCACCTACGGGCGCCTGCGCCGCCTCGAGTCATGGCTCGGCGGCGAAACCGCCCCACCGTTCACCACCGCCGCGCGCCTCCAGGGCGGCCTCCTCCTCCACGCCGGCTACTGCACCCGCGGCGCCTGCGGCCGCTGCCCGCTCTCGAGCTAACCCGCCATGGCGGCGGCATCCGCGCTGCCTACTTCTCGCGCTCGATCCGGTCGAGGCGGCTGAAAAGCTGGTAGTCGATGCGGGTATGGCGTACCACCTCGTACACCAGGATGCCCAGCCCGGCGACGATGCCGCCGGTGATCGCCAGCCAGCCGGTGTCGTTCGCCGCGCCGAACCCGAGCATGACCGCGCCCGCCGCCGCGGGCAGCGCGCCAATCGCCGAAACCGCGTGGCCCGCTTCTTCCGTATGCAACCTCGCCAGTGACATCGCCGGCACCTCTCCCTGGATTGCGAGCGACTATACCGCCGGCCGGGGCGCCGCGTAAGGGTCCGCCGCGACGGGGACGAAGAAGGGGCGCCACCGGGCGCCCCTTCTCGCGGATGGCCAGGCGAGGGCTACGGCCCGGCCAGCACCGACCAGCTCATCGTCCCCCCGCTCTTCAGGGCGATGAAGTAGGCCGTCCCGGTTTGCAGGGTCGTGAAGTTGTTCGCGCCCGGTATGCTGTCCGAACCGGGGAAGTACGCCTCCCAGCTCTGGGTCGCCCCGTTGAAGCGGTAGATGGCGCCAACCGAGGCCGAAACGTTGTTCGTCTGCGGGTTGTCCGGCGTCTCCTGGCCGGTGAGGGCCGCGAGCGCGCCGATGTTGTTCTTCCCCGTCCACACCAGCAGCGTGAAGCGGAAGTAGAGCGTGTACGTCACCGTCTGCGCGGACGACGTGTTCGTGAAGTTGTCGGCCGCCGTGTTCAGGCTCGTCCCGCCCGGTCCCGTCACCCGCACATCGACCACGCCCGCGGGCGTGCCCGTGGGCACGGTCGCCGTGATCTGCGTCGAGCTATTGACCGTGAACGAGGCCGGGACGCCGCCGACGGTCACCGATGTCGCGCCGGTGAAGCCCGTCCCGGTGATCGTGATGGTCGTCCCGACCGGCCCGCTCGCCGGGCTCACCGAGGTCACGACCGGGGCCGTGCTGCCCGTGTAGGTGAAGTTGTCGGCCGCCGTGTTCGGCGAGGTGCCGCCGGGGGTCGTCACGATCACGTCCACGGTGCCCGCCGACTGCGCCGGCGCGACCGCGATGATCGTGGTCGTGTCGATGTAGGTGAAGACCGCCGTCACCGTCCCGAACTTCACCGTCATGCCGCTCGAGGTGAACCCGGTGCCGGTGATGGTCACGATCGTATTGCCGGTCGCCAGCCCGGTGTTGGGGTTCAGGAGGGTCACCGTCGGCCCGCTGGTGTAGGTGAAGTCGTTCTGCGTGCCGATCGTGGTGTTCGAACCGTTCACCGTCGTGACGATGACTTCGACCGTCCCGGCGGTGTGCGCCGGGGTGACGCAGGTGATCCTGGTGCTCAGCACCACGCTGACCGACGTGCAGGCGAGCCCGCCGAAGGTGACCGACGGCGTGCCCACGAAGTTGCCGCCCGTGATCGTCACGAGGGTCCCGCCCGTGAGGGGCCCCGCGCCGGGGTCGATGCTGGTGATGAAGGGGATGACCGTCGAGTCGGTGATGTTCAGCACCGCCGTCGATTGCGCCCCGAGCGACGCGCCGCCGGTCGGGTTCGACAGGACCAGGTTCACCGTCTCGGTGCCCTCGGCCGTCCCGTCGGCGATCGGGGTCACGGTGAAGCTCTTGGGCGTCCCGTCGCCGTTGGTCCAGGTCAGCGTGCCCAGGGTGGCGACGTAGTCCACGCCGGCTGTCGCGCTGCTGCCGGTCGGATTGGTGGCGAAGTCGACCGAGACCTGTCCGGTCGTGCTCCCGGTGCGGGTGACCGTGATGGTGATGGCCCCGCCGGTCTCGGCGCCCGTATAGGTCGCCGAGCTGAACTGCAGCACCCCGACCCCGTCGTCGTCG
>DAOKYT010000044.1:0-7826 GCA_035326025.1 Tepidiformaceae bacterium
TCCGGGTCGAGGGTGATCATCTGGCAGCGGCGGTCCTGCTCGTGTACCGCGATCACGACCTCGCCGAGGCGAACCTGGCGGCCGACCCATCCCTTCTCCGCGAACGGCTCGCCGCCCAGGTCCACCACGAAGTTCATGCGGAAGCGGCGGTGGTCCGCCGGCACGCCAGCGGCCTCCGACAGGGCGCGGATGGTCGCGCTGGAGATGATGGAGATGTACGCGACGTCCTGGCAGCCGCGGTAGTCGGAATGCAGCACGGCCGCGCGGCCGCTCCAGCTCTGCAGTCGCGCCGCGAATTCCGTCGACCCCAGCTCGAATTCGCCCTCGGGCGAGCGCACCCGCATCGTGGGCCAGCGGCCCTCGCCAACGATCGGCTGGCACCGCAGCAGTTGAGGGCATTCTCGCCCGGTAAGCCACGGGAACGGCGAGTGTACCCCTTCCTGGACGAACGCGAAGGCGCGGTCGAGCGGGATCCCCTGGAAGCCAACCGGGGTGCTCGCGAGCTCCTCTCCGCGCATCGACTTCACGGGATAGCGGGCGATGTGTGCGACCGTTCCGAGGGTGGCCATGGCGTGGAAGCCTAACCTGACCGTGAACGCGGGGCAAGACACATGGCTGCGTCAGGCGGTGGCCAGGCTCCGCTTTTTCTCCTCGATGATGGCATCGAGTTCCACCTTCAGGCGGTCGAGTACGGTGTCGTACGGGAAGGCGCCCAGTTCCTCTTCGCCCTTCTTCAGGTTCACGAAGCTCGGAGCGCACCAGAGGCCGAGGTCGGCGTCGTCGGTCTCGCCCGGGCCATTCACCCGGCAGCCCATGACTGCGATCGTTATGTCGTATTCCTTCGCGTAGGCCGACATCTCCTTCACCTTGAAGGCGAGGTCGACGAACGCCTCGTTCTCAACGCGGCTGCAGCTCGGGCAGCTGATGATGTTCAGGCCGTGGTCCTGGAAGACCGGGACCGAGCGGAACCTCCCGGCCTCGACATCAGCGATGATCTGCTTGCCGGCCTCGACCTCGCGCCATTTCTCCGCGAACGGCAGGGTCAGCGAGACGCGGAGGGTGTCGCCGATGCCACGGCTCAGGAGCTGTTCGAAGGCAATACGCGTCTTGATGACCCCGTCGGGTAGCATGCCGGCCTCGGTGACGCCCAGGTGCAGTGGTACCTCGGGGCGGGCCGCGGCGAAGCGGACGTTGCCTTCGATCACTTTTCGCGGGTCGCTGTCTTTCATCGACACGACGTAGCGGGTGAAGCCAAGGTCGTCGAGGATGCGGCAGTGTTCGAGCGCGCTCTCGACCATGGCCGTCACGCCATCGAGCCCGGGAGGGTCGGCGCCTTCGAACCTGGCCGCCATGGCGGGGTCGACCGAGCCGCAGTTCACGCCCACGCGGAGCGCGAGGTCGTGCTTCACGGCAGTCTCGGCAATGAGCGCGACCTTTTCGCGGACCGGCTTCTGCTTCTCGTGGTGGTACAGGTGGCCGGGGTTGTAGCGCACCTTGTTCACGTACGGCGCGACCTGACTTACGAGGCGGTAGTTTTCCTGGAGGTCGACCACGAGGTTCGCCTCCGGCACACGGGCGCGGATTTCGGCGAGTGCTTCCACGTCCTTCGTGCTATCGACGGCGATGCGGACGAGGCCGGCGCCCGCTTCGTGGAGCATGCGCGCCTGGTTCGTGGTGGCGTCGAGGTCGGTGGTCTTCGTGGCGCACATCGACTGGATGACGATGGGGTTGCCGCCACCGATGGTGACGCTACCGGCGCGGACGGGGCGCGTGCTTGCTCGCTTCATGCGGCAAGTGTATCAATCGGCGCGGTTGCGCGTGGTTAGCGAAACGGCGACTGGCTGGAGGGCCCAATGGAGACGATTCCGCTCAGGGAAGCTGAGGCACTGGAGATCACGGTCCTCGTGGACAACACCATCGACGCCCTCCTGCCGGGTGACGAAGAGGTGCGCCGCAACCCGTGGGTCCAGGTGGCGAACCCGGTGATCGAGGGTGGGCTCACGAACGCCACCCTCCGGGCCGAGCACGGGTTCTCCGCGCTCGTGCGGGTCACCATCGAGGGTGAGCGCCACACGCTCCTGTTCGATGCCGGCGTCAGCCCTGACGGGCTCGCCGAGAACATGGACCGGCTCCAGGCCGATGCGAAGGAGTTGGAGGCGGTGGTGTTATCGCACGGGCACTTCGACCACACCGGGGGCCTCGAGGGGCTGTCGCGGCGGCTCGGGAAGGCAGGAATGCCGCTGCTGGCGCACCGGAAAGCCTATACGAAGCGGCGAAGCGCTCCGCCCGGCGGGCAGCCGTTGCCTCTGCCGCCGCCATCGAGAACCGCGCTCGAAGGGGCGGGCTTCGAACTCATCGACAGCGACGACCCGTCGCTCTTGTTTCGCGACAGCCTGCTGCTCACCGGCGAGGTCCCGCGTGTGACCGGGTTTGAACAGGGGTTCCCGTTCTTCCAGGAGGAAACGGCCCGGGGCTGGGAGCCCGAGCCGCACCTGGCCGACGACCAGGCTCTCGTGGTGAATGTGGCCGGCAAGGGGCTGGTTGTCCTCACCGGATGCGGCCATGCAGGCATCGTGAACATCGTGACTCGCGCAAAACAGGCAACCGGCGTCGACGAGGTCCACGCGGTTATCGGAGGATTCCACCTTCCGGGCGCCTATTTCGAGCCGTTCATCCCACGGACGGTCGCGGCATTGCGTGGCTTCGCGCCCAGGCTCGTGGTCCCCGCCCACTGTACCGGGTACAAAGCCACGCATGCGATTGCGGCCGCGATGCCCGAGGCGTTCGTGCAAAACGCCGTCGGCACAACCTTCTTCATCTGAGGCGGGTCAGTTGACCTGGAAGGCCAGCGTCATGCCCTCCGCCGGGTGGGCGGACACCCTCCCGCCGATCTCCTCGACGATGTCGCAGACAAGCAGGTAGTCCCCCGCGGCGAGCTCCAGTTCGAGACGGTAGGAATCGCCGACCCTGATCTCGGGCGTCTTCCCGACGAGTTCGTACGAGCCGCCGGCGAGCTTCTTCAAGACCGCGAGGTCGTGCACTTGCCCGGGTTCGTCGTGGCCCCCTCCGTGGGCGTGGTCGTCGGCGGGGTGCACGGCAACGAAGGTGACGCTGCCGGCGCTGATCTCCGGCCGGGAGGCGGCGATGTTCCAGTTCGTCAGTTCGACGCGGATGTCGCGCGGGCCGAGCGCGCCGGCCGTGCTCTCTTCGCCCCCAAACCAGCCCCGGTCGATGCCGGTGAAGACCACGAGCGGCAGGACCAGCACCGCGGTCGCCGCCGCCATCGCGAAGATCGGCCCGCGGTTCGCCACCAGCACGTTCTGCACGGGCGCCGAGTACTCGTTCCCGCTCGCGCGTGCCAGGTTCCGCGAGTTTGTCCGCAGGCGCAGGCTGTTTGCCATGACGCTGACGGAGCTGAAGGCCATGGCCGCGCCGGCGAGGATCGGGTTCAGGAGCCCGAGCGCCGCCACGGGGATGGTCACCACGTTGTAGCCGAACGCCCAGACCAGGTTCTGTCGGATTGTGCTCAGTGTGGAGCGGCTGAGCGCGATCGCCTCGGCGATCTTCGAGACGTCACCGTTCAGCAGGGTGATGTCGCCGGCTTCGATGGCGACATCGGTGCCGGTGCTCATCGCGATGCCGACGTCGGCCTGGGCAAGGGCCGGCGCATCGTTGATGCCGTCGCCAACCATCGCCACGGACAGGCCCGCGGCCTGGAGCTCGCGCACGAGCGTGAGCTTATCCTCCGGCTTCGCGCCGGCCCGGAATTCGGTGATGCCCACGCGCGCGGCAACGGCGGCCGCCGCGCGCTCGTTGTCGCCGGTCATCATGATGACCCGGAGACCCTGGCCGCGAAGGGCCTCGACTGCGCGGCGGGCATTCTGCTTCACCTCGTCGGCGATCCCGAAGAGTCCCTCGATGCGGCCATCGACGGCGACGGCGATGACGGTCCGGCCGGCATCCTCCATCGCGGAGACGCGGTCGCGGAAGGCCTGGTCGAGCGGGAACCCATACTCCTCGAAGAGCCGCAGGTTACCCGCGAGTACCAGCTTCCCATCGACCATCGCCTGCACTCCGCGCGCGGTGATGGCCTCGAAGTTCGACGCCGTGCCGGGAACGAGCCCGGCATCGACCGCTGCGTCGACGACGGCCCGGCTGAGCGGGTGCTCGCTGGGCGATTCCGCGGTGGCGGCGAGCACGAGGAGCTGTTCGTTGGTGAGTTCGCCAAGGCTGACGACCTCGACGACCTGCGGGCGGCCCTCGGTGAGGGTGCCTGTCTTGTCGAGCACGACGGCGTTCAGCCTGCGCGTGCGCTGCAGGACCTCGGCATTCTTGATGAGGATGCCACGCTCAGCGCCCATGCCCGTACCAACCATGATCGCCGTTGGTGTGGCCAGGCCAAGGGCGCAGGGGCAGGCGATGACCAGCACGGCGACGGCAGCCACCATCCCGTCTTCCCAGTTGCCGCCGGCGAGGCCCCAGGCCAGGAACGTCGCGGCGGCGATGACGATCACGACCGGGACGAAGACGGCGGCCACCTGGTCGACGAGTTTCTGGATGGGCGCCTTGGAGCCCTGGGCTTCTTCCACCATGCGGGCCATGCGGCGGAGAGCAGTGTCTTCGCCCACGGCCGTCGCCTCGACATGGATGACCCCGTTCTGGTTGATGGTGCCGCCGATGACGTGTTCGCCGGGGCGGCGTTCAACCGGGATCGACTCGCCGGTGAGCATCGACTCGTCGATGGTGCTGTGGCCCTCGCGGACGACGCCGTCGACTGCGATGCGCTGGCCGGGGCGCACGACAAAGATGTCGCCGCGCGCCACCTGCTCGATGGGCACCTCGGTCTCGACGCCATCGCGGATCACCGTGGCTGAACGCGCGCTCAGCCCAAGGAGCGCACGGATCGCGCTCGATGCCGCACCCTTCGAGGTCTCCTCGAAATACTTGCCCATGGTGATGAAGACGAGTACCGCGGCGCTGACATCGAAGAACATGTGCTCGTGAGTGTCGGCGATGACGACCCAGGCGCTGTACACGAACGCCACCGTGGTGCCGAGCGCCACGAGCACGTCCATGTTCGGGTTCAGGTGCCGCAGGCTGGTGTAGGCACCCTTGTAGAACCTCCAGCCGAGACCGAGCTGCACCGGCGTGGCGAGCAGCATCACGATCCAGCCGTGGAGCCGGGGGTCGTCGTTGATGTGCATCCCGGCGATGTCCATCGCCATCGCAAGGACGATGGCCGGGATGGCGAGGATGGAGCCAGCAATGAGCTGGATGAGCGTACCGCGCGCATGGGCGGCACGCTCCTGGTCGCGGTCGTTCGAGGTGTCGGCGGGCTTCGCGGCGTAGCCCGCCTTCTCGACGGCCGCCACCAGCACTTCCACGGGCACCGGCGCCGCCAGCGTGACGCGGGCGTTCTCGGCGGCGAAGTTCACGCTTGCCGTCTCGACACCCTCAACCTTGCCGAGGGCCCGCTCCACGCGCCTGACGCATGAGGCGCAGGTCATCCCGCTGATATCCAGGGTGACCGTGTTGGTACTGGCTGCCATGGTGGGATCTCCTTGCGCAGGCTAGCGGACGGTGGCCGCGTAGCCCTCTTCTTCGATCGCGGCAATGAGCTTTGCGACATCGACCTCGCCGGCCGTGACCGTCGCCTTCTTCTCCTCCAGGCTAACGATAGCGTCCTCGACACCGGGGACGTCCTTCAGGGCGTTCGTGACCGAGCGGACGCAGTGGTCGCACGTCATTCCAGTTACGTTGAGTTCGATGGTGTGTGCCATGGCGGGATCCTCCTGTTGGTGGTGCGTACTCACGATTCAGCCGGGCCCTGGACCCTGTACAGACGCAGCAGCTCGGCGATGGCCCGTTCCTGCTCGTTGCCGGTCATCATCTCGATGACGTGCGTACGGAGGTGGCCTTCGATGATGAGCCCGTCGAGGCTCCGAAGCGCTTTCTGGATCGAGAGCGAGAGGTCCAGGATATCCATGCAGTAGCGGTCATCCTCGAGCTGCTTCTGCAGGGCTTGCACCTGGCCAGCAATGATCTTCATGCGTCGGAGGGCCTGGCGGCGCGTCTCTGGGGTCATGGATTCCAGCCTAAATAGGGTACCCCCCTATCCTAGACGCAGTTGGGGCAAACCGCAAGTGAGGCTGAGTCACTTTCTTGGGCGCATGTGGGCCGCGCGTTCAGCGCCCGCCGATGGCGCGCCGGTGCCGAAGCTGCTCGATCTCCTGCCAGTCGAAGCCAAATTCCAGGAGGACCTCTTCGGTGTGCTGGCCGAAGTCGGGTGCGCCGCAGCGAATGCTCCCGGGGGAACCCTCGAGCTGGACCGCGGGCCCGACGATTTTCCGGCGCTCACCCGAGGCGTGCTCATAGTCGACGATGTACTCGTTGGCGATCACCTGCGGGTCGTGGATGAGTTGCCCATAGTCCTGCACCGGCGCCACGGGGAGCCCCTTACCGCAGAGGTCTTCCACCCAGTCCCACTGGTCGCGCCGGGCAAACAGCCGGTCCAGCTCGGCGACGAGTTCCGTCCGGTGCTCGTAGTGCTCGGGCAGCCGGTTGAAGCGCGGGTCGTCGCGCAGGTCGGGACGGCCAACAGCTTCACAGAACGGGGCCCACCAGCGTCCGACCTGCGTCATGCTGACCGCGATCCAACCGCCATCGCGGCACTGGTAAACATTCCACAGGGGTGCGGATTCTTCTCGCGAGCGGCGTGGCGGGACGGCACCCGTAAAGAGCGTACCGGTGATGTTGAACGACTGCAGCATGACCTGGCCACCGAGCAATGAGGCGTCGAGGTGCTGGCCTTCGCCGGTGCGGGCCCGGTGCCACAGCGCCATGAGGATGCCGTAGGAAAGCGCGATGGCGCCCACCTGGTCGGCCATGCCGGTGAACGAGAAGATCGGCGGCAGGTTGGGCGGGCCCTGCGTCATCATGGTTCCGCCGCGCGCCTGGCCCAGGATGTCCATCGCCGGCCACAGGCGATGCGGGCCCCTGGTGCCGTAACCGGAGGCCGAGGCATAGATGATCGCGGGGTTCCGCGCCTTCACGTCGGGGTAGGCCAGTCCGAGATTTTCCATCACGCCCTGGCGCATGTTCTGGACGAACACGTCGGCTTTCTCGGCCATGCGCAGGAGGGTTTCCCGGCCCTCGGGCGTTTTCAGGTCGACCACGATGCCGCGTTTGTTGCGGTTGTGGCTTTCGAAGTACGCCTCGCCGACGCCGCGGCCCGGGTCGGGCGAGTCGGGGCCTTCAATCTTGATGACATTCGCGCCGAAATCCGCCAGCATCGCAGTCGCATAGGTGCCCTGCTGCCAGATGGTGCAGTCGATCACGACGAGGCCAGAAAGGGGCAATCCAGTATGCGGAACGTCCGGGAACATGGCTCCTCCGGCGCGCCGGGGCGCGGCGTTGCCGGGATTCTGTGGAGGTGACAGCACGATGTCAATGAAGGAGCCGGCCACCCGACCGGTTTGCGGCACCGGGGATTCGCAACCTTTCGGGACTGGATGAGCCGCCACGAGCCCGGGAACGAGCGCCGGTTCCGCGAGCAGACGACTGGCGGTTCCCGCTGGCCCATCCCCGAACCGGGAGTCAGTGTTGGGGGCGAACTGGGCCTACCTGCCCGGTGTGTCGAGCACACCGGGTCGACCCCGGCCCGCACATGCGCCGGCCGGCAACGCGTCACACCAATCCGGCACTACCAGCTTCGAGCCAGGCGCGGGCGACGCCCGGGCGCCCGGTTTCGTGGACCACTCGTTTGATACCGACCTCGCGGCGCTGGTGTTCCGCACCATCCCCGATGCCGGGCGGGTGCTTCGCGC
>DAOKYT010000044.1:7926-22855 GCA_035326025.1 Tepidiformaceae bacterium
GGTCGAGACTCCCTGGGGGTCGCTACCCGAACCGGCGGACGCTGGAAGCGATCCTGACTGCCGGGTTCGAACTGGTGGAGCTGGCCCAGGTGAAGATCGGCCCGTTGCCTGCGATAGTGGGGGTGGCCCGGCCCGGGTCAGCGGCAACGGGACCAGGAGAGAGCTGACATGCGGATCGGTGCGCACGTCTCCAGCGCTGGTGGACCCCACCTGGTTTTCGAGCGCGCCCGCGCGATCGGTGCCGAAGCGGTCCAGCTGTTCATCTCGGCGCCACGGCAATGGAAGTTGCCCGAGATCACCGCCGGGCAGGTGGACCTCTTTCAGCGCCAGAGAGAGGCGGCGGGCATGCCCGCCTTCTTCCACGGCGTCTATCTGATCAACTTCGGCAGCCAGGACGAGGCGCTGCTCGCGCGGTCGGTGGCCTCGTTGAAGGCGTACCGGCACTATGCCGGGCGCATGGGTGTTGCTGGGACCATCTTTCACGTGGGGAGCCACCTCGGCGCCGGCTTCGATGGCGCCATGGTGGAGCGGATCGCCCGCATGCTGACCGAGGTGCTCGATGACGAGCCCCGCAACCCGTCGCTGGTCATCCTCGAAAACAACGCGGGACAGGGCAACTGCATCGGGGGCAAATTCGCGGAACTCGGGAGGATCATCCGCGCGCTCGGGGAGCACCCATCTCTCGGGGTCTGCCTCGATACGTGCCACGCTTACGCGATGGGCTACGACCTCGCGACCAGCGACGGTTGTTCGGCCGCGATGGAAGAGTTCGACCGCGAAATCGGCTTCGGCCGTCTGGTTGCCGTCCATGCGAACGACACGAAGCAGCCGCTCGGGACGTTCCGCGACCGGCACGAAAACATCGGAGAGGGCTACCTGGGGCTCGCGGGGTTCCGGACATTGATGGCGCACCCGGCGTTTCGCGACGTGCCCTTCCTGCTCGAGGTGCCCGGGTTCGACGGGAACGGCCCGGACGCGCAGAACATCCAGCGCCTGAAGCGCATCCGCCGTGAACTTGGCATTGCGCCTCCGAGGCTCCCGCCGATTTCCCGGTTGGCGAAGGCCCGATAGGCTGGGACAGCCGACTTTCGAGCGAGAAGGATGGGAAAGGTGCCCCTCACAGGCAGGCTCCAGGGAGAGCTCTTCACCGAATGCGCTGGCTGGATCTGGGAGCAGCTCCAGGAGGATGGCTATCAGATCCAGGGCGAGCTTATCGAGCTCATCCTCGAGACCGAGCGCGAACTGGCGGCCCACACGCGGCCCCTCGACGAAATCGCGCGGCTGCTCGAGGACGAGTTCCGGCTGCGCGGCATCCGCGCGGAGCCGTTCGGCCTCGAGGCTCCGCTCATCCGGGCGGTGCTCGATTGGGAAGAGGACTTCCTCGGATTCGCCGGTATTCCCCGCGCGGAGAGTTGACCATCGGCCGGGGCGTGGGCAACATTCGGTGCAGGTGCCCGCGCAGGAGGTGACTCGCCCGCACAACCACTCACGGCACGCACAGAGCAGCAACATCAAGCGCCAGGTCCGCCCGTGCGGCGGATGACGAGGCGGGGGCAGTATCGAAAGACTCGGCGGATGGCCCCCCGGCAGGCACAGCCGAAGGACGCACACAAACCAGCACAGGCAACTGGCTGACAAAGGTGGTCCGGGTGCCAGGGGTTCGCACCCCCTCTTGCTCTTCCATCGTCCCTCTGTTGGAACGATTTGTTTGCGCCCGTTGGGGCGTCCTGCGTGCTGCCGCCTGCTCCCACGGGGGAGCCCTGGCACAGAGGAGTCCATCACCATGTGTGGAATCGTTGGATACGCGGGCGAACGGCCCGCGATCCCGGTCCTGCTGCGCGCGCTCAAGGACCTTGAATACCGCGGCTACGACTCTGCCGGTATCGCCGTGCTCGACCCGGCGAACACGGGCCTCCACATCACGAAGCGGCAGGGCAAAATCAGCAACCTCGAATCCGCGCTCAATGGGAGTGCCGGAGCGGCCACCACCGGCATCGGCCACACCCGCTGGGCGACCCACGGAAAGCCAAGCGACCAGAACGCCCATCCTCACCTGAGCTGCAACGGCGAAGTCGTGGTCATCCACAACGGGATCGTGGAGAACTATGCCGGGCTGCGCGCGGAGCTTATCGCGGCGGGCCACGCGTTCCGCAGCGAAACCGACACCGAGACTATTGCCCACCTGATGGAGGACCGCGTGAAGGCGGGCGAATCGCTGCTGGAGGCGCTCCGGCAAACGGCGCTACGCCTCCAGGGCTCGCAGGCCATCGTGGCCATGTCCGACCGCGAACCCGGCGCCATGGTCGCCGCGCGCGTTGGCAATGCCGGCGGTGTGGTCGTCGGTTATGGCAATGGCGAGATGATGCTGGCCAGTGACCTCGCCGCTGTCCTGCCGCTCACGCAGGATGTGGCGTTCCTGGCCGACCAGCAGCTGGCGCGGGTCGACCGGAACGGCGCCACCTTCATCGATGCCTCGGGCGCGCCGGTGGATATTCTCCGGAAACGGATCCCAATCGACCCCGTGAGCGCGTTGAAGGGCCAGTATCCGCACTTCATGCTCAAGGAGATCATGGAACAGCCGGAGGCGCTCTCCGACACCATCTGGAGCCTCGGCACCCTGGACCCGGCGGAGCTCTACCTCGACGACCTTGGGCCGGCAGCCGGCCGGCTCGAAGAGGTGGAGCGGGTCGTCCTGATCGGCATGGGCACCAGCCTTCACGCCGCCATGATCGGCCAGCGTTACGTGGAAGAGTTCTGCGGCATCCCCGCGGAGACCGACAACGCCAGCGAGTTCCGCTACCGCAACCCGGTGCTGGGCCCCAACACGCTGGTCATCTCGGTGAGCCAATCGGGCGAGACGGTGGACGTGCTGGAGGCGATGGCGGTAGCCAGGGCGAAAGGTGCGCTCCAGGTGACGATCTGCAACACGGAAGGCGCGCAAACCACCCGCGTCGCCGAGGGCACGGTCTATACGCGTGCCGGCCTGGAGCGGGGCGTGGCCAGCACCAAGTGCTTTACCGCTTCGGTTGTAGCCCTTTATGGCCTGGCGCTGAAGCTCGGGATGGCGAAGGGACGGATAGGGCCGGAGGAACTGCAGCAGCGCATGAACGAACTGTCGCGGCTGCCCGAAGTGGTGGCCCGGATCCTGCTCCAGGCGCCAACCTACCGCCGCCTGGCGAAGCGGTTCGCCACTACCCAGCATCTGCTGTTCCTTGGGCGAGGCCTCGCCTTCCCGGCGGCCATGGAAGGCGCCCTGAAGATGAAGGAGGTCAGCTACATTCACGCCGAGGGATATGCCGCCGGGGAGATGAAGCACGGCCCCATCGCGCTCATCGACCCCGGTTTCCCCACGATCGCCATCGCGACGGGCAGCGCGCTGCGGTCGAAGATGGTTTCGAACATTGAGCAGGTTCAGGCACGGGGCGGCGAGGTGACCGCACTGGTGACCGAGGGCGACGACGAGCTGGCGAGGCTCGCCGACGCGGCGATAACCGTTCCCGCGGTGCCGGAATTGCTTGAGCCCATCGTGGCCTCCGTGCCGCTACAGCTGCTCGCGTACTACGTGGCAGTGCAGCGTGGGTGCGACGTGGATCAGCCGCGGAATCTCGCCAAGACGGTGACGGTGGAGTAAGGACCAATGGGGTCGGGATGTCCGGTCCGATCGGAGGGGCGCGCCAAATGCCGCTTCCGGTCTATAATCGGTCGACCGAAGCCATCGGTCTGCACTATGCGCGGTGCGCGGAGGTATAGGCAGATTTGGTTAGTGTAACGCGTTCGGTGGTGTGGTTCTCTGAAGTCGGCCGCGAGGATCTTGGCCTCGTTGGCGGCAAGGGAGCGAACCTCGGAGAACTCACCCGGGCATCTATCCCCGTGCCCCCGGGATTTGTGGTCACGGCCGACACCTACTTCCGCTTCATCCATCAGAGCGGGCTTGAGCCGTTCATCAAGAAGGAATTATTCGGGCTCGATGTTCACGATACAAGAGCGCTGAATGAGCGCGCCGCCAACATTCGCAGGCGCATCATGGATGCGCCGATGCCGGCCTACCTGGCCGATGAAATCAAGGAAGCCTATCGGGAACTGGGCGGTGGCCCGGTGGCGGTCCGCAGTTCGGCGACGGCCGAAGACCTGCCCGATGCCAGCTTCGCGGGCCAGCAGAGCACCTACCTCAACGTGGTTGGGGCCGACAACGTCGTCCGGGCCGTCCAGGCGTGTTGGGCGTCGCTGTTCGAAGGGCGCGCTATTTTCTACCGCGAAGAGGCCGGCTACGACCACATGAAGGTCGGCCTGGCGGTGCCAGTCCAGAAAATGGTGCAGTCGGAGAAGTCGGGCGTGATGTTCACCGTCGAACCAGTGACTTCCGACGCGACGAAGATCACGATCGAAGCAGTCTACGGACTGGGCGAAGGCATCGTCTCAGGCGAAATTTCGCCAGACCTGTACCTGGTCCACAAGGAGTCTCTCCAGATCCTCGACAAGACCGTGACCCCGCAGGACCGGATGATCGCCCGGGCGGCGCACTCCGATGGCGGCCACGAAGGCGCGAACGCGTGGCTGCCCGTGCCAGAACACCTGCGCGAAGCGCAAAAGCTCACCGACGACCAGATCCGCGAGCTTGCCCGCATCGGCCGCTCCGTCGAAGAACACTACGGCTCGCACCAGGACATCGAATGGGCCTACGAGGGCGGAAAGTTCTACCTCACCCAGGCCCGGCCGGTCACGACCATGCGCGTGGGCCACGCGGACGAGGACCTGGGCGAGGAAGAGACCGCGCCGGTGCTCCTCGCCGGCCAGCCGGCCAGCCCCGGCGTCGGCGTGGGCGTCGTTCGCGTGGTTCATGACCCAAACGAGATCGGCGCCGTGAAAGAGGGCGACGTCCTTGTCGCCGAAATGACGACCCCGGACTTCGTCCCGGCAATGAAGCGCGCCTCGGCGATCGTCACGGAGCGTGGCGGGCGGACCTGCCATGCGGCCATCGTCAGCCGCGAACTGGGCATCCCCTGCGTGGTCGGCGTCGGTGGGGCAACCACCAGCCTCGGGGAGGACCGGCTCGTTACGGTGGACGGATCGGCCGGCAAGATCTATGAGGGGCGTGCCGAGGCGCGGCTCGCCTGGTACGAGCGGCAGAAGGAGCGCTATGCCCAGGCCTCGGCATTGCAGACGACGACGAAGCTCTACGTGAACCTCGCGGAACCCGAGCTCGCCGAGCGAGTGGCGAAGCGAAACGTCGACGGTGTGGGGCTGCTTCGCGCCGAGTTCATCGTCGCGCAGATCGGGACACACCCGCGGAAGTTCATCCAGGAAGGCCGGCCCGGGGAGTACACGCGCCAGATCGCCGAGGGCCTGACCGAGTTTTGCCGGGCGTTCAACCCCCGGCCCGTGGTGTACCGGCTCACGGACTTCAAGACGAACGAGTATGCGAATCTGCGCGGGGGCGCCGAGTTCGAGGCCAACGAAGAGAACCCGATGATCGGATACCGCGGCGCCAGCCGGTACATCCGCGAGCCCGATATCTTCCGGCTCGAGGTGGAGGCCATCAAGCAGGTTCGCGCCGGATACAAGAACCTCTACGTGATGATCCCGTTTGTCCGCACTCCGGCCGAACTCAAGGGTGTCAAGCAGCTGCTCGCCGAGGAAGGCCTTGTCCGCAGCGATGACTTCAAACTGTGGATGATGGTCGAGGTACCATCGAACGTCATCATCCTCGACAAGTTCATCGATGTGGGCATCGACGGGATCTCGATCGGGTCGAACGACCTGACGCAGCTCGTGCTCGGCATCGACCGCGACAGCGAGGCGCTCGCCGACACCTTCGATGAGCGCAATGATGCGGTGATGGCGGCGATTCAAACCGCTGTGTCGGTCGCCCGGCGGCGGGGCATCACCGCCTCGATCTGCGGGCAGGCGCCGAGCGTGTACCCCGAGGTCACGGAGAAGCTCGTCGAATGGGGGATTACGAGCGTGAGTGTGAGCCCCGACATGCTCGACCAGACCCGCGAGATCATCGCGAATGCCGAGGTGAAGCTGGGCCGGGCCCCGGCGAGCTAACCCGCTCCCGGATTCGGGCCAGGTCGCCGGGCGGCCGGATGCGGCCTGGCTGCCAGCGTGTGTGCACGGCAGGCGCCGGAGGGCGTGCGACATCCGTTGGCGCGAGTCGCCCTAGAATTGGCGTGTGGACCTCCATGTGGTACGCCGCCGGCTGGAAGGCAACGAGCAACGGCTCAGTCCCTTTGCCGCGCGCAGCGCGACCTCCCGCGGGAGGTCGCGCCCCGAAGC
The DNA here is from genome assembly GCA_035326025.1 of Tepidiformaceae bacterium. Lineage (GTDB taxonomy): Bacteria > Chloroflexota > Dehalococcoidia > Tepidiformales > Tepidiformaceae > Amarobacter. The sequence goes on from DAOKYT010000044.1 coordinate 14,203, forward strand.
CCCTTCGCCAGTCCGGACCGACTACCAGCGAGACCGGGACCGGATCCTGCACACAAAGGCGTTCCGAAGGCTGAAGCACAAGACCCAGGTGTTCATTGCGCCCGCCCAGGACCATTACGTTACCCGCCTCACGCACACGCTCGAAGTCGCCCAGGTGGCCCGGACGATCACGCGCGCGCTGAACTTGAACGAGGACCTGGCCGAGGCGGCGGCGCTCGGACACGACATCGGCCACGGCCCCTTTGGGCACGCGGGCGAGGAAGCGCTCGCCGAGTGCCTGCCGGACGGGTTTCGCCACAACCACCAGTCCGTGCGCGTCCTCGATAAGCTCGAACATGGCGGCCAGGGCTTGAACCTGACCTTCGAGGTGCTCGACGCCATCGAGAAGAGTTCGAAGGCCAGGGAAGATATCTTCGCGGAGGGTTGGGGTGTCCCCGCCACCCTGGAGGGCCAGGTGGTGAAAACGGCGGACGCCATCGCCTACGTGAACCACGACATCCTCGACGCCATCCGGGCCGGGTTGATCAGCGAGGACGACCTGCCGCTCGTTGCCCGGACAGAGATCGGCCGGACCCACTCCGAGCGGCTGAACACGCTGATTTGCGACATCGTCGAGGCGAGCTGGGGGGCAACCGGCGGGCCCGGCGAAGCGAGCATCCGGTTCAGCCCGCGCATCCACGCCGCCGCGAATGAGCTGCGTGAGTTCATGTTCCGCCGGGTCTACCTGTACGATTCCACCCGCCAGGAGGCGGAGCGCGGGAAGCGGATCGTGCGCTTCCTGTTTGACCACTTCGTCCGGTACCCGGAGGGGATTTCCCCCGACTACTCGCTTCCGGACGACCCGGTCGAGCGCCGCGCGGCGGACTATGTGAGCGGCATGACCGACCGGTACGCGATCCGCCTCGCCCGCGAACTCGGCTGCCGCGAGGCGGAAGGCTGGCACTCTGAAACCGCTCCTTGAGCTTTCCCGAATCGTTATGTATCGCTGACCCTGATTGCTCGCACGTTGAGGCGGCCAGATACTCGGGTAGACCCGCCATGAGTGATCGGTACGATAGCTACCCCGACGATGAGCCAGTCATTGGCGCGACGTATCCGCCACCGCCGCCACCCCCGGCGGGCGATGTCTACATCGGCGCGGCAACCGTCGGCGCGTACCCCGCCGAGGAGGACTCGGACGCTGAAGACGACTACGACGAAGGGTATGACGACGACTACGACGAATACGGCGAGCCCTACTACGGCGAGTACGACGATGTCCCGCCGGCACGTCAGCCCTTGTTTTATGTCTTCGTGGCGCTGGCGGCCCTGGTCGGCGGGATCGTGGTCTTCCTGCTTTTCAGCGTCGTAAACGGGGGCGGCGATGACGGCGGAACCGGCGGCAGCGCTCGCTTCGACGTGCAGGTGGACTCGCCACCAGGGGACAAGCGCATTTACATCGGCGAACCGGAGGATGTCGTCGTGCAGGCCACGGCCTCCGAACCCATCGTCCGGTTCGAGCTGTTCGTTGGCGACCGGCCTGTCGACTCGGTCGACGTGACCGAGACGCCGGATGACAACCGGTACGTGGCAACGCTGCGCCTCCTGTTCGAGCAGACGGGGACGTATGAGTTCTTCGTCCGCGTCACCTCTTCGTCGGGCGCGACCAAGGACTCCCCGAAGGTCCGGGTCTATGGCGTTGAGTCCGTCGGCGAACGCCCCCAGAGCATCAAGGGCCGGGCCGTCGCCGACACGACGCTGCGCGCCGGGCCCGGCGAGGACTTCGCCGAGGCGGGGACGCTCAAGGCCGGCGAGGAGGTCACCATCGTGGGGAAGAGCCGCTCGCTGGAGTGGCTGCTGGTAGAGGCAGGTGGCCAGGAGCCGCGCTGGGCAAGGCGGAGCGCCATCGACCCGCTCGACACGCTCGACCTCGTGCAGACCCGCGACGTGACGCCGACCCCGGCGCCCACGGCCACCGAAACACCGGAGCCAACCCCAGAGCCATCGCCGAGCGTCAGCCCCTCCCCGGGGCCGAACGCACCCGACTTCGTGCCGACCAATGCCGTGCTCGTGGACGGCGGGTCGCTGCTACGCGTCACGGTCTCGAACGTGAGCAACAACGCCTACAACGGGCCCGTGGTGGTGGCCGTGGGTGGCGGAGATGTCCCGCAACAAGAGCTGGTCATCGATGCGTCGATGGACGCGAACGGTGGCGCCGCAAGCCTGGAGTTCGAAGTGAATCCGCCAATCACGACCCAGGGCAAGCGGGCCGTCGTCACGGTCGACCCGATGGACGCGGTACGGGAGCTCCGGGAAGACAACAACGTCGCGACCTTCGTGCTCCTTCCACCGCAGGAATCCCCCGAGATCGTGATCGAGTCGGCGACTGTCACGGGGAACCAGATCTCGGTCACTATCCGCAACAACGGCGGCGCGCTGAGCGCCACCGCCATCACCGTCCGGGTAAGCCAGGGGTCGCAGACGATCAGCAATGCCGCCACGCTGGCCCTGGCCAAGGACCAGTCATCGACGATCCAGGTGACGAGTCCCGGCGCCTCGGGGACCGCCCTCGTGGAGGTGCTGGCCGGCGGGCAGGTGCAGGACTCCCGGGAGATCCAGCTCGGGCCGTGACGTAACCCCGGCCCTTCGGTTCAGACCGGCCGCCGCGCGCCGGCCGCCCCGGCCGTTGCCACGGACGGCACCGTACCATGGGACGTGATGGACGTCGTCGAAGCGATCAAGCGGCAAATCGACCTGGCTGAATACATCGGGCGGGTGACCCATCTCCAGAAGTCGGGCCGCAGCTTCAAGGGCCTGTGCCCGTTCCACACGGAGAAGACCCCTTCGTTCTACGTGTTTCCCGAACGGGGCACGTGGCGCTGTTTCGGCAGCTGCGGCGAGGGCGGCGACCTGTTCTCGTTCGTCCAGAAGCGCGAGAACGTCGAGTTCCGGGATGCACTCCGGCTGCTCGCCGCCGAGGCAGGCATCCAGCTCAGCGCGGAAGACGGCCGGCGGCGCAGCCACGCCGAGCGGCTGTCCGCGCTCATGTCGGCGGCCGTGGACCACTACGAGCGTTGCCTCGATGCGGAGGAGGGCCAGGCCGCCCGCGAGTACCTCGTCCAGAAGCGGGGGCTCGCCGCGGACACGATCAAGGCGTGGCACATCGGCTGGGCCCCGGATGGGTGGCGAGGTTTGCGCGACTTCCTGCGCAATCGGGGGTACGAAGACCGGGACATGATCGACGCGGGGCTCCTGGTCGAAGGCGAGGACGGTCGCGAACCGTACGACCGGTTCCGGGGCCGCGTGATCATCCCGATCGCGAACGAACGGGGGGAATTCGTCGCGATGGGCGGGCGTGGGCTGCATGGCGAAGAGCCAAAGTACCTCAACTCACCGCAGACCGACCTCTTCGACAAGGGCCGGACCCTGTTCGGGCTCGAACACAACGCCGCGGGCATCCGGGAAACCGGCACGGTGGTGGTGGTCGAGGGTTACATGGATGTCATCGGCCCGTGGCAGGCGGGGTTCCGCAACGTCGTCGCGACCATGGGCACATCGCTGACCGAGGCGCACGCGCGGCTGCTGCGCCGCTTCGCCCGGCGGGTGGTCCTGGCGATGGACCCCGATGCCGCGGGGCTCGCCGCGGCCGAGCGCGCCGGCGGGCTCTTCCTCGGGCTCGATACGCCGGAGCGCATGGCGCAGGCCGCCCGCTCGGCGGATGCGATTGCCGGCGCCGCCGACATGGACCTCCGTGTCGCGCCCTTGCCCCCCGGTAAGGACCCGGACGAGATTGCCCGGGATGCCCCGGATACGTGGCGTGGCGCCATCGACCAGGCGCTACCGTTCGCCGAATTCCTGCTGCGGCGCATCATGGGCCCCGAGCGGCCGCAATCGCCCATGGAGGCCCGCGCGGTCGTCGACAGGCTGCGTCCGGTGCTCGTCGCCGTTCGCGACCCCGTCGAGCGCGCGATGTACGTGCAACGCGTGGCCAGGCACCTCGGGGTGAGCGAGGAAGCCGTGCTGGAACGCATCCGTGCGAGCACGCCCGGCCGGTTCGCCCGTCCGGCGCAGCGGCCGGCGGAAGCGCCGGTCACCGCCGAAGATGTGTTGCTGGCGATCCTGCTGCGCTACCCGCACCTGAGGCACCAGTTCCGGAGCTACCCCGAGTCGCTCTTCAGCGGCGCCGTAGGACGGGAGATTTTCCGGCGCTGGCTGCACCAGGAGGACTTCGCACAGGCTCCCGAGGACGACCCTATCGGCACCCGCGCGAGAATGCTGGCCACCCGGCGGTTGCCGCCGCTTTCCGACGCGGAGGCGCGAATGGCCGCCGACGAGAAGGTGCGCGATATCCTTCGCGACCGGATCATCCAGCACCAGGCGGCTCGCGCCGAGGAACTGGCCGACGCCGAACGGGTACTGGGGGCGAACCGCCTGGCCGAACTGGCCCTCGAAGCCTGGCGTGGAGAAATCCCCGGGGACGAAGAACGGGAGCTAGCCGAAGCGCTCATCGAAGAGCTCCAGCTCGGGCTCAGTATCCACCGGCGCGAAGTGCCCCGGGGCTAATTTCCTCTAGCACGCACTTTTTACATTCGCCATTGAATCTAAAACGTCGCAACGATACGTCCACGGTATTGACACCGTTCCGCCACGCCGGGTATTACATACCGGCCGGTCGGCAAACGGCCGGATTACGCGGGAGGTGCCTATGGCTAGGCTCCGGACGCTCCTCGTAGTTGGTGCCCTGGCGGCGGTGGCGGTCGTTTCGACGGCTGTCCCGGCCCTCACCATCAGCTGGTAACGGGAGCACATCACAACGGGAAGGCGGGCCGAAAGGCCCGCCTTCTCCGTGTCTCAAAGAACCGCGGATTCAGGAGACGGCGCGTTGGCCAGCAACCTCATGGAGCTGGCGGTAGAGGATCTCCGCGTCGATAAGCCGCTCGATCGTACTGGCGGTTTGGAGCGCTTCGGTTGGGTTGCCGCCGGCGTCCACCGCGGCTCGTGCCAGCAGACCCCTGCGCCGCTCCAGGTGTTGCTCCAGCACGGAGCGGACCGCCGGGTGCTCGATCGCCGTCCGCCACAGCACGCTCACGAGCGCCGCGTGGGCGGCGTCTCCCCCGAGTCCGAAGTACCGCTGGCTGGCGCCGAGGGGGTCCTGGCCTTCGCGCAGTGCGGCGGCAACGCGCTCCGTCCGGAGTTCTGCCTGGGCCATCAGCGCATCGAGTGTGCCCAGGTAAAGGTCGAGCTTGTTGGGGAAGTTGGCGTAGACGGCGCCCTTGGAGAGCCCGACCGAGGCGGCGATGGTGTCGACCGATGCGCCGTCGTAGCCGCGTATGGCGAACGCTTCCGCCGCCGCTTTCAACAAAGCGGCGCGCGTTCTAGCTCGCCGCTCTTCCTGGCGCATCCGGTTCCTGCCTCCAGGCAGGAAGATAGAGCGGACGCCGGTTCGCGTCGTGATCTTCCTCCCGCCACCGTGGGAACGCTGCTTCGAAGGCCTCGACAACCTTTGGGTCGAATTGCGTCCCCGCGCAGCGCAGTATCTCAGCCAGCGCCGCCTCTGGCGACTGTCCTTTCCGGTACGGCCGGTCGGAAATAATCGCGTCGTAGGTATCGCACAGGGCGAAGATGCGCGCGCCGAGGGGGATGTTTTCGCCCTTGAGCTTGCGCGGATAGCCATCGCCGTCCCACCGCTCGTGGTGAGCCAGCACGATCTTCGCGGCGGGCCGGAGGTAGGGCACCTGGGCGAGAATGCGATACCCGAGGGCCGGGTGCCTGCGCATGAACTCCCACTCTTCTTCCGTGAGTTTTGCCGGTTTGAGCAGGATCGCGTCCGGTACCCCGATCTTGCCGACATCGTGCATGAGGGCACCGCGGTAGACCGTGAGCAGCTCTTCTTCCGTGTTGATGCCGAGCAGCCGGGCGATATCGAGCGAGTGCTGGGCAACGCGGACCGAGTGGCCTCGCGTCTCCTGGTCGCGCACATCGAGCGCGGTGACCAGCGACTCGAGCGTGCCGGTATAGGCATCCTTCAGCTCGTTCGACATGTCGCGGATTTCGATGAAGGCGCTCTGGAGTTGCTGGTTCGACCGTTCGAGCCGCATCACGTTCTCACGCGTCCGTTCCACGAACTGGGAGATCGAGTAGCGCGAGAGGAGAAGCGGCAGCACCAGGACAAGGATGGCCGCGATGCCGAGTTCGCCGTAGATGACGGCGAGCCCCCCGCCCACAACGCCGAGAACGAGGTAATGGGGCAGCAGCCAGGCGAAATTCTCGCGGTACGCGGCCTTGAGCGAGCGTCCCGAGGTGAGGGCGATGATGGCGGAGACGGGCCATGCGTCGACCGTGAAGAGGATTGCGGCTCCACTCACGCCGCCGAAGAGCGCCCAGAACGGCTCCTGGATGGTGTGGTCGCCGCCGGCGACGCCGATCGCGGCGAGGAACGCCGCCGCGAGGAACCCCGAGAGCACCTCGTGGCCGAAGTTGAACGCCAATTTGCGGGTATTGCGCCCGGCGACCACGTAGCCGGTCAGCGCGATGCTCGCGGCCGCGAGTACGCCTCCGGGAGGGCCGAACAGCATCGCCGCAAGCAATGTGCCGACGAAGCTCACCGAAACGCGCCCGTCGTAGTACAGGCGCACCGAGAGGCCCTCGGTCAGGGCAGCCAGCAGCACCACGGCGCCAAGCGCGAACGGCTCGTCGACTCGCTGGATGGTGAAGGCCGCGATAAACGCGGCGATGCCGGCGGCGCACATCACGCCGATGAACACGCTCTCGCGTGCGTGGGAATTGGCTCGGCCTTTCATTTCACCTTACTTATCGGCGCGAATCTGTCGCGGTGACAGCGCCAATCGGCGCGTTCGTTGCGATTTGGTGGCAGCAGGCGCGTTCGGTGGCCTCGCGCCGGGGTTTCGGTGAACGGCCACAACGGGACCGCGCCGGCCCCGGAATGCGCCTTCGCAGATTCAGATCACCGGTGTGCCAGCCCCAGTGCACCCCGCGTGGCCGGGTGGCCAGGCGGTGAAGGTGACAAACGTGACAACTGAGTGACTGCTCAGCGACCTGCGTCACCTCCCCGGCCGGGGAGACAGGAGAGCCCCGGCGGATGGCGCGCGAGGGGCAGCCACTGCCGCACGGCGACATCGTGGACCAGGACCATCCCCGGTTCGGCCGCCGGCGAAACGAGGGGCTCCACACCCAGGTGAGGGAGACCCCGGGCCAGCGAAACGCCTTACGGACTGAGGTCGCCGTTGGCGGGCCCGCGCGCGCCGGCGAAGGCGAATCCCAGGACGCCCAGCGCGGCACGGATTTCGGCCGGCTCGCGCGGGTCCGACACACCGGCCTGGACGCGGCCAGCGGCCTCATCGAGCACGTCCAGCGCTCCTGGTACGTCGAAATCAGCGTCCATTGCTGCCCGGAAGGCCCGCAGGATCGGTCCGTCGGCGGGTGTCGCCACCGCGTCGTCGCGCATGGCGGCGCTCTTGAGCCGGCCATAGCGCTCGCCGAGGGCGTCGAGGTCTCCCTCGTGGTAATTGGCGTCGGACCGCAGGTGGTTGCTCAGAAGGTAGAGGCGCAGGTGATCGGGGTCGTACGCCGCCATCAGGTTGCGCGCGAGCACGAGGTTCCCCAGTGATTTGCTCATCTTCACGCCGTCGAGCTGGAGCATCCCGTTATGTAACCACCAGCCACAGAACGGCTCGACGCCGTAGGCACACTCAGCCTGCGCGATCTCGTTTTCGTGGTGCGGATAGATGAGGTCGTGGCCGCCGCCGTGGATGTCGATCTGCGTGCCCAGGTGCGTCACGGACATCGCGGTGCATTCGATGCTCCATCCGGGGCGTCCCGGGCCCCAGGGGCTCTCCCAGCTCGGGTCGCCAGGGTCAACCTGTTGCCAGAGCAGGAAGTCGAGCGGCCCGCGTTTTTTGTGGGCGCGCTTCGACTCGGGATTCTCACGCTTGCCGAGCTCGGCAAGCGTCACGCCGTTGAGGCGGCCGTAGCGCTGGAACGACCCGGCCTCGAAGAACACATCGCCATCGACCACGTAGGCATTGCCACGCTCGATGAGCCGGGCAGTCGTCTCGATGATCTCCGGGATGTGGCCGGTCGCAAACGGATACGCGGATGGCCGGAGCACGTTGAGGCGGTCGAGGTCAGTACGGAAGATGGCATCGTTTTCATCCCGGATTTCCGGGATCGGGCGTCCGCCCTGGCGCTTCGAGACCATGATCATGTCGTCGTCGATATCGGTGACGTTCTGGACGTAGCGGACTTCGTACCCCTGGAACAGCAGGTAGCGGCGAAGCGTATCGAACTGGACGTAGGAGAAGGCATGGCCGAGGTGGGTCACGTCGTAGGGGGTGACACCGCAGACGTACATCGAGACGCGGCCGGGCGAAACTGGCCGGAACTCTCGAATCTCCCGGCCGAGTGACGAGTAGAGGCGAAGAGACACGGGCAGCTCCGCGGGAGGCTTGAACAAGCGTAGCAGAGGCCCGGCGCACGGGGGCCCGGCGGGCCGTTCGGGGGACCCGCTGGCGACCAGGAGGCCATCGGCAGGCGGGGCGCGGCGGAGGATACTCGCGGGAATGGCCGGAATGACCCAGCCCGAGCTGCCTCGCACACCTGCTCGCTCGCGCCGGATGCCCCGCCGCCGCGCGCGAAGGACTGATCATTCCTGGCC
>DAOKYT010000045.1:0-7319 GCA_035326025.1 Tepidiformaceae bacterium
CGGGCGGGGCCGTCGTTTCCTGGCCAGGCGGCTCACCGGTGTCGTCCCCGGCGCCTGCCTGCTGCTCGGTCCCCTGGCCACGGCCCTGGTCCTGCCCCTCGCCCGCCTTGCCTGGAGGTCCGCCAGGCGGGTGTCCACCGGGATTCCCTGGTGGGCCCGCGCTGCCGCTGGCGCCCGGCGAATCGGGCGGCTGCCCCTGTCCCGGGTCCTCACCCTGACCAGGATGGCTACCCTGCCCCGGGTTCCCGGGTGGGTCGCCCGCGGGCGGCTCGCCGGCGTGCCCCTGCCCGGGCGGGTCGCCCTGGGGACCATGTCCCGCCCCCGGCGGAGGATCGACCGGCGGTTCCTCGATGGGCGGAACGCCGGATGGTGGCGCTCCCGCTGGTGGGCCGCCGGGCGTGCCGGCCGCATCCGGGCTGCTGCCCTGGGCGCCGTCCTCGCCGGTAACAGGAGGCTCCGGCGCCGGTTGTTCCCCGGCTGCCGACGGTTGTCCGGCGTCCGCGGCCGGGACTGGTTCCGCCTCCGCTTCATCGCTATCCGAATCGTCCGGGGTACCATGCGCCGCCCCACCCTGGCCCCCTGGCCCCGGTTCGCTGTCCGTTGCCCCGGGCCCATCGCTCATGTCTGGCGCGCCCCTTGCCGGGTCACCGGCCGGGCCATTCATCACCAGCAGCGGCGGGTCGCCCGCGCGCAGGAGGAAGCTGCTCCCGGCGTGTTGCACAACCGCTTCGCCCTCGATCGCCGCGATGGACGTGTACCACTGGTGGATGCTCACTTCGAGCACACCGGGGCCAGTCATGCGCGCCGCCCACCGGCCCCCACGCACTTCCAGCAGCGGCTCGTTCGAAACGATGTGGTGGCGCCCGCTCTCCAGCAACAACGCCAGCCGATCCCCGGATGTCGCGAACCGGAACGCGGCCCCATCCTCGAGACCGACGCGAACGTTCTCGCCGACCGCCACCCACGACGGACCGGTCGCCGCGATCCGCTGGTCGGCCGCGGCAGGGACGCCACTGATCCCGTCCACCGTCACGGCGCCCGAGGCCACCGCCACCAGCGAGTCATCCCCCGCCGGTCCGCGCTGGTCCAGCAGGTATCTCGTCCCCGCGATCACCGTGGCGGCGATGCCCACTCCCACCGGTATCGCAATCCAGCGCTCCCGCGCCGTCCCGGCCAGGCCAGGCCTTGCCTCGTCCTGCGCGCCCAGCTGCGAGAAAATGCGGAGCCGCAGCGCCTCCTTGCGCTCCGGCGAGAGCGTGTTCGGCGCGCTGGCGTAGAGCACGCGTTCGATATCGCGGTACTCGAAGGTGTTGTCTGGCCTACGGCGCAACATCGCCCATCACCTTCCGCATCTGGCGCAGTGCCCGCATCAGCTGTGCGCGCACCGCGCCCTGGCGCTTGCCCAGGATCGCCGCAATCTCCTCGTGCGTCTTATTGCTGAAATACCTGAGCGCGACCACCTGGCGCTGCTCCTCCGTGAGGCTCTCCATCGCCATCCGGACAAGCCGGCGTGTCTCCACCGGGTCGGCCTCCACCTCGGCATGCCGTTCGTCGGAGATGTCAAACTCTACCATTGGCAGCGTGCGCTGTGCCGACCGCCAATAATCACGCACTTCGTTCCGCGCGATGGTGAAGATCCAGCGCCGGAACGTGTTCGAACGTGGGCGGTAGCCCTTCGCCGAGCGCCACGCCTTCAGGAACACGTTGGCGACAAGATCCTCAGCGACCGTGTCGTTCCGGCACTGGCCGCGCACGTACAGGTAGAGGTCGTCGACGAGGAGGTTGTAGATCCGCTCAAATGCGGCGCGGTCGCCCTGGGCAGCGCGCCCCGCCAGCTCATCCAGTTCGAGAGCTTGCTGGCTGTCCGCATCCCGGAGCCGTGGCAGGGAAAACGAATCCTGCACGCCTTATCGCACTCCCATCTCGCCGAAACACCCCGTTCCCGCCATCTTCCCCCTTGCGGCTACCTCCCCGCCAGTACCCCGGGCGGCGGGAACGGCGATCTTACCGTATTCTGATGAAGCCATGCCCGAACAGTACGCCGCCACCGACAAGCGCACCGGCCTCGAAGTGGCGGTCACGGGCGACTTCCCTCCCCACCACGACGACCGCATCCGCATCGCCCGCACCACCACCCTCTTCACCCGGCTCATGTCCACCATCCTCGCCACCGAAAACGAAACCGAGCGCCGCGAACGCTTCCTGGCCATCGAAACCCAGCTCGAATTGGCCGAAGCGCTCATCCGCCAGGACGTGGAAGAGGTCCAGCGGCTCATCCGCACCACGCTCGAACGCATGGGCATTACCGCCGAGCAAATGGACGAAATGGCGCGAAAGCTCCTCGAACAGCTCCGGGAAGGCGGCGACGACTTCCAGTTTCCACCACCCCCGGCCCCAAATTAGGTTCCAGGCGCCTCCATCGCCGCCTCGAATGCCCTGAGCATGTCGCTCCCCATCGCCAGCATGTCCGGTGGCGGGGCATCCCCGTTGAGCCCCGCGGCCACCTGCTGCCACAGATCGACCACGGCGGCCAGCTGCTCACGATGCACCAGCGCGTAGGCCGTGCCGATTTCGGTCAGCGCCCGGCCCAGCCGCGCCTCCGAAACGTCCCCCTCCCGCGTCCCCGTCCACGCGATCGATGTCGCCATGTGATCCCACGGCCACGCCAGGACCGTGTTCGCCCGGTCCGCCAAGGAGGCCTTGAAACCGTCCGCCGTGCGGCGGGCCACCACCCCGGCCTCTCGCCGGTTGAGCCGCGGGGCACTCTCGCGGAACGCCTCGGGGCGCGCGTACGCGGCCCCGCAGAGCAACAGGCCGGCATTGCTGCAGACGCGCTCGAGCCGCTGGAACGAGAGCGCCGAAGCCGGCTCTCCACCGGTGAACTGGCGGATGAGCCACTCCCCAAAGGAAGGGCGCTCCGGCTCGGCCGGCGGTGCGGGCTGCCTGCGGCGGAAGAGAATCACTGGTCCGATCTTCGCGCCTTCCCGCCCCGGCATGAATCGGGGAAAGGGAGGAATCCTGCCCCCTGTGCCCGGGGGGAATAGCCCCGCGTCATGGGATTGTGTAAACTACGGCAACGGGCCCCCGGCAAACGGGGGCCCGGAGTTGTGTCTGCCATGCCTATCATCGTCGTGGTTGGCGGGCAGTGGGGCGACGAGGGCAAGGGCCGCATCGTCGATCTGCTGGCCCGCAAAGCTAAGGTTGTCGCGCGCTATAGCGCGGGGAACAACGCCGGTCACACGATCGTGAACGACCGCGGCGAATTCAAGCTGCACCTCGTGCCCGCCGGCATCTTCTACCCCGAAAAAACCTGCGTCATCGGCAACGGCGTCGCCGTCGACCCCGAAGTCCTTCTCGGGGAAATCGAAGGACTCCAGGAAAAGGCCATCGATACCAGCCGCCTCGTCCTGAGCGACCGCGCCCAGGTGATCATGCCCTGGCACCGCCTTCTCGATCAGCTCGACGAGACCCTCCGCGGCGATGCCGCCATCGGCACCACCGGCAAGGGCGTTGGCCCCTGCTTCACCGATAAGGTTGCCCGCCGCGGCATCCGCGTGGCTGACCTCCTCCGCCCCGAGGACCTCGTCCCGCGCGTTCGCGCCGCGCTCGACTACCAGAACCGCGTCATCACCGGCGTCTACGGCGCCGAACCAATCAATTTCAACGACTGCATGGAAAAGTACATCGACTACGGCAAGCGGCTCGCACCGTTCGTCGGCGATGTCCAGGAGATCGTGCTCGACGCCCACCGCCGCGGCGAGCACGTCCTCCTCGAAGGCGCCCAGGGTTCGCTCCTCGACCTCGACCATGGCACCTATCCCTACGTCACCTCCAGCGTGCCCAGCAGCTCCAGCTCGGGTGCCGCCCTCGGCGTCGGCATCGGCCCCACCGATATCAGCCGCGTCGTCGGCGTCTTCAAGAGCTATTCCACCCGCGTCGGCAACGGCCCCTTCCCCACGGAACTCTTCGACGGCGTGGCCGACCAGCTCCGCGACCACGGCAAGGAGTTCGGCCGCGGCGAATACGGCACCACCACCGGCCGGCCCCGCCGCATCGGCTGGCTCGATGCCGTCGCCGCCCGCTACAGCGTCCGCTTCAACGGCCTCTCCGCTCTCGCGCTCACCCGCCTCGACGTGCTCGATAGCATGCCCACCATCAAGATCTGCACGGCCTACGAACTCGATGGACAGATTCTCGACACCCTCCCCGCGCGCGAATCCGTGCTCAATCGGGTCCGCCCCGTCTACGAGGAACTCCCTGGCTGGCAGACACCCACCGCGCACGTCCGCAGCTTCGACGACCTGCCACCCCAGGCCCAGGCCTTCATCAAGCGCGTCGAACAGCTCCTCGAATGCCCGGTCGACCTCATCTCCGTCGGCCCCTCGCGCGAACAGGCAATCATCGTCAACCCGATCTTCTAGCCGCGTCCGGCCGTGTGGCGCGAGCCCGGCCTCCCGGCAGGCCGGGGCCGGTTCTGCCACCCGGCGCGCATCACGGCGCGCGCCGATAGGATGACCACGTGACCGACGCACCCGCACCTGCCATCGCGCCGGCCACCGAGATTACCCCCGAGGACGAAGCCCGCTACCGGCGAGTCATCCTCGCCATCTCCTCGGGCGCCTTCCTCGCGAGCTTCGCGATGAACTTCTGGTGGCCATTCCTGCCGCTCTTTCTGCGCCAGCTTGGCGCCACCAGCGATGCGAACGCGCTCTTCTGGGTGGGCGTCGCGACCACTGTCCAGGGCGCCGCCCGCCTGGTGAGCGGCCCGCTCTGGGGCGTCATCTCCGACCGGTATGGCCGTAAGCTGATGCTGGTCCGCGCGCTCTACGCGGCCACGCTCACAACGGCGATCGCCGCCGCCGCCCACGCGCCATGGGTCGTGGTAGTCGCGCTCTCCATGCAGGGGCTGTTTTCCGGGTTCATCCCCGCCGCCATCGCCCTCACCAGCGTGAGCGTTCCGGATTCCCGGCTGAACCGGTCGCTCGGCGTCGTGACCGGTGGCCAGTACCTCGGGAGCACGCTGGGGCCCGCCGCCGGCGCCCTCCTGGCCATTGGCTTTGGCTACCGTGGCGCCATCGTCGCGAGCGCCGTGCTCCCCGCGCTCGCCGCAACCTGGATCATTTTCGCCGTGCCGCGGGACCACATCGCCCCGCGGACTCCCGCCACATCACCGGTGCCCCGGCAGCGGCGGGTTCGCCTTTCCGCAGGCTGGCTCAGGGGCTTCTCGACCGCATTCTGGGTCGCCGTCATCCTCTACTTCGGTCTCTTCGCCGTCAACCAGTTTGTCCGCGTCGCCACACCGGTGGCACTCGATGACATTGTGGGGGCGGACCGGGCCCGCGGCGTCTCGGGCATTGTGTTCTCCCTGGGCGGAGCGGCCGCGGTCGCCGGCGTGACGGTGGTCGCCTCCCGGGTGGGCGGCAGGGCCTCGCTCCGCCAGACGCTGATCGTATTCACGCTGGTCTCGGCCGCCGCGATGCCCGCGCTCGCCGCCGGGCAAAACGCCTGGCTTTATGGCGCTGGCTTCCTCGTGTTTGCCCTCGTGAATGCCGCATCCATGCCGGCAACGAACACCCTGATCGCCGCAACCGTCGCGCCCGCGCGCCGGGGCACCGCCTTCGGCCTCGCGAGCTCGGCCCAGGCCGTCGCCTTCATGGCCGGCCCCATGGGCGCCGCCGGGTTCGCCGCCGTCTCCCTGCCCGCCGGCTTTCTGTTCTGCGCCCTCGTCTTTCTCGTGCTCGCCGCTCTGGCATCCGCCGGCATCCGCGAGGGCGAATGATCGGCCTTGGCTGCCATCCGAACACGCCGGCGCCATCGCCGGGAACGCCGCAAGGGTCAACGCATCCGCCGGGGCATGGTCTCCGCGTCTGCATCAGCGGGCCCCGGCGCGCTACGATGGCCAGGCAAACCACACCCGGAGGCTGAGCATGCAGACATTCCGCGATGGCAACCTCGAAATCGTGATGGGCGGCCCAACCGGCTATGGCAATAACGTTTGGGTCGTCGTCGACCGCGAGACCGGAGAGGCAGCCTTCGTCGACGCGCCAGGCGATCCCGAGGCGAACATCGCCGCCGCCGAAGCTCTCGGTGTGAAGCCGTCCAGGATCCTGCTCACCCACGGTCACTTCGACCACACGCCCGCCATCGACGCGCTCAAACAGAAGTACGGCGCGAGACTCTACGCGGACCCCGGCGAGCCCGGCTTAAAGGATGGCCAGCTCGACGAACCGGTACGGGATGGCGACCTCATCCCGGTCGGCAACCTGCGGTTCCAGGTGCTGAGCGTCCCCGGCCACACGCCCGGCAGCATCACCTTCGTCTGTGGCAGGAGCGCGTTCGTGGGCGATACCCTCTTCCCCGGTGGCCCCGGCCGCTCGAAGGACAACGCGGCCTTGCAGCAGGAGATCCAATCCATCACCTCGAAGCTCTACGCGCTGCCCGACGATACGACGATCTATCCCGGACACGGCGCCACCACCACCATCGGCGCCAGCAAGGCTGAATACGCGGTCTTCGCCTCGAAGCAACACGCGCCCGGCCTCTGCGGCGATGTGACCTGGCTGGATTCCTGACGCTCGCCCCCCGGGAATCGAGAGACGAGTCACTCGCCGCACCCTTCCGCGTGCGGGACCTGCTCACCCGGGAGCAGCGCCTGGACTTGCACACGCCCTACCGCGGCCACGAGGCCGCCGCCCGCCTGGCCGCCGATGACCCGCCCTGTCCTCACCCCCGGGATGCTCGCCCAGGATGAAGTGAGCCGTCGCCGGGGGGCTGGTGCTACCATTGAAGCCATGACGACGAAGCAGGCGATCCACGAAATTGTCGACCGCTTGAGCGAGGAAGAAGCCGAACGGCTCCTCGCCTACCTCCGCGACGAGGAACCGAAGGAGTACCCCCAGGAACTGCTCGACCGGGTGGCCGAGGGCACGGCCCAGATCGCCCGTGGCGACTTCGTGAGCCAGGAAGAGTTCGAGCGGAAATATATGAAGTGAGCTATGCGTATGTCATGGCCGGGCGGGCCGAACGATACGTGTCCCGCCTTTCACCACAGTTGCAGCGGATGATTGGTGTCCGGCTGCGGGAGCTGTGCGCCGCCCCGTACGACCGCGACCTTTCCAAGCCCCTCAAGGGCCCACTCCAGGGGAAGCGCTCCTCGGAGTTGGGGAGCCTCCGCATCATCTACGAGGTGGATGACACCATTCGCCTGCTGGCCATCATCGATATCGGCCCCCGTGGTGATATCTACAAGCGCTGAGCGAACCGGTCGCCAGCCAGGCCCTCCCGGTCGCTGCTCTCCCTTCTCCCTTCTCCCTTCTCCC
>DAOKYT010000045.1:7419-22536 GCA_035326025.1 Tepidiformaceae bacterium
TTACGCTCTCCGCATGGGAAAGCTAGAGGGCAAGACGGCGCTCATCTTCGGCGTCGCAAACGACCATTCCATCGCCTGGGGGATTGCCCAGGCGTTTCACCGGGAAGGCGCCAAACTCGCCTTCTCCTATGCCATGCCATCGCTCGAAAAGCGTGTCCGGCCCCTCGCCGAAAGCGTCGGCTCCGATTTCATCGAGCTCTGCGACGTCACCGACGATGCCCAGCTCGACGCCGTCTTCGCGAAGGCTAAGGAGCGCCTCGGCACCATCGACATCCTGGTCCATGCCATCGCCTTCGCCAACCGCGACGACCTCATGGGCCGCTTCGTCGATACCTCGCGCGAGGGCTTCCTGCTCGCGCACAACGTCTCGGTCTATTCGCTCGTCGCGCTTGCCAACCGCACCCAGGAGCTCATGCCCAACGGCGGCAGCATCCTGACGCTCACCTACTACGGTTCCCAGAAAGTGGCCCCCAGGTACAACGTCATGGGCGTCGCCAAGGCCGCCCTGGAAGCCACCACGCGCTACCTCGCCTGGGATCTCGGCCCCCAGAACATCCGCGTCAACGCCATCAGCGCCGGGCCCATCCGCACCCTCGCCGCCAGCGGCATCTCGGGCTTCCGCGACTACCTGAAGCAGTTCGCCACCATTGCCCCGCTCCATCGCAACGTGACCATCGAACAGGTCGGCGAAGCCGCCGCGTTCCTTGCCAGCGATAGTGCCAGCGGTATCACCGGCGACATCCTCTATGTCGACAACGGGTTCAACATCATGGGCCTCGCCAACGAGGAGCGGGAGTAGGCCGGGAGCCCGCCGCCGTGCCCGCCGGCGCCTACCACATCGTCCCTTACAGCCGTCAGCGCCATGGCGATGGTCCGTGGCGCGTGGTCTCCGCCGTCTTCGATGAATACGGCTTCCCCTTCGCCGAGAGCGGCTACGATGCCGACCTCCTTCGCCCCGAGGATTACTACGATGGCACCCGCGGATGGCTCTTCGTGGTCGAAGACGGGGACGCCAGCGTTGTTGGCTGCGTCGGCCTGTCCGACGAGGGCGGTGGAGAGTTCGAGCTCCATCGCCTCTATGTCCTTCCGCCGGCCCGGGGGCACCGGCTCGGCGAACGGCTCACGCGACTGGTGATCGACCTCGCCCGCGAAAAAGGCGCCCGCCGCCTGGTGCTCTTCTCCGATGTCCACTTCACCCACGCCCACGGGGTCTACCTGAAGTGCGGGTTCCGCACCGACCGCTTCCGCTACGCCCCCGACCCGTGGCAGAGTCGTGAGTGGGGATTCGTGATGGAGTTCCCGGAAGAGGGAGGATAGATGGCTCGACCGCGTTGCGTGTGGTGCATGGAACCGCCCTACCAGGATGTGGCGGTGTTGAAGTGGAGGGGCGAAGAGCGCGAGCGCCTCACCATCCCGCTCTGCCGGAAGCACCTCATCCGCCTCAAGGAGGCCGGCCAGGCGGGCCGCGAACACAAGGGCTGGTTCTATAAAGACGGGTGGTGGTAGCGACGGCTAGAATTCACCGACCATGACCGGCGCCAGCCTGCGAGCCACGTTCGAGGCACTGCGGGAGCTGCTCGTACCGTTCGCTACCCAACTCGAACTAGCGGCAGATGACGCAACCATATACTCGCTGGATACACCCCACATCCAGTCGAACAGGAAGCCGCTCTTCTTCGGGGCCGTGCGACAGGCGTCGCGCTACGTGAGCTATCACCTGATGCCGGTCTACACCGACCCTGACCTCCTCGATGGCATCTCACCGCAGTTGCGAGGGCGTATGCAGGGCAAGTCGTGCTTCAACCTCAAGGAGCCCGACCGCGAGGTCATCGACGAGCTGCGCCAACTGACCGCATCGGCGTTCGAACGGTACCGGGACAAGGGGTACCTGGAACGCCGGACTTGAGCATCACCTGAAGTGCGGCATCACCGTCTCGGCGAAGAGCTTCGCGGGCCCGATCGTCTCCCGCCCGAAGAACTCCATCAGGAACATCGTGCAGCCCAGGTCGATGTGCTTCTGAATCTGCGCCCGCACGGTCTCCGGGCTGCCCGCGATCGCGAGGGGACCAGTCGGGTCGCCCATGTGCCCGCCAAAGATCTTCTTCGCGCTCTCCACCATCGGGCCGGCGCTCGCTTCGTCCGGGGCAATCGTCACCAGGCATTGCTGGCTGATGACGATCTCCGAGGGGTCCCGCCCCACGGCCGCGCAGTGCTGCTTCAGCACCTCCACCTTCTGCGGCAGATGAGCCTGGTGCACCGCCATGTTGTTCCAGATCGCGGCATGCTGGGCCGCCAGCTTGAGCGTCACTTTCTCGCCAGCGCCACCGATCAGGATGGGCGGCGTCCGTACCGGCTTCGGTTCGCACATCACGTTCTGGGCGCGAACGTACTTGCCCTCATACGTCACCGAAGGCTCGCTCCACATCGCCTTGAGCAATTCCACCGTCTCCCGCAGCTGGCCCAGCCGCTGCCCCGTGGGAAGGAACGGCACGCCGAAATCGGTGAACTCCCGCGGCATCCACCCGGCTCCCAGCCCCGGGATGATGCGCCCGCCGGCGATGTTGTCGACCGTGGCGATGACCTTCCCCAGCTGAGCTGCGTTGCGCATCCCCGCCGGGGTCACCAGCGTGCCGATCTCCACCTTCTCCGTGATCGCCGCCACCGCCGAAATGAGCGACCACGCCTCCAGGATCGGGATCGAGGGCGACTGCGGCCCGTACAGGTGATCGCACACCCAGAGCGAGTCGTAGCCCATCGCTTCGAACTCACGTGATGCGGCCTTCGCTTCGTCCCAGGTGCGCTTAATCTGGGGGATCGTTACCCCGAAGTGGACTTTTGCCATCGATCTGACTCCCGAACGTGCTTCATTGTGCGGGCACGATAGCTGCCCCAGCCCCTTTTGTCTCGATCGTTCAAGGCCATCCTGTTCGCCTGCCGCACGACGATCGACGTGGTTCGGCACGGACAGGCTGCCGCCGGCTCCGAAGACCTCGACCCCGGCCCTGCCGGGATGGGACGCCGCCAGGCCCGGACCCCGCCGAGGCGCGGCCAGCCGCCGCGTGGCCGGCAGCTGGCGCCAGCGCGTGGTGGGTACCCTCACCGACCTCCGCTTCGCAGCCGCATCCCGCGATGGCGGCGTCGTAGTCGTCTCCCACGACATCGCGATCGGCGTCGCTGTCGGCCAGGCACTCGGCCACGACCGTGTGGTGCCGGGCGACCCGACCCTGCGGCCCCGGGGGTCAACCAATGGGAAGCGCCGGCTACCTCCCCTGGAACACTGGCGGCCGCTTTTCCATGAAGGCGCGGCGCGCCTCCTGGCCGTCCTCGCTCGCGAACGCCATCCGGATGCTCCCCAGCTCCAGGCGGCACTGCGCCTCCAGATCGATCGCCGTCGTCGCCTTCACCAGCGTGCGCTTCGTCAGCCGCATCGTGATCGGTGAAACCACGCTGCACAGGTGCTGGCAGTACTCCGCCAGGCGCGCATCCCACCTGTCGTCGTCCACCACTTCGCCCACGAGCCCGAGCCGCAGCGCTTCCCCGGCGTCGACCGTCTTGCTCTCCAGCAAGAAGCGCATCGCCTGCTCGTAGCCCAGCGCCTGCGAGAGCGTGAACGTCATGCCGCCATCGGGAGAGCCCCCGATGCGGGGGTATCCCGCCAGGATGTGCGCGCTCCGCTTCATCAGCCGGATGTCCGTCCCGAGTGCCAGCGACAGGCCCGCTCCAACCGCGACGCCGTTGATGCCGCCGACGATCGGCTTCTCGCAGCGCTGCCGGAGGGTCAGCAGGAACTGCGAGACCCAGCCCAGGTCGTCGAGTTGTGTGTTCTGGGGCGTCTTCGGGCTGTAATCGCCGGTGCCGCGCAGGTCCAACCCCGAACAGAAGGCATCGCCGCTCCCGGTGAGGCAGATCAGCCAGACGTTGTCGTCCTCCATCGCCGCTTCGATGGCGCCAAGCACTCCCCAGGCGAGCTCCATGTTCACCGCGTTCTTCACGTCGGGGCGATTCATGCGGATCGTGCGGACGTGGCCCTCGTCGGAAACCAGCACGACATCGGACATTTGGTGGTACTCCCGTGCGCAGGCAGCGCAATGGCCGAGAGTATAGGGCACGTTTCGAGAAGCTACCCACTACCAGAGGAGCCCCCGGCATGCCGGGGGCTCCGGGATGCGCGGAGGCCGAACGCCGGCCATGCCCACGCTCGTTGTGCTCTTCCACCGGTTGAGGCCCGCGGCGTGGAGCAGGTCACCGTGCAACCACCCTGGCTGCCTGGGCCGCTGCGCTCCACCGGTACTCACGGGGTCCGCGCCTCGGCGATCACGTCGTAGGACGGCAGATAGGGCTTGATGTCCAGCACCGGCGTCCCATCGATCGCGTCCAGCCCACGTACGCGCAGCACGCAGCCCTCCCGCCCGAGCAGCGCCACCGCCGACACCCCGAGGTGGTTCGGCCGCAACTGGCTCCGCGTCGCGAAGATCCCGTACGCGCGCCCGCTCTCGAGGGTGAGCTGCTCCGGCTTCTCCGGCGCGGCTGCCGCGACATCCAGGTAGAAGACCACCATGATGTGGCTGTACCGCTCGATCCCCTCGATGCGCGAAGCGTGTTCTGGCAGCAGCTCGATAACGCTCTCCACGCGCTCCCAGCCGCGTGGCCGGGGCTTCGTCACCGCATTCCGCACGTAGCCGATGGCATCGAGCCTGACCTCCGCCGGCGGCGCGGGCCTCACCCAGTCGTCCTTGCGCCTCCACCAGGACACGGCGCCTAGCCGCCACGCCGTGCCCGGAAGACGGCCGGGTCGATACCGAACCCGGAGGCGATGCGCTCTCCCATCTCGCCAGGCCGCCGCCCTGCCGTGATCCCGCCATCAACCACGATCGCCTGCCCGGTCACGTAGCTCGCTTCGTCGCTTGCCAGCCAGAGTGCCGCGTTCGCGATGTCCTCCGGGATGCCCGTTCGCCCCATCGGTGGCCAGTCGGCAAAGGCGCTGTCGATGCTCTTGAGCGCCGCCTCGGCATCAGCGCCCTGCACGCCCATCCCGCTGGTGAAGATGTTCGTGAGGATGAGCCCCGGGCAGATTGCATTCACCCGGATGTTGAACTCCGCCAGCTCCACCGCCAGGCAGCGGCTGAAGTGCGCGACCGCCGCCTTCGCCGCGCTGTAGGTGAGCGGCCCAAACCCCGATTGCAGCCCCGCGATGCTCGCCGTGTTGATGATGACGCCGCGGCGCGCCGGCTTCATCACCTTCGCCGCGTGCTTCGCCCCAAGGAACACGCCTCGCAGGAGCACGTTCATCGTCTGGTCGTACGCGGCTATGTCCAGCTCGTCGATCGGCCCGGAGACGCCGCCGAAGCCCGCGTTGTTGAAGATCACGTCCAGCCGGCCCCAGCGGCTCATCGCCAAATCGACCGCCGCGGCCACCTGCGCCTCGTCGCTCACATCGGTCCGCAGGAAGGCGGTCTGCGGCCCGAGCTCCTCCGCCAGCTGCGCTCCGCGCCCCTCCTGGATATCGGCGATGACGACCCGCGCGCCCTCGGCGGCGTACTTCCGCACCGTCCCCTCGCCGATGCCGCTGGCGCCCCCGGTGATGATCGCGACCTGGTCCTGCAGACGAGCCATATACCCACTCCCCAAATGTGTGCCCGGAGTGTACGTGCCCCCGGGCCGAGTGTCCCGCCCGGCTGGTTCCCCCGGCACCCGGAACGGCGCCTGCCGCTCCGCCTCCGCCCGCGCTGGCCACATCGGCCCGTGGTGATGCCGCCGTCCGCCACCAGTGCCTGGCCGTCACGAAGCTCACCGCCTCGCCTGCCAGCCACGCAGCGGCCTCCGCGAGGTCGCGCGGCTGGCCCTCCGGCCGGATCGGCTTTTCCCGAACCCGTGCGCCACCGGCTTCATGAGGTGGAGGACCGCTGCCTGATCGGCGCCGCGTGCTTCACGCGGGCACCCTCCCCGCCGAGCAGCCGCGCCGTGGCGTCCAGCCGTCCTCTGTGCGCCCCTTTGGTCTTGCCGGGGCCTTCGCGATTGCTCGCATGGGAGTTCGCCCCGGGTGCTACCATCCGTTTACATGGGCCATATCGATGCGCACACGCACCTCTTCGCGCCGTCCCAGGTCGCCGCACGCGACGGTCTCGTGGAGCGCGACGCAACCTTCCGCGAGATGTACGCCAATCCGGCGGCCAGGATGGCCACCCTCCCGGATCTCTTTGCCGCGCTCGATGCCGCGCAGATCCAGGGCGCGGTCGCGGCCGGGTTTGCCTTCGCGGCCGCCCGCGATATCGAGGAACAGAACGCCTGCCTGGCCGGTGCCCTCCGCTGCGGCCAGGGCCGGCTGGCCGTCCTCGCCACGGTCAATCCCGCCCTCCCCGGCTGGGAAGCGGAGGCCCACCGCGCCCTCGGCCACGGGGCCGCCGGCTTCGGCGAGCTTCGCCCGCACAACCAGGGCTGGGACCCGCTCGGCCCCGCCGGCCACAAACTCTGTGGCCTCGCGCGCGATGCCGGGGCCATCCTCCTCTGGCATGTCAGCGAACCGGTCGGCCACGCCTACCCGGGCAAGGCGGGCGGCATCTCACCCATCGAGCTCTGCCACCTCGCGGCCGCATTCCCCCACGTCCGCATGGTCGCCGCCCACCTCGGCGGCGGTCTCTCCTTCTACCTCCAGATGCCCGAGGTGAAAGCCGCCATCGAAAACGTCTATTTCGATACCGCGGCGGCCACGCTGCTGTATGATGATCGGAGCGTCGCACGCCTTGTGGACCTTGCCGGCCCCGGGCGCGTGATCTTCGGCTCTGATTACCCACTGCTTTCGCCCCGGCGCCAGCTCCAACGCCTCCTCGGGCAACTCCCGGGCGACGTGGCGGAGCAAGTATGTGGCGGCAACGCCGAGAGACTCTTTCGGATTACGACAACCCATGAGTGAGATTGCTCAGGATCACGTTCGCCTGTTCGTGGCCTGCGAAATTCCAGATGATGTGAAGGAAGCCATCGGCGAGACGATCGAGGGCCTCCGCAAGAAGAGCGGCCCCGCCGTCCGCTGGATTAAGCCGGAAGGCGTCCACGTCACCCTCAAGTTCCTCGGCGAGGTGCCGGTCAAGAAGCTCCCGGCGATCAAGCTCGCCATCCAGGAGGCCGTGGTCGGCCACTCCCCCTTCGAGCTCGAGTTTTCGAACATCGGCACCTTCGGCGGCCGCGAAGGCCTCAGAATCATGTGGGTCGGCATCGCCGGCGACGTCCTCCGCCTCGAGGCGCTTGTCCGGGCCGTCAACGCCGCCCTCGCCGTCGTCGGCTTCGAACCGGAGCGGCGCCCCTTCCGTCCGCACCTCACCCTCGGCCGCGTCCGCGACGAGATCGGCACTCGCCAGCGCGCCGAGATCGAAGTCGCCGTTGGGAAGACCGAGGTGCCCGGCGTGAGCTGGCGCACTTCCCAGGTCTCCCTCATGCGCAGCAGGCTCGGCCCAGGCGGCGCCAGCTACGAAGTCCTCGCCACCTTCCCCCTCCGCGTGGTCCAGCCGCCCGTCTAACCGGCGCCTGCTTGCGCAGGGCGCGGCTCGTCATCGTGGGATGGGCCCCGTCCTGGCCACTGGAGGACATCGCGCCCTTCGCCCGCGAGTGTGGCCCTCCCCACGCTGCCCGGGGCCATCGGTCGCGAGCAGCGCGCTCGGCTATAGTTGGTACTACCTAACCCGGCCCCCGCGCGGGGCTATCCCCGGTGGTTCGATGAGCAAGAAGGACAAGTCCAGGAAACTCAAGAAGAAGGCCCTCGATGGTGCCCTCCCCGATAAGGGCCCGCACCCCCGGACCACGCCGCCGCTCGGCTCCGCACAGGCCTGGGAGTTGCCACCGATCGAGGGACCGGCCCGGGCCATGGTCATCATGGCGCACCCCGACGATGCCGAGTTCATGTGCGCCGGCACCGTAGCGAAGTGGTGCGCCGAAGGTTGGGACGTTTACTACGTGCTCGTCACCGGCGGCGATAAAGGCACCCACGACGACACCATGCACCCCGAAAAGCTCGCCGCCATCCGCGAGGAAGAACAACGCGCCGCCTGCCGTCTGCTTGGAGTCAGGGAGTGCATCTTCCTCGGCTATCCCGACGGGTTCACCAGCGAAAGCGCCGAG
Organism: Tepidiformaceae bacterium; assembly: GCA_035326025.1. Classification (GTDB taxonomy): domain Bacteria; phylum Chloroflexota; class Dehalococcoidia; order Tepidiformales; family Tepidiformaceae; genus Amarobacter. The sequence continues at coordinate 15,529 of DAOKYT010000045.1, forward strand.
CTCCGCGGCCAGATCGTCCGCCTCCTCCGCCAGTACCGCCCCGATGTCGTCATCACCTGGGATGCCTTCCGTGGGACTTTCAACCACCGCGACCACCGTAACGTTGGCCAGGCAACGATGGACGCCATCTACCCCATCGTCCGCGACCGCCTCTTCTACCAGCACCACGAAGACGACGGCCTCGATTCGCACCAGGTGAACGAGGTGCTCCTCGGCGGCGCGGCCAACCCGGACTATTCAGTCGACATAACCGAATACTGGGAAAAGAAGGTTGATGCCATCCTCTGCCACACCAGTCAGATCGGCGGGCGCACTCGCGAAGACTTCATGAAGGACCGTGCCGAGCGCGAGCAGCGCGAACCCGGCAAGCCGATCGAAGAGCGTTTCCGCCGCTGGAGCATTCGCCGGCCCGCGCGCCCGCAACAGCCCGAAGCGAACCAGGAAGCCGAAACGCCCGCCGCCGAGCCCCGCCCGAAGCCCCAGCACGCCGCGTAGGCGCCATCGCTCCCGGCCCCAACGTCCCGGAAACATCCCTTCGACTGGTTGACCACCTCTTCGGCGGCGCTTCAGAAAATTCCGTCCCCCGACGACTATCAAGCCAAGAGGACGAAGACAACAACCGTGCGCCATCCCCTGCAACACGCCGCCGTGGGGCTCGCCATCGCCTTGCCCGCCGCCGCCTTCGGCCTCATCCAGGCCGTCCCCGGCTGGGACCCGGCCGTCATGCGGCCGGCAGGCCACTTCTATGTGGTCTCCGCCGCAGCCCTGCTTTCCGGCATGATCGGGACAGCCCTGGCGCTCTCGGTCGAAAGCGTCCGCACCACACGCACCGTCTACCTCGCCCTCGGGTTCATCGCCATCGCCCTGATCTTCGCCACGCACGGCCTCGGCACCCCGGGCTTCATTGTGCCCGCAGCCCACTATCCCTACGCCGTCGTGATCTCGGCCGGCCTGAGCCAGTTCGTGGGCGCGTTCTTCATTGCCATGAGCGTGCTGCCGGGCAATTGGCCCGGCTCCCGCCTCGTCCGCGAACACCCCACCGGCATCCTCGCGGCGGCACTGGCCCTGCTCGGAGCCTACCTCGCCTCCATGCTCTGGCGTCCCGAAGCCTGGGACTTCGTTCCACGCACCCGGCCCTGGGACACCACCCTCGCGTTGTCGACGATCGCGCTCCTCTCGTTCGCCGGGTGGCGGTATTACCGGGCCTGGCGGCTCACCGAGCTCCCCGGCCAGCTCGCCATGGTGTGCGCCCTCGCGTTCCTCGCCAACGCCCAGCTCTCGATGTACCACGGCGAGATCTGGCACCTCAGCTGGTGGTTGTACCACGGCCTGCTCCTCGCCGCCTTCGTCACCCTCATCGCGGGCTGGGCCGTCGAAGCGCTCCGCGCGAAGTCACTCATCGTGTTCTCCCGCGCCATCGAACTGCGCGATTCGCTCGACCATGTCCATTCCACGGCGGCCCACGAGCTCGAAGCGCTCGAGGCAGCCGTCGAGGCCCGCGACAGCTACACGCGCCACCACATGGGCCGGGTCGCCGAGTATGCGGAGGCGATCGCCCGCGAGCTCGGCCTCGGGGACGAAGCAGTAGAGGTGGCCGTCACCGCGGGACGCATCCACGACGTGGGCAAAATCACCGTCCCCGATGCCGTGTTGCTCAAACCCGGCAGGCTCACCCCGGAAGAATTCGAGACCATGAAGCACCACGCTGCCCGCGGCGAGCACATCGCCAGGAGCACCCGCGTCCTCGAGCACGTCGCGGCGGCCATCCGCGCTCATCACGAGCGCTGGGCGGGCGGTGGCTACCCCGATGGCCTCGGCGGCGAGCAGATCCCGCTGGCGGCCCGCATCGTCGCCGTCGCCGATACCTTCGACGCGCTGACGTCGACGCGGGTCTATCGCCCCCTCCGGCCCTGGAACGAGGCGGTGGCCGAGATCCGGCGGGTCGCCGGCACCCAGCTCGACCCCACCTGCGTCGCGGCCTTTATCGGCTGGCTGGAGAAGACGGGTCAGCTCGACGAGCGCCTCGATCCGGCCGCCTGAGGCCGCTACTCCGCCCGGATTTCCATCACCGAAAAAGGGCGGCTGGGACAACACCCCGCCCGGCCCCGATGCCACCACCGGCGACCGCCCCCGTACCGGGCTGCACACTGGCTTCGAAACGGTGCAGCGTGCTTCCAGGCGAGGCCCCGCCTTCCAGGCGGAAGTCATCCGCGGCGACGGCCCGGAGGCGCCGGCCGCCCCACGCGCCGCTACCCCGGCCGGCGCTGCAGGAACTCCGAACTGGCCCAGCCTTCCTTGCCATCGGGGGTGCTGACCGCGACCCACGTGGTCTCGCCTTCGATACGGGTTTCACCGCGTTCGAAAAGGAGGACGCCATCGCGATAGCAACCGATGCTTGTCGCGGAGACCGAGGGCGCCTCGCGGACGTTCAGGCAGTCGCTGCCAGTGGCAACCCCGGCGACGCGACCCAGGACCGAGCCCCGGACGAGCGGCTGCTGGTTCGTTTCAAGCCCCGCCTCCAGCTCCCGCAGCGGGAGGATGCGCCCTGTCGCCAGGTCGATGAGCGCGGCCGGTACATCGAACGGGCGCACGCTCCCGGGTTGGACCGGCAATTCGACATTCCCGAGCAAGAGGCTGCTCCCGGCCAGGTAGGGCCCGTTCCAGGTGGTGACCTTGCCAGGCGTGAACAGGGCCACCGGGTCGCCCGAGGCATCGACCTGGCCCAGGTAGGCCGTTCGCGGGTGTGGGTCGGCGGGGCGGTCGGGGACGTAGAGCCAGGCGCCATAGAGCGAGCCATCGGGCGCCCGCCCGGCCAGCCGTGGCTCCAGGTTCGGGGCCGGTTGAGCAGCGGTGATCGCGGTCCCCGAAGCGTCGTAGACCGGCTCCGCGCCGAACGTGTTATCCGCACGGGCTGGTTCCCACACAAGCCCGATGCCGGGCACGATGCGCGGCTCGGTGTACGGCACCGGGGCCTTCACCTCTTCGCCCGAGGGGTGCAGGAAGAATCGGAGCACCGGCCGTTCGGCGGTGTCCCGGCCCTGCCATTCGGCCATGATAGTCCCCGCCGGCGTGACCGCCCGGGGGAAGGTCATCGCCGGGACGTGGCCGGACGCCGACCAGGTGATGCCGCCATCGCTCGAACCGTAGACATCGAACTCACCTTCCCACCCGCCGACGGCGACCTGCCGGCAGCGCCCCTCCGGGCAGGCCACAAACACGATCTCGCCGAAGCGCTCATCCGCGGCCCAGCCGACGATCGGGAGGGGTCCGAACCGGGCTTTGGCGTTCGCGAACAGGTCGTCGCGGCGGATCGTGCCATCGTGCCCGCGGTACACCCGCCACAGGAGGGTGGGGAAGCTATCGGCCGCCCACGGCGCCGGGCCGAGGTAGACCACGAGGTCGTTGGGCAGGGAAGTCTCCGGCCCGAGGGTGAGTTCGCGGACGCCAACCCTGCCGATGCGTTCCGGACCGGGCGATGGTGTGGCGGGGGTGATGCCCGGTGGCAGCACCTCGACCGGGTAGATCCGGTAGCCGAGGCCGTGTTCTGGCGACCCCGGGAGCTGGTCGCCCACAGCCACGGGCCCGGCGAGCAGGGCGAGTTGACTGGCGACCTCCGGGACGGCGTAGCCGTAGAGCTGCGGCCCGGTCGCGAGGAGGTCATAGCCGAAGACGAGCATGCCCGTGCTCGCGGCGCCGGCCTGTTCGACGCCGAATGTCGAAAAGACGAGGGCAAACCGCCCGGAGCAATCCGGGTACGGTGGCTCGCCGGGCACGTAGGGGCAGGCGATGCCGCGGAGCCGGCGCGGGCTCTCGGCGGTTGCGGGCAGCACCGTTTCGATCCCCTGTTCGATATCGGCGCGGGCGTGGCCGGTGCTGAGCGGTCCGCCGCCGGTGAGGCCGTCGAGGTCGCCGGCCTGGATCCAGCCCTCGGCGAGGGCGGCGAACTCGCAGATCTCCTCGCCCACGTCTTCCGGGCATGCATTCAGCCATGGCCCCGCCGGTGCGGGCGAGGCGGTGACCCCGGTCATGGGCAACGGCGTGGGCGGCTTCGGTCCGCTCTCCGAGCACGCAGCGATAAGCGCTCCCCCAAAAACTGAGACGGCCACCAGGACGGCCAGCCAGCGACGCAGCATCCGCTACCACCTTCCGCTCCCCCTTCCACCCTAGACGATGCTGTCAACCCGAAGGTTCCCGGGGTGGGGACACGGAGGCGGGACGCATGGGGTATCAGCCACTGGCCCTCCTCCCTTCTCCCTTCTCCCTTCTCCCTTCTCCCTCCTATAGCCAGCCTGGATGAGCGCTTTCGCGGGGACACGCATCATCGATTTTTCCGCCGGCGCCGGCGCCGAGGTCATCAAGGCCGAGCCATCGGGCCGCGTCCGCAGGGAGGGCCACCCCGGCTGCCTCTGCCGGAACCGCAACACGCGCATCGTGACGCTCGATGTTCACCGCATTGAAGGCCCGCGCGACGCCCGTTCGCTCCTTGCCACAGCCGCTGCCGCCGTGTTCGACTGGCACGCGGGGGAGTTGGGCCGGAGCGGCCTCGACACCGTTAGCCTTCATGCGGCGAACCCCGCCTTGCTGCATGCCTGGTTTCCGCCCTACTCCCCCACCGGCCGCTTGAGCCAGCCGCATGCTGCCCGCGCCCGGCGCCTCGGGCACCCTCCTGTGCTCCTGCGAAGACCTCCCGGCCTACGTCGTCATGCCCCGGGTGAGCTACGGCCGGGAGGACGCTCGGCACCGGTGCGCTCGCCTCCGTGCTCCTCGAACGCCGCCCAAGGGCCCCGGACAGTCGATCGTCGTGACCGGGCTCCATGCGAACGCGGCGTCCCGGGCCAACGGCTTCACGAGTGCGCCGATGGCGGCCGGTTCGCGTGCACGGGTGACGGCCGCCCGCGCCGGTCGCCGCTGTGGGCGAACACTCCCGTGAGGTCCTGGCTGACGGTGGCATCGACCCCGGCCGGATCAATCGGCTCGTCGCAGCCGGGGTGGTTCACCGGGCTTACACGGCGACCTTCGACCCGCAGCGCGGGCAGAACTTCGCCTTCAAAGGCACGACGCTGTTGCAGCCCAGGCAGCGCATCTCCTCGCCCGGCGAGGGGAGCAGTTCGCCGCATTCCATGCAGAAGCGGGCGCCACCCTCGTTCCGCGCCCCGCACCCGATGCAGAACACTGGAGGAGTGGCCGCGGCCTTCGCCTCGGTCGCGCGCTTCTCGCCCTTGCCCGCTTTGTCTTTCTTCTTCTGCCGGCGCTCGAAGAGCTCCTCGAACACCTCGAACAATTCGTCAACCATCGCCCTCTCCCTCCCGCTCAGCCGGGGATGAGTCCCTCCTCGCCGATGAGCTCACGCAGCTCCTCGATCGAAATGTCCCGCGGCGGAACCAGGGCATCGGAGGGGACGAGTTCCTCGATTTCCACGGGCAGGCCGCGCGACCGGATGAGGTCGTGCATCGCCGCCAGGTGGCGGGCGAACTCTGTGCCATCGCCCGCTTTCACGTCGGCGTCGAGTTCGGAGTCGATGGCGTTCAGCGCATCGCGGACGCCATCGTCGATCTTCCACTGGCCCTGGCCCATCAGTCTGACGATCACGAGAGCACCTCCTTCGGAGTACCGGTATTGAGTTGCGCGCGCAGCCGGTCCAGCTCGGCATCCACGGAGGCTGCGCGGCCCAGCGCGTCCAGCTCGCGGTCGAGCGCGGTGTTCCCCTCCAGGCTATCTTCGAGGACACCGGCTTCCAGGAGCTCGTGGATCGCGGCCCCCCGGCTCTTGAGCTGCGCAGTCTTGTCCTCCGCGCGCTGGATCGCGTAGCCCATGTCGGCCATCTCCTCCGAGAGGCCGGTGACCGCCTCACCGATACGCACCGTGGCTTTCGCGGCGGTGTACTGGGCCTTCATGACCTCCTTCTTCGTCCGGAACGCATCAACTTTCGCCTGGAGCCGCTGCTCGGCTGCGATGAGCTGGTCCTGTTCGGCCTTCAGGCTCGCCACCTGGGCTTCGAACCCGTCGACCTGTGCCTGCGTCGATGTCTTTCGTTCGAGGGCGATGCGGGCCAGGTCCTCGCGCCCCGCCTTCATGGCCTGGAGCGCCTGGGCATCGAACTTCGGCAGCTGGCCGCGAAGCTCTGCCGCCTGCAGCTCGAGCCGGCGCCGCGCGGCCGTCACCTCCACGATGCCTCGCTTCACGTCGCGGAGCATGTCGACCTGCTTCTCATAGCTCAGGTCGAGCATCTCACGAGGGTCTTCGAGGTGGTCAAGGGCCTTGTTTGCCTTGGCCTGGAAGATTGCGGAGATTCGCTTCAACACGGGTGATACTCCTTCTGTGTGGATGGATGACTCGCGCGGCCCGGCGGCGCCGGGGGTAGCGAAACGCCGCCGGGTCCGCGCTTGACTACTGGCCCGGGGCGGGCTCGGTAAGGACGTGGGGATCGAGCGCCGTGCGGCGCTTCTGCGCGAGGATCGACCCCACGATGGCCACGGTGAGGATGGAGATGATCACCCCCAGGCTCACGAGCGCGGGGATCTTGTACAAGTCGATGATGAGCATCTTCGTGCCCACGAAGACCAGGATGGCCGCCAGCGCCGGTTTCAGGTAGGTGAGCCCGGCCAGGTACCCGGAGAGCACGAAGTAGAGCGCCCGCAGCCCGAGGATGGCGAAGATGTTGGACGTGAAGACGATGAACGGGTCATCGGTGACCGCGTAGATCGCCGGGATGCTGTCGACCGCGAACACCAGGTCCGTGCTCTCGATAAGCACGAGCACAAGGAACAGCGGAGTCGCAAAGAGCACCCCATTCCTGCGGACGAAGAAGCTCTGGCCTTCGTAACGCTCGGTCACGGGGAACGCTCGCCTGGCGAGCCGCACGAAGCGGTTCGTATCCAGGTCGGGAGCATGTTCCTGGTCGCGAAGGAACTTGATGCCCGTGAAGATGAGGAACGCGCCGAACACGTAGATGACGACGTGCAGCGTGCTCAGCAGGACTCCCGCCGCGGCAATGAGAACGGCGCGCAT
>DAOKYT010000046.1:0-18265 GCA_035326025.1 Tepidiformaceae bacterium
CCGGGAGATGCGCCAGCCGTTTCCATTGCGGACCCTCATGCCGATCATCGGCAGGTGCCTCGCGCGCGGATAGCCCACACGCGTTTCGGCCACGCGCCATGTACCCTGTAGGCCGTGGCCAGAGTCACCCGTGTCTACCTTGCCCGCCATGGCCAGACCGAGACCAACCGCGAGGGCCGTTTCTGCGGCCACGCCGAAACGAGCCTGACGCCGCTCGGTATCGAACAGGCCCGCGCCCTGGCCAGCCGTCTCGCCCGCGCCGACCTGGCTGCCGCCTACACCTCGGACTTCAGCCGGGCCATCCAGACCGCCGCCCTCATCCTGGGCGAGCGCGGCGTCGCTTCCCGGCCCGACCCCGCCCTGCGTGAGTTGCACTACGGCGAGTGGGAACTCGAACGCGAATCCGTGATCCGCGGGCGCGACCCGGAACAGTACCGTCTCATGCGCGCCGAGGACCCTGCCTGGCGCCCGCCCGGTGGCGAATCCGTGGCCGAAGTCCGCGAGCGTACCTCGCGGGCGCTCGAACGGATCGTGGGGGCGCACCGCGGCCGCGAGGTGCTGGTGGTCTCCCACGGAACGGCCATCAACTGCATGCTCTCGGTCGTGCTCGGCATGCCCGAAAGCCACGTCTTCCGCATCGATGTCCCGAATTGCGCGCTCACCGAAATCGAGGAGCGCGGGGGCCGCCTCTACGTGGTGCGCCTGAACGATACCGCCCACCTGGCCGGCCTTTCGTGATTCCGGTTGGCGATAGCCAGCGATCGGGCCGCGTGCCCTGGGTGAACTACGCCGTCATCCTCGCGAACGTGGCGTTGTTCGTGTTCATGCTCGGGCTATCGACCGGCATCGCCCCGACGAACCGGCAGGCGCTCCAGGACTTCGAGGAGCAGACCCGCGGCGTCTGCTACGGCTTCGAGACTCGCCCATCCGAGGCGGACCGCTTCATCTGCACGTGGGCGTTCCAGCCGAAGGAGTTCTTCGACACCGTGGGCGGCGAATCGGGGCTCACCGGCGAGGCGCGCTGGCAGGCCATCCTCTCCATCGTGGTCTCGATCTTCATGCACGGCGGCTGGCTGCACATCATCGGCAACATGCTCTTCCTCGGCGTGTTCGGCGATAACGTCGAAGACCGCATGGGCCACCTGGGCTACCTGCTCTTCCTGCTGGCCTCGGGGGTGGTGGCGTCGTTGCTCCAGGGGGCCATGGACCCGGAAAGCGTCGTGCCGGTGCTCGGCGCGAGCGGGGCCGTGGCGGGGGTGCTCGGCGCCTATATCGTCTGGTACCCGAACGCCACCGTGAACGTGATCATCCCGTTCTTCATCCTCATCTTCATCCCCATCCCCATCCCGGCGTTCATCATGATCGGGCTGTGGTTCCTCCAGAACTTGCTCTCGGGCTACGCGACGATCACGGAGGCGGCAGGGGCCACGCAGGGGGTGGCGTGGTTCGCGCACATCGGCGGCTTCATCTTCGGGGCGTCGCTGGTGGCGTTGTTCCTCCGGAACCACGGCCGCCGTCGGGCTCCCCCCGCCTGGTAAGGCGGCGGTGGTAGGCGCGCATGGGGATACGCCGCTGCCACGTATGCGGGTGCCAGGCGATCGGGTTGCGATGGTGGTGCCGGCCTGCGTGTCCCTTGCTGATGCGCGGGGCTCACGCCTCACGCCTCAGCCTTGCGCCTCCGCTCGCCACTGGCCCCGCCCGGCCCTACCCTTCGTTCCATGGCCGAACAGCGCATTCCCTTCGTCAAGGTCGAGCTCGACGACAGCGATATCGCCGCGGTGGAGCGCGTCCTGCGCAGCGGCTGGCTCACCACCGCCGGCCAGGTAAAGGCGCTCGAAGAGGAGCTGGCGGCCTACACCGGCGCGCCCTTCGTCAACGCGGTCAATTCCGCCACCGCCGCCATGCACCTCGCGCTCGCCGCGTGGGACCTCGGCCCCGGCGATGAGGTCATCACCACCCCCTACACGTTCACCGCCACGGCAAACGTGGTCATCCATTGTGGCGCCACGCCCGTGCTCGTCGATGTCCGCGAGGCCGATGCCAACATCGACCCGGAGCTCATCGAGCGCGCGATCACGCCCCGCACCCGTGTCATCCTCCCCGTGCACATCGCGGGCGAGCCCTGCGACATGGACGCCATCATGGATATTGCCCGCCGCCACGGGCTGAAAGTGCTCGAAGACGCGGCCCACGCCATCGGCACGCTCTACCGGGGGCGCCCCATCGGCAGCATCAGCGATGCCGCCGCCTTCAGCTTCTACGCGAACAAGACCATCACCACCGGCGAGGGCGGCGCCCTGGCCACCGCCGATGAGCAGCTCAGCGCGCGCGTCCGCCGGCTCACGCTCCATGGCATGTCGAAGGATGCCTGGAACCGCTACGACGCGGGCGGGAGCTGGCGCTACGACATCCAGGAGTTCGGCTTCAAGGACAACCTGACCGATATCGCCGCCGCGCTCGGCCGGTCGCAGCTCGCCCGCCTCGAATCGTTCATCGAGGCGCGGACGCGCGTGGCACAGCGCTACTTCGCCAACCTGCGCGATGAAGAGCACCTCATCCTGCCGGCGTTCAACGAGGAACACCGCCAGCCCTGGCACCTCTTCATGGTCCGCGTGCGGGAAAGCGCGCCGGTGCCGCGCGACGAGGTGATCCGCCAGCTGGCCGCGCGGGGCATCGGCACCTCGGTCCACTTCATCCCGCTGCATTACCACACCGCCTACCAGAAGCTCGGCCGCTGGAAGCAGGGCGACTTCCCCGTCGCCGAGCGGTTCTTCGCCGGGGAGATCAGCCTGCCGATGTACCCGGGCCTCGCCGACACCGGCGTCGACGACGTTTGCGCGGCCCTGCGGGAGATACTGCACCCCTGATGAGCCGCGCCGCCGGCAGAACCGGCGCCCGCTGCCTGGAGTCTGCAATGGGGGCTTTGCCGCTGAACGGGCGGGCACCCACAATGGTCGAATGCGTAATAAGGAAGGTCCCCATGCCAGGTAGGGCACCCAGCCGGCGGCTCATGCTGCTGTCCGCCGCTCTCTCGCTCGCCGCGATCATCACGGCCTGCGGCGGCGGCGCGAACAAGGTCGAGGCCCAGGAGTGGGTCGATGCGCTCTGCGAGGCCGCCGCTGATTTCGACAAGGCGCGCGACAACACCGGCTCCGCCTTCGAGGAAGTCGACGTCACCGATACGAAGGCCGCCAAGGAGGCCTACGCCGAGGCGAACAGCGAACAGGAGGACGTCCAGCAGGACTTCCGAGCGGCCTTTGACAAGATCGGTGAGCCCGATATCAAGGGCGGCGACAAGGTCGTCGAGGCGTTCGAGGCCCAGTTCAAGGAAAACGACGAACTGACCAGCGAGGTGGCCAAACGCGTCGAAGACATAGACGACAGCGCCGACTTCGTCGAGGAGTTCCTGAAGATCCTCGACGAGGTGGACGAGCCCGACTTCCGCGGCCGCATCGAGGATGTCGCCGGCGACTACCCCGAAGTCGCGGAGATCATCGCCCTCATCGAGGAAGACGCGGATTGCGCGCGCGTCATCTTCAGCGAGGAAGAAGGCGAGACGACCGGCCCTTCGCCATCGCCCACACGGACGGTGGCGGCCGGCCCGCCCACGACCACCAACGAGAAGTGGGTCGCCGGCATCTGCACGTCGCTCACCGGCTGGGTTGGCGCGCTCGAATCCGCGAACCAGAGCCTCCAATCGAAGGTGGATAGCGCGGCCAGCGCGCAGGACCTCAAGGAACTGCTGGTCGCCTTCCTCGAGGACGGCCGGACCGAAACGGTGGCCCTCCAGCGCGAGATGCGCCAGCTGCAGCCGCCCGACGTGAAAGACGGCGAGGCCATCCATCAGATCTTCAGCGATGCGAGCGACGACCTGGTGACGGTGTTCGACGGCCTCGTCGCCGATGCCGAGGCGCTCGATGCGAGCTCGCTGGCGAAGGTCACCGAGGACCTCGATCGCTTTGTCGAACGCGTCGAGGGCGCCTTCGATGAGGTCGCCGAATCGTTCAATGCCCTCGATCAATACGACCCGGAGGGCCTGGACGAGCTGTTCCAGACCCGGCCGGAGTGCCAGGAGCTGTAACGGCCCGTTCCGGCACGAGCCCATACGGCCGCTTCCACCCGGGAGCGGCCGTTTCGCATGTGGGCATGTGCACCGCACCGCCGGGGAAGCGTAGTATCGAGCCATGGTTGGCAGGCAGTCCCAATGGGCAGCTGCTGACCGGCTCGGGTTGCTCACCCGTCAACGGCTGTTGCGCTCCGCCTGGCTGGGTGTCGTCATCGGCATCGTGGCAGGCGCTGGGGCCATCGCGTTCTACGAAGGCATCGACTTCGCGACCGAACACCTGCTGGGCAACCTCGCCGGTTATCACCCCCCCGCGCCGCTCGGCGAAGGCTCCCAGGAATGGAGCGGCCCATCGCGCCGGTGGGCGCTGCCGCTGGTCATCGCCATCGGCGGGCTGGCGTCCGGGCTCATCGTGTGGTTGCTCGCACCGGAGGCCGAGGGCCACGGCACCGATGCGGTCATCGATGCGTTCCACCACAAGGCCGGCCGGGTCCGCCTCCGCGTGGTGCCGGTCAAGCTTGTCGCCTCCGCCATCACGATCGGCTCGGGCGGGGCGGCCGGCCGCGGAGGTCCCACCGCACAGATTGGCGCCGGCTTCGGCTCGTTCATCGCGGACCGCCTCCACCTCGAGCCGGCGGAGCGCCGCCCGGCGCTGGCCGCCGGCATGGGCGCCGGCATTGGCGCGATCTTCCGCGCCCCGCTCGGCGGCGCCATGATGGCCGCCGAGGTCCTCTACAAGCACGACTTCGAGGCCGACGTTATCCTTCTCGGCCTCATCTCATCCATTGTGGCCTATTCGATGTTCGGAGCCTACACCGACTACACGCCGGTGTTCGGCGGCGCGGGCTCGTTCTCGTTCACCCACCCGCTGGAGCTCCCTTACTTCGCCGTCCTCGGCGTCGCCTGCGGTCTTCTTGGGATCGCCTATGCGCGCTCGTTCTACGGCGTGATCGAGCTCTTCGAGAAACTGCCGGCGCCGGTGTGGGCCAGGCCGGCGCTGGGCGGGCTGCTTGTCGGCTGCATCGGCATGGCCGCCCCCGAGGCCATCCACGTGGGCTACGGCTGGGTGCAGCAGGCGTTCACACGCGAGGGGGTGATGGAGTTCTCCCCCTGGCTCCTCTTGCTCCTTCCCGCCCTTCGCATCCTGACCACCTCGCTCACCGTAGGGTCCGGAGGTTCCGGTGGCATCTTCGGCCCGGGGATGGTGATCGGTGGGCTCATCGGCGCAGCCTACTGGCGCCTCGGCCACCAGCTCCCGGGATTCCCCGAGGAGCCTGGCCCCGTCGTCATCATTGGCATGACCGCGATGTTCGGCAGCATCGCCCACGCTCCGCTCGCCATGCTCCTCATGGTCGCCGAGATGACAGGCAACCTGTCGCTGCTGGGCCCCGCCATGATCGCCGTCGCCGTCGCCACCCTCCTCGTTGGCGATGAGAGCATCTACCGCAGCCAGGTCGCGACCCGCGCCGACTCACCGGCCCACCGCCACCGCTTCGCGTTCCCACTCCTCACGGCTCTGCCGGCCGGCCGGGCGGCCGTCCCGGTCCCCGTCGTCGATGCGGCTGCAACCGCCGCTGAGGCCCGCCAGGCAATGGAGGCCGCGAAAGTCCAGCAGGCAATCGTCCGCCGTGAGGATGGTTCGCTCGGCGAGGTGCTGGCCGCCGACCTGCGCGCCCCCGGCGTCCCGGGCACCGCGGCATCGCTGAGCCGCCCCATCCCGGTCTCCGTCCTGGCCGACTGGCCGCTCGACCGCGCCCTGGACTTGCTCAACGAGCACGACCGGCGTTGGCTGCCCGTCGTCGATGGCCCGGGCGGGCAGGTCCTGGGCATCATCGACACGCGGACGTTGCTCCGTTCGTACCGCCGCGCGGCGGCCATGCAGATGCGCCAGCTCGCACCGCTGGGCGAGGAAATGGAGACCGTCGAAATCGCCATCCCCGAGGCTTCGCTCGTCGCTCACCGCCGCCTCGCCGATGCCGCCTTTCCCGCGGGGGCCCGCATCGTCGCGCTGCGACGCGAGGGACACACCTTCATTCCCGATGGCGCGACCATCATGCTCCCCGGCGACCTCGTCACGGTGACCCTCGCGCCGGGCACTCGCACGGCCGTGTTTGAACTGCTGCTTGGCCCCGGGCGCACCTAGTCCCGCGCGTAGCCGCCTTCGCGCAGCCGCCGCCACACCTCGCCGCTCGCGGCGTAGCGCTCCATCAGGTACGGGTACACGGCGGGGATGTTGAACAGCTGCTCCATGCAGAGCTGCGAGAGGTAGCGGTCGAGTACCGCCGGGTGTTCGTCGGGGTCGACCAGGTCGATCGGCAGGCCCGCCTCGAAGCCGCCTGCCGCCGCTGGCATCCCGGCCGCCTGGGCCGCCACCAGCCCTTTTTCGGTCAGCGATTCGATTGCCGCCCGCAGCCCGGCGCGGAACTCGGGTGTCACCTTCAGGCCATCGGCGCCCAGGTGGTGCCCCGGGCTGCCGGTGGTCGCGAGCGAATGCACCACTGCCGTCACGTGGTCCACCCGGAAGGTGTCGCTCCCGGCCGCGCGCGATGGCGGCAGCCCGACGGAGAGCACACCCAGGAGTGAGACTTCAAGCGGGGCGAGATCTTCCGGCAAATAGGCGGTCATCGAACCCTAACGTAGCCTGCCGCCAGCCACCGGCACAGGGAGCGGGGTGGCATCCGGGCCGTCCGCTGCCTCAGTTGGTCCCGGTCCGCAGGCCGCGCCACCGCCGCCGGGCGGGCAGCAGATGTCCGTGCAGAAGTTCGCCAGCCAGCGGATCACCTCGGGGTCGAGGCAATAGCAGGCCGTTGGCCCCTCGACGGTTCCGCGGACGATGCCGGCCTCGCGGAGCACCTTCAGGTGCTGCGATACGGTCGATTGCGCGAGCGGCAGCACGTCCACCAGGTCGGTGACGCAGGCCTGCCTGCGGCTCAGCTCGGTCACGATGCGGACGCGGGCGGGATTGCCCAGCGCCCGGAAAATGGCGGCCGCGCGCTCTTCTTCGCCGGTCAGCGATTCGATGTTCTTCATCGGCGCTTCCAGTCTATCGTGAAAATGCGATGGTTGCCTATCCGGGCAGGAGGGAGAGGAATCGTTCGTCGATCTCCGCCAGCGGGCGGCCGCCGCCGTAGCGGTCGAGCGCCGCGCGCCGACCCTCGGCGTTGAGCGGCAGGTTGCCTGCGCGGTGCCGCTCGACGAGCCCGCGGAGGGCGGCCGCGACCTGATCGAAGCCACTCGCCTGGATCGCGCCCGGCATGGGGTGGGTCCATATGACATAACGCCCGCGACTGAGCGCCTCCGCCGCCATGAACGACTGGCCGTCGTGCGTGGTTAGCCGCACAAGGGCGGTCGTCTCGCGGTAAAGCGGGTCCATATCGTCGATCCAGGGCCGTGCCTCCAGGTTCGGCGGGAGCGGGCCTGGCAGCGTCTCGGGCGGCGAGGGGATGAGCGTGAAGTGCACATCCGGGAAGGCCCCCGGCAGCCGCAGCATCGTGTCCAGGTCGAAGACGGCCCGCGCCTGGCGATCGACCGGGTAGTACAACAACACGCCGAAGCGCCCCGGGAGCGGGGGCGGTGGGCCTTCCGCGACCGGGATGGGCAGGGGCACGAAGGTGGAGCTCACTCCCGCGCTGCGCAATTCCTCGACCAGCCAGGGGGCATCGCACCAGTGGATCGCGCGCTCCGCGATGCGCAGCGCCACATTGTCGCGGCGGTGTTCTTCCACCGCGATCTGCACGTCGGTGCCAACCCAGTGGATGACCACCGGCTTGCGGCGGAAGCGCAGCAGGTTGTCCTGGGGCGATCCCCGGTCGATGCGGCTGCCGATGAGGTACACGATATCGGCGCGGGTGGCCGCGCTCGCCACCTTCGCCCAGCCGCCCACGTGGCGCCCGGGGTGGTCGAGATAGCGGGCGTTCCAGCCGAGCCCCGCCAGGTCGCCTACCAGCAGCCGCCCGAAATACGGCAACCCCAGGATCAGGACCGAACCCCGTTTCGCCTCGGGCGGCGGCTCTCCGGTCATTCGCGGTGGCCTTCCGCGGCGATGCGGGCGCGTGGGGCCAGGAGCGTCGCCCCCGGCGCGACATCGCGGTCGACCAGGGCGTGGGCGCCGATCGTCGCGGCTTCGCCGACGGTGACACCGTGGAGAATGGTCGCGCCGATGCCCAGGTAGGCGCCGCGTCCGATGCGGATGGGGGCCTGCACGCGCGGCCGCCGTTCACGCAGGGCGCCCGGCCCGACATCGATGTGGGTCACGAGACTCGATCGCATGGAGAGCGTGGCGTCATCCTCGATGGTCACGTCATCGGCAAGGTCGATGAGCACATCGGCGCCGAGGTGGACCCGGTTGCCGATGCGCAGGCGGCTGAAGTCGTTCCGCGCGTTGACGATGATGAGTGGGCTGTGGATTGAGACATTATCACCCACAACCGCGCCAAACTCCCGCAGCACGCTGGCGTGCGCGCTGGTAGTGGTCCGCAGTTCGGCGGCGATACCGTCGATACCGTCACGCAGATAGCGGGCTTTCCGCCGCGCCCGCCCGGCGAATCCCATCCGCGCCCGCACCGGACGGAGCGCGGGCGCGAGTAACGCGCGGGTCCGTTCCGTCAGTGCCATCCTTCCTCCGGCTTCACACCGCTGTAAACTGTCAGTAAACAGTTGCAGGCAGCATCAGACAATGTGGCAGAGTGCCTTGCCTGCATAAGAAGGCACTTCTACGCTGCAAGCAATGGGGTGCCACAGCCCCACCTGTGAGGCAGCATGAAACGAGCGCTTCTTCTTGGTATCACCGCCGCCGGCGCGGCCCTCGCCAGCATCCCCGCCCTGGTCACCGCCCAGGGATTCCCGCCGCCACCGCCCACCACGTACTACGGCAAGGCACCGGCGGGCATTGGGCCCGGCCATGCCGTCATCGCCGTCGTCAGCGGTGGCGCGTCGTCCCAGGTCTGCGGCGATGGCGCGACGCTCAACGATTC
The DNA here is from genome assembly GCA_035326025.1 of Tepidiformaceae bacterium. Lineage (GTDB taxonomy): Bacteria > Chloroflexota > Dehalococcoidia > Tepidiformales > Tepidiformaceae > Amarobacter. The sequence continues at coordinate 9,037 of DAOKYT010000046.1, forward strand.
GAGCGGCGTGGTCTACGTCGTCGATGTGGTTGCCAATGCCCAGATCCCGGGTTGCGGCCAGGCCGGCCGCACGGTCCAGTTCTACTTCGTGGGCGCCAAGCGCCTCTCGACTGATACCGCCAGCTGGAGCGGCCCTGGCCCGTCCCAGAAGGACCTCGTGAACCTCGGGCCCGCGCTCACCACGCGCAACACCGCTCCGCAGGTCGCGAAGGATGGCGTGAACTAGCGTTTCGCCCGCCCCCACCCGGCGTTTCCGGCGGGCGTCCCGTTCCAGGGGCGCCCGTTTTCCGTGTGCCGCGGCTCCCCTATCCGGGCCAGAGCAACCCGTACAGCGTCTCCATCGCCTCGGCCACCCGCGGCCCCGGCGCCCGCAGGAAGAGGGACACATCGAGCTCGTGGACGCGGCCATCGCGGACCGCCGGCGTGCCGGCCCAGGCCGGGTCGGAGCGGATCTGTTCGGCCAGCCCGCCCTGCCCCGAGGGCAGGACGAGCACCACGTCCGGGTTCGTGGCCGCCGCCTGCGCGACCCCGATGACGCCGAAGCCGGCGATGGGCCCGCCCTCGGGCGCCGCGCCGAGCACGTTCACCGCGCCGAGCGCCTCCACCAGGCTGCCGGTGTAGGTCCCGGTCCCGCCCCCGAACACGTCGCGTCCGCCGCCCGTCACCAGCAGCACCTTCGGCGGGTTTCCGGCCTGGCGCGCTCGCGCCCGCACCGCCTCGGCTCGGGCCTCGATATCCGCCTTCGCGCTCGCGGCCTCGCCTGCGCGCCCGGTGGCCGCGCCGAGCGCATCGAGCGTCTCGAGCACGGAGTCGTAGCTCCCCGCCTTGATGACGAACACCGGGTAAGGGAACTTCTCGAAGTCGCGCGTGCGCCCGCCATGGAAGCTGGCGTCGCCGATCACCAGGTCCGGTTCGAGGGCGGCGATGGCCGTGAAGTCTGGCGAGAGCGACGAGCCCGTGACTTTCGCCCCGGGCGCGATCGACTCCGGCGTGTCTGAGGTCCGCCCGGCGATCGCGAGCCCGAGCGCGGCCGCGAACTCCCCCGCCGAGGGGCTCATCACCGCCACCACGCGGACCTCCTCGGTCAGCCGCACCTGCCGGCCGATCATGTCGGTGACGCTCCGGGGCCCGGCCGTGACGTTCGCGGCGATGGTTGGCGTGGGCGTGGGCCGCGGAGGCACCGGGTCGGCGGCCTTGCCGCACCCGCCGAAGAGGATGGCTCCGATCACGAGCGCGGCCACCCGCTTCAACCCGCGCGCTCCATCCGATCTTCCACGCCGATGGTCTGGAGGTAGCGCCCCGCCGCGCCCTGCCGCCCGCGTGGCGCCCGCAACAGCTCCCGGATGTCGCCGGGCGTGTCCAGGTCGAGCGTGAGCTCGCGGTTGTGGTTGGTCACCACGGTCATGCCGGCGCGTTCGGCCGCGGCGGCGTGTTTCGCGGAGCTCCCCGGCCCATAGGCAAGCGGAAACCGGCCGGGCGGGTGCAAGAGCATGGCGTTCGTGCCGCCGTCGGCGCTTTCCACGAGGACCACCGTCCCCTCCCCGGCGTCCAGCCCTTCGAGCGTCTCGATGGCGCCCGCCGTCGCCAGTGGGAGGTCGGCGTGAAGGATGAGCAGCCGCGAGCTGACTGCCCCTTCCGCGCGGAGCGTTTCGATCGCGCGTTCGAGCTGGGAGTTCAGGCCCTCCAGGGCCGGGTCCTCGCGCAGCACCCGCCCGCGCCCGTTCACGTGCGCCGCCACCCGCTCATCCGGCGTCAGCACGATCGCCCGGGGCCCGGCCGCGTGAAGCACCGTCTCGAGCGTCACCAGCGACAGCGTCGCGCGCTCCTCGGCGCTGAGCAGGCTGGCCAGCCTGCCCTTCGCCCGGTCCAGCCCGTTCACCGGCACCAGGATCGGCAGGTCGCTCATCGCGCACCCTCGAGCGCGCCCAGGATGTCCCGGGCGAGCTCACGCTTGCGCTCCATGCTCGTCATCATCGTGTCCACCACGAGCGTCTTCATCCCCAGCCCTTCGACCGCCGGGGCGAGCCCACGGTCCTCGGCGTCGAGCACGAAGAGGTCGATGAGCCCACGGTACATCCTTGCGACGCCCACGGCCGAGACCTCGTAGCCCATGCTCGTCATCATCTTCGCGGCGGGGCCCTTCACCACCTGCCCGGCGATGATCGGGCTGATGGCCACGCGCACCGCCCGCGTGTTCGCGAGCGCCTCGCGCACGCCCGGCACCGCGAGGATCGGTCCGATGCTCACGAAGGGGTTGCTCGGCGCGAGGATGACGGCCCTCGCATCGCCGATCGCCTCCAGCACGCCGGGCGCGGGGCGGGCGCGCTCCACGCCGTCGAAGCGGATTGATTTCACGTCGATTTCGGTGCGCAGCTTCACCAGGTACTCCTGGAACGCGAGCTCCCCCTCGGGTCCGCCGACCACGGTCCGCACCGGGTCGTCCGACATCGGCAGGATGGCGCAGGTGAGCCCCCAGGCCTTCGCCAGCCGGCGCACCACCTCGTGCATGGGCACGCCCTCGCGCAGCAGGCGCGTGCGGTGGATTGTCATCGCGAGGTCGCGGTCGCCCAGGTTGAACCAGCGCTCGTAGCCGAACCGCTGGAGCTGGTCGACCACCGCGAACGTGTCGCCGCGGAGCCCCCAGCCGGTCTCCGGGTTCACGGCACCGGCCAGCGCGTAGATGACGATGTCCGTATCGGGCGAAACGTGCAGCCCGAACATCTCGACATCGTCGCCGGTGTTGGAGATGACGGTGACCGCCGAGGGGTCGACGGCCTGGCAGAGCCCCTGGAGAAACCGCGAAGCGCCGACGCCGCCCGCGAACACCGTGTACATGCCCGGATGGTACGCGCGGCCGGGGACAACCGCGAACGGGCGCTCCCGGCGGTGGCCTCAGGCGAGGGCGGGCGGGCTTTCGGGCGCCGCTTCCCTCGGCGCGGCCATCGCGGCCCGGCGGGCCGCCACCGGCGCGCCGGCACCTTCCGCCACCGGTTCGGGCGCGGTGGCCGGCCGCCTGCGCGCCGCCCCCCGTTCGACCGCGATGAAGAGCGCGAAGATCGCGTACAGGTAGGGCTCCTCGAAGAGGCGCCCCTCCGACTGGCTCTGGAAGAGGATTTCCGTGAGCGCCACCGCGCAGAAGGCCGCAAGCAACCGGGCATACGGCTCCACTTCGCGCCGGTACACCGTCCAGCTGGCGTTGGCCACGCGGACCACCACGAACCCGAACATCGAGATGGCGACGATGCCGCCTTCGGCCAGCAGGCTCACGAACGACGTGTGCGAGAGCGTCGTCTGCGCCCACCAGGGGATGACCCACAGGTAGTTGTGGACGAGCGAGTTCTGGTAGCTGCCCGTGCCCACCCCGATGAACGGGTTGTCCTTCCACATTTCCCAGCCGGCCCGGATGAGGAATTCGCGCTGGCCCAGGACGCGGATGCCCAGGGTGAGCGTCTTGATGCGCTCGAACTCGGAGCCGCCCTGGAGCATCAGCAACCCGAGCATCATGCCCACGCCAGCCGCGCCGCAGGCCATCAGCCGCAGCTTCGTGTACCGGCGGATCGGGGCGAGCAGGATCATCAGGAACACCGCCAGGAGAAACCCGAGCCACCCCGAGCGCGAGGCCGTGGCCACCAGCGCGGGCAGGCCCAGCACCAGCGCCGGCGCCGCCAGGTAGACCGTCATCCGCCGGGGGCCCGTCGCCAGGATCATCCCAATGCTCAGCGCCATCGAGATCGCCAGGAACCGCGCCAGGTTGTTCGGGTCGGCGAAGGTCGCGTTCGAACGGTAACTGTAGGTATCCGATTCGGTGAGGATGCTGCGCCACTGGAACACCCCCACCACCCGCTGGGCGATGGCGATGAGCGAGACCAGCGCGGCCGCGATCAAGAACGCGGCCACAATCCGCTCGATGTCGCGCCGGTTTTCGATGAGCGCCGGGGCCGCGAACACGAAGGCCACGTACATCGGCAGGATGATGACGGCGTTCGTGGGCCGCTGTGTATCGGACCAGCCCACGCCCAGGGTGAGCACCCCGGCAAACAGCACCACGGGCACGAGGAAGCTCGAATTGGGGATGAGGCGCGCCGGGTTGTGCCGGCAGCGCCACGCCGCCACCACGATGGCCGCCGCCATGGCCGCCTTGCCCGGGTTCAGCATCGTCCGGATGGCGCCGCCGGCCCCGCCCTCGCCGAGCGTGCCCACTGCCTCGGTCTGCAGGTATTCAAACGGCAGCCCAAGGATGACGCAGGGGATGAGCAGCTTCGGCTCGCGAAGGAGGATCACCGCCGCCAGCAAGACCGCCTGGAGCGCCACCATGAAGGCCAGGTCAAGCACGGGCGCGATTCCACCTCGTGACGCGATTCACAATTGACCCCCGTCCGGCGTGGCAACTACGATACGGCCCGATGCCGACCGGAACCAGCGGGCTGGAACGCGACCTTTCCCTCATCCGCCGGCGAGCCTGGTTATTCATTCCCTTCGCCGTCCTGGGCATCCTCGCGGCGCTCTTCATCGGCAGCCTCACGGGCGAAAGCACCGCCACCGCCTCCCTCACGCTTGATACAACCGTGCACGACGTCGTGGTTGGCGGTGACCGCGGCCTGCGCATCTACGAAGCCCAGGAGATGACCAGCGACCCGCGCTTCCGCGAGAAGGTGCGCGAGGCCATCGGCGACCCGGACTTCGATTTCGGCCGCTTCGCCATCAGCCTCAGCCCCATCTCCGTCGCCGATGGCATCTCGCGCGGCATCCTCACCGTCTCCATCACCGACCCCGTGAAGGCCGACGCCGAGCGCTACCGCACGGCCTTCGTGGACGTCTTCACCGCCGAGTACACCGCCGAGGATGGTCTCTGGCGCACCCGCTTCGTCGACCGCCGCCGGCAGGTCGCCGAGGAGAACACCGCCCAGTTCGAAGCCGTCTACGCCCGGCTCAAGGCGAAGACCGACCCGCTCGGCATCTACCTCCCGCCGCTCATCGATGCGCGCGGCACCACCTCGCCTTCCACCGCCGATTACGAACAGCAGGCCCAGCTCCGCCGCGAGCTCGCCGAAGTCGAGGGCGCGCTGGGCGCGATCAGCGGCATCTCCCCTGGCGCCGCCGCCGCCGTCGCGGGCAGCGTCCTCGGCCAGCCGGTCGCCGCGGGCGATGCGGCCGGCGCCCTCACCGCGCGCAAGGCGTCCCTCGAAGCCGCGCTCGAGGCGTTCGCCGCCGATACCGTCGCGCTCGCCGAGAGCAAGCTCGACCCCGAGACCCTCCGCCTGCTCGATGAAGTGCGCGGCAAGCGCCAGACCAAGGACGAGGCGTACGTCCGCCTGGCAAACGCCGAAGTGGCCGTGGGCAGCGCCGAGAGCTATGTCACTGTGTCCTACAGCTCGTCGGGCGGGCTCGCCGGGTCACTCCTCGGCCGCGTCGCGGTGGCCATCGCGGTCACTGTCGTGTTCGGCCTCATCGCCATCTACACCGTCGAATGGCTCAGCCAGGCGCGCGGCTCGTCCGAACTCCAGGAGGGCCCGTAGCCCTCCCTCCATGCGTATCGCCGAGATCAACGACATCGCCTCCGTGGCCACCGAGATCGCTGCCGGGCTGCGCGCCCGCGGCCACGAGGTGGACTTCTTCCAGCCCCGGCTCTTCGGCGCGCGGCTTCCCTCGCCGGTGAAGCCGGTCACCGCGCCGCTGCGCGCCCTCGACTGGCTCACCATCGCCGGCCGCGTCCGCCGGGGAGGCTACGACCTTGCCCACATCCACTACGCCTACCTGGGCAACCTCGGCCGCCTCGGGCGCTTTCCCTACATCCTCCACTGCCACGGCACCGACCTCCGCGGCCAGGCCACCTGGACACGCCCGCTGGTGCGGAGCGCGGTGCTCCACGCCCGCCACGTCTTCTACGCCACGCCCGACCTGTGGCCCCTGCTCCGCGACCTCCGCCCGGATGCCGAGTTCCTTCCCAACCCGATCGACCTGGAACGGTTTGCCCCTGCTTCGCCGCCATCGAGCCAGTCCGGCGTCTTCATCTGTTGCGGGCTGACCGCCATCAAGGGCGCGGACACCATCCTCGAAGCCTGCCGCCTCCTTGCGGGGCGCCGGCCCGATATCCGCTTCACCGCCTACGCCGGCGGGGCCTGCGCGCCCCGGTTCGATGCCCTGCCAAACGTCACGCTGATCGCGCCCCAGCCTCGCTGGAAGCTCCCGGAGCTCATCAACCGGCACGCGGTGGTGGCCGGGCAGATGAAGCTCGGCTCCGCCGGCATGGCCGAGCTCGAGGCCCTGGCCTGCGGCCGCCCCGTCGTTACCTGGTTCAACGCGCAGTCCGCCTACCCCGAGCCGCCGCCATTCGTCTCCGTCGCGACCGGGGCAGCGATGGCAGATGCAATCGAACGGCTCGTCGACGCGCCCGCCGAACGCGACGCCACCGGCGAACAGGGCCGCGCGTGGGTGGCCAGGTACCATGCCCGCGACCGCGTCGCCGCGCGCGTCGAGGCCGTGGCGCGGGCCATCGCCGCGGGCGAACCGGTTCCCCCCGCGGATTGACCGCATTCCGCCCCCTGCTACGGTGAAGCGATGACGACCCCCACCCCCGCCGGCCGGCTCGATGATGCGCCCCTCACGCTTCCCGAGCGCCCGCTCGTCTCCATCGTCATCCCCTGCCTCAACGAGGAGGACTACATCGTCGCCCTCCTCGATTCGCTCGCGGCCCAGGACTATGGCGCCGGCGACATCGAAGTGCTCGTTTCCGATGGTGGCAGCACCGACCGCACCCGCGACCTGGTAGCCAGCTACCCCTCACCGTTCCGGCGGCTCGAATTGGTCGAGAACCCGCGCCGCATCACCGTCGCTGGCCTGAACGAGGGCATGGACGCGGCCCGCGGCGATTGCTGGATCATCATCGGGGCCCACAGCAAGGTCCGGCCGGATTTCGTGCGCGAATCGGTGGCGGCCCTCAGGCGCACCGGCGCCGCCTGCGTGGGCGGCCCCATCGAGACCATCGGCGAAGGCACCGCCGGGCTCGCCATCGCGGCCGCCATGTCCTCGCCCTTCGGCGTCGGCAACGCGAAATTCCGCTACGCCGAGACCGAGGGCGAAGTCGATACCGTCCCCTTCGGCTGCTACCACCGGAAGGTGTGGGAGGTGGTCGGGCGCTTCGACGAGACGGTCGACGGCGCCGACGAGGACAGCTACAACGCCCGCCTGATCGAGGCTGGCGGCAGGATCTGGCTCACGCCCGCGATCCGCAGCTCCTACTACCCGCGGCGCACGTTCAAGGCGCTCGCCAAACAGTACCGGGAATACGGCGCCGCCAAGGGCACGCTCCTGGCGCGCGGGCGCCCCCTCCAGCCCCGCCACTTCGCGCCGGCACTGATGGTCGCGGGCGGCCCGGGCCTCTGGTTGTTCGGGCGCTTCTCGGCGAAGGCGCGCTGGCTGCTGCGCCTCCTCGGCGCTGCCTATGCCGGCGGTGGCCTCCTCATGGCGCGCCGGGCCGCCGCGAAGAACGGGGCCAACCCGGTGCTGACCTTCGCCGCCATGGCGACCATGCACATCTCCTACGGCCTGGGGTTCATCGCCGGGTGGTGGAACGAGCGCCAGCGCCAGGCCTGACGGCCGTCCCCTGCATAAACCCGCACACCTTCCCCGTCGCAAACGGTCCCTGCCCCACATACATGCCGCGCCAGTGCCCGTGACGGTGCGGGGGCGGTCCACGCGTTCGAGGGATTCGCTCTCGATACCCGCGCGTTCGAGCTCCATGCGATCATGCCCCCCTGTAGTGAGCGCCCTGTGTAAGAATTTCGGCGCCTGCCTGTCCTGCCATCGAATCCCGCATGCTTCGATGGCCTGGCGGGTTCCGGCCGGACGGGGAAACCCGGCGCGCGGCGGCGCGGCAGAGGAGTGGCATGGACCAGCTCGCTGAATCGAGCCTTGTGGAGCTGGCAAAGGCAGGCGATCGGAATGCCTTCGCCGAGCTCTACAACCGCTACTTCGACCCCGTCTACGACTTCGCCGCCCGCATGACGCGGGACCGCGACGAGGCGGCGGACATCGCCCAGGACACCTTCCTGAAAGCGATGAACGCGCTCGGCGGGCTCCAGAAGGAGGCGAGCTTCAAGAGCTGGATCTTCACCATCGCCCGCAACACCGCGCTGAACCAGCTCAAGAACGCCTCCCGCACCAGGCCCCTCACCTTCGAGGACCGCGACGGCGAGGAGGCCGGCTTCGGCGTTGTCGATACCGGCCGCTTCTCCGGCCCCGAGGAGGCGGCCCGGGCAGGCGAGATCGCCTCGCTGGTGTGGGAAGCCGCCGCCGGGTTGGACCCCAGGCAACTCTCCCTGCTCGACCTGCACCTCCGCCAGGGGCTCGATAGCGGGGAGATCGCCGGCGTGCTTGGTGTCACCAGGAACAACGGCTACGTGATGCTGAACCGTCTGAAGAAGGCCGTCGAGGAAGCGATCGGAGCCTTCATCATGTTCAAGACCGGGCGACAGTACTGCCCCGGCCTCGATGCCCTCCTCGGCACGGCGGACATCCAGGCGATGTCGCCCGAAACCCGCAAGCTCGTCAGCCGCCACGTGGCGCAATGCCCGGAGTGCGAGGAGCGCAAGAAGAAGCTCGCGCCGCTGGCGGTGTTCGCGGCATTCGGCGCGATCGGTGCGCCGGCGGGCGCCAGGGCCCATATCCTCGAAGGGCTCATGCGGCAATGGCCTGGCCCCCCCGCGACCGCCGCCGGTGCCGGGCCAGCGAGCCCGGGTGGTGGCGCCGCGCACGGCGGTCCGGGGCCCGCTGGCTCTGGCGGTCGCGCCGTTGGCCGCGGCTTCCTCAGGGTGGGCTCCGGGCTGGTCGCCCTCGCGGCCGTGCTCGTCGTCCTCCTCATCATCCCCCAGAGCCCCATCGCGCTGACCCGCGACGATGGCGGCGCGCCTATCCCGGCCGGCCCCTCGCAGGGACCCGGCTCGATGCCGCCACCAGGCGAGCCCTTCACCCCGGTGCCGGGACGTTCGCCGGCCCCGGCGCCATCGCCGGGCGCGAGCCCGGCAGCGAGTTCGACCGCCCATGCGGGGGCGGGCAACGCCAGCCCGACAGCGACACAGGCGCCGCCCCCGGCCGCCACGCCGACGCAGGCGCCCAACACCCCCACCCCGGCCCCCACGCGCACGAGCACGCCCACGGCGACTCCGGCGCGGACGCCCACGCCCACGCCCACGCCCACGAAGGTGCCGTGCTTCCCGGTGCTGCAGCCTTC
>DAOKYT010000046.1:18365-22409 GCA_035326025.1 Tepidiformaceae bacterium
CCACGCCCACGCCCACGCCCACGAAGGTGCCGTGCTTCCCGGTGCTGCAGCCTTCCACCACCGCGCTGGAGATCCCCGCGGGTGGCTTTGCGACCTTCGTCGTGACCAACTCCGAACCGTGCGATGTCGCCTTTACGGTTGGCAGCCAGGTGTTTTCCGGTGGAGCCTGGCTCTCGGCGTCACCGGCCGGCGGCACCATCCCGGCCGGTGCGGAAGCCACGGTCACCGTCTCCGTTGATGCCGGGCTCCTGCCCGCGGGCGAAGGCGCCTATTACGGCTACGTCACGGTGCAGGGCCCGAACAACTCCTTCACCGTCCAGGTGACCGCCACGCGCGGCGGCCAGCCACCGGCCGTCCAGTCGATCACCGGCCAGTGCATGGAGACCGCGGCTGGCGTCAGCTTCACAGCCATCATCACGGACGATGTGGCCGTGGGGTCGGCGATCGTCTCCTTCACCGCTTCGGGAGGCACGAACCACCAGGTGGAGCTGCGAAACACGGGCGGCAACACCTGGGCAGGCTCGCTCACCGGCGTGAGCGCCCGCGCCGGGACGAACTTCCGCGTGGTGGCCACCGATGCCTCGGGCAAGCAGACCGCCCGCTCGTTCACCGCTCCCTGTTAGCTGGCCGAGACGAGCGCCGCCCCACCGAGGGCCAGCGCCGCCCCGGCCACCCGCGTGACCGTCAGCCGCTCGTTCGTGAACAGCCGGGCGAGCACCACCGTCACCACCGGGTAGAGCGAGGCCAGCACCGACATGGCCGCCAGGTTGCCCCGCGTGCTCGCCAGGGCGAACGCGCCGTTGGCCGAAAGCTCGATCACACCAAGTGCCACCAGGTTCGGCAGGAGCCTTCCGGGGCGCCGGATGCCACCGGCGACCGCGGTTGAGCCGATGAGCATGGCGGCGCCAAGCCTCGCCCCGAGCAGCACAATCAGTTCGGGCCGGCCCTCGCCGGTTCCTTCGTTCACGAGGACGAAGAAGAACCCGAACCCGAGCGCGGCGGAGAGCCCCATGAGGACCGGCCCCAGGTGGTGGTTGCCGCGGAAGCTCGCGCCTTCGCCCGGGAACGACACCACCACCACGCCGAGCAGCGCGAACACGATGCCGGGCCAGGCTATGGCGCCCGGCGATTCGCCCCGCGCCACCGATGCCACCACGGGCACCACGGCCCCGAGACCCGAAAGGGGCGCCACGACGGCCGCATTCCCGGTCGCCAGCCCGCGGTAGAGCATGGCGCCGCCGAAGCCCGTGAAGATCCCCGCTGCGAGCCCCCAGCCGAAGGCGGTGCTGTCCCACCCCGGCCGCGCCACCAGCACGACCGCCAGGAGGATGGCCAGGCTGCTCGTCTGCGCCCAGAAGGCCACCGTCGTCGCGGGCAGCCGGCGGGCGTTCCACCCCCCGAGGAAGTCGCCGGTGCCCCACGCGAACGCGGCGCCAAGCCCGAGGAACACACCGGAGGGCATCGCGCCTGGCACGCCCCGGCGCTACTCGTCGCTCTCCCCGTCCAGTTCGAGGGGGATGGTCTCGTTCAGCACCTGGTCCGGGTCGGCCCCGTTGCCATTGCCGTTTTCGGCTGCCCTGCGCGCCGCCGCCTGGTCGGTCATCGTGAATGCGGCGATGCTGGCCACCTGGTCGCCCTCGGCCACCTTCATCACCGTCACGCCCTGCGTGTTCCGGCCGATGAGGCTGATCTGGTCGACCCGCGTCCGCACCACGATGCCTTCGCGCGTCACGAGCATCAGATCCTGGCCGGGGCCCACCATCCGGCAGGCAGCGACCTTGCCGGTGCGCTCCGTGATGTTGAGGGTCTTCACGCCCTGGCCACCGCGGCCCTGCACGGGATATTCCTCCACGCGCGTGCGCTTGCCAAACCCCTTTTCCGAGATGATCAGGAGCTGCTCGCCATCGTCCAGGGTTTCCACGCCGACGACGTAGCCGCCCTTCGCGAGCTTCATGCCGCGCACGCCGCCGCTTGTCCGGCTGGCCTGGCGGAGGTCGTCGATCTTGAAGCGGATCGCCTGGCCCTCGCTCGAAACGAGGATGACGTGGGTCTCGTTCGTGGCGAGCCGGGCCGCGATGAGCTGGTCATCCGGCTCCAGGTCCATCGCGATCTTGCCGTTCCGGCGGACCTCCTCGAAGTCCTTGAGCAACGTCTTCTTGATCTCGCCGAGCCGCGTGGCGAGCAGGATGAAGTCGGCGTCGTAGCTCTTGATCACGAGGATCGCGGTGACGCGTTCGCCCGCCTCGATATCGATCAGGTTCACGATGGGCAGGCCCTTGGCCTGCTTCTTCGTATCCGGCACGTCGTAGGCCCGGAGGTGGTAGACCTTCCCCTTATCGGTGAAGAAGAGCAGGTTATCGTGCGTATCGCACACGACCAGCTTCATCACGGCGTCTTCCTCGCGCGTCGGTGCGCCGCGCGCCCCCTGGCCGCCGCGCTTCTGGCGCCGGAACTCCTCGAGCGGCATCCGCTTGATGTAGTTGCGGATGCTCAGGGTGATGACGCTGTCCTGGTGGGCGATCAGGTCTTCCTCCCGGAAGTCTTCCGGGTCGGCCTCCACGATCTCGGTCCGCCGGGCGTCCCCGTACTTCTTCTTCAGATCCTGCATGTCATCGCGGATGAGGAAGTCGATCTTGCGCGGGTTGGCCAGCAGATCTTCGAGCTCGTTGATCTTCTTGATGAGCTCTTCGTACTCGTTCAGGAGCGCCTGGCGTTCGAGCGCGGCCAGGCGGCGCAGCTGCATATCAAGGATGGCGCGCGCCTGGATCTCGGTGAAGCCGAACGGGTTCTGGCGCGTGAGGGTACGGAGCGCCGCCGGGCTGTTCGCCGGGAGCCGCTCGGCCTGCACCAGCCCCTCGCCCTGCAGGAGCTCGAGCGCGTTGTTCGCCGATTCCGATGCGCGGATCGTCGCGATCACCGCGTCGAGCATCTCGATGGCCTTCAGCAGGCCCGTGAGCACGTGCTCGCGTTCGCGCGCCTTCTCGAGCTGGTACTCGGTGCGCCGGCGCACCACTTCGCGGCGGTGGTCGATGAACAGCTCGAGCGCGCGCTTCAGCCCCAGCCGGCGCGGCGCCCCATCGACGATCGCCATCATGTTCACGGAGAAGCTGGTGCGCATCGCCGTGTGCTTGAAGAGCAGGTTCTTCACCTGCGTGACCGAGCCTTCCTTCTTGAGCTCGATCACGATGCGCATCCCGTTCCGGTCGGATTCGTCGCGCAGGTCGGCGATGCCTTCGATCTTCTTGTCGCGGACCAGGTCCGCGATCTTCTCTACCAGGAGCGCCTTGTTCACCTGGTAGGGGAGCTCCGTCACGATGATGCTCGTGCGGCCCCGGCTCGATTCCTCGACGCTCGTGCGCGCGTGCATCGTCACCTTGCCGTGGCCTTCGCCATAGGCAAGCCGCACCTGCTCGCTCTCCTTGCCCACCAGCGCAATCCCGTGCGTCGGGAAGTCCGGCCCTTTGACGATCTTCAGCAGGTCGTCCAACGTCGATTCGGGCTGCTCGATGAGCAGCGAGATCGCGTCCGCGAGTTCGCCCAGGTTGTGCGGCGGGATGTTCGTCGCCATGCCCACCGCGATGCCCGAGGAGCCGTTCAGCAACAGGTTCGGGAGCCGCGAGGGGAGGATGACCGGCTGCTGGTGCCGCCCGTCGTAGTTCGGTTCGAAATCGACCGTGTTCTGGTCGATATCGGCCAGCATTTCCTCGGCGATGGCCGACATCCGCGCCTCGGTGTAACGCATGGCCGCCGGCGGGTCGCCATCGACCGAGCCGAAGTTGCCCTGGCCATCCACCAGCGGGTAGCGCAGCGAGAACTGCTGCGCCATGCGCACGAGCGTGTCATAGATCGCCTGATCCCCGTGCGGGTGGTACTTGCTCATCACCTCGCCGACGGAGCCCGCCGACTTGCGGTAGGGGGTGCCTGCCCGGGCGCCGCCTTCGTACATGCCCCAGAGGATGCGGCGCTGCACGGGCTTCAGCCCGTCGCGTACATCGGGCAGCGCGCGCGAAACGATCACGCTCATCGCGTAATCGAGGTAGCTCG
>DAOKYT010000047.1:0-22333 GCA_035326025.1 Tepidiformaceae bacterium
CGCTCGTCCTGAGTGAGCAGTTGGTAGTCGTTCGGCTGAGTCACGAGTGCCTCCTACGCCAGCGTGAACAGACCGGAAACATGGGTCTGGATGGTGAGGGTGTTGCCCGAGGTCGCCGTCACGTCCGCCGGGGTCGAGTCGAGCAGGCAGTAGCACAGCACGTTGCCGGAGACCTCGTAGATGACCGAGAAGCGCGCCGTGATGCTCCCGCCGCTCGCCGTCCACACCGGGTCAGTCGCCACGTCCACCGTGACCGTCGTGGTGCCCGAGAGCGTCAGCGCGACCGCGATACCGCCGGTCGTGTAGCCGTTGGCGTTCGCGTGCTCGTTGGTCAGACCCGCGTAGGTCGTGCTCGCAGCGCCGATGTTCGAGGTCGACAGGAACAAGGCGTTCTTGAAGCTGTCCGTGTCGATGTCGAACGTGCCGTTGAGCAAGTACGTCCGCGTGTTGTTCGTGAACGTCCACGCGCCGGCCGCGCCGCCCCGGATGTACTTGAGCCCGAGTTCCTTCGCGTAGCTCTTGAGCCGCTCTTCCCGGAGGAACAGTTCGATTTCCTCGATGAGGTTCAGGGGACGGATGACCGTGACGTTCCCCTTCGCGTCCACGAGCGGCTTGTGGGGCACCACGAGGGCGCCGTGAGCCTTGAACTCCTGGGCCTCGAAGTCGTCCATGAGGGCTTGCAGGTGCGCCCCCTGCGGAGTCCAGAGCTTCGGGCGCTCGCCAATCAGAATGGGCTTACTCACGAGAGACCTCCGCAGTCTGGCCCGCCAAGGGGAGGACCGTATGGTCGGGAGTTACGACCACATCGCCGGGCTTCGGCGGGGTCTGGTTGGCGATGGCGAGGAGCGCGGCGGCCTGTTCCGGCGTGATGCCGCTCACATCCACCCCGAGCTTCCGGGCGAGCCCTTCCAGTTGCAGCTTCCGGGTGTAAACCGCGTGCGCCGCCAGCGATTCCTCGCGGAGCGCCTGAATCTGGCGCTTCCGCTCAAGCTTGAACTCGATGAGCTCATCGACGGTCATGGACTCGAAGTCAGGCATCGTCCCTACTCCCAGACGCTCTTGATGGTGCGGGCGCCGCCGGTCTGGGACGCCACCTTGAGCCGCACCTTTGCCACAGCGGAAATCCGCCCGACTTCCTCCGGCACCGCCTGTATGCGGGCGCCCGTGCTGGCTGTGCCCAGCGTGACCGCCGCCGGCGTGCCGCTGTTCGTGTAGATGGACACGTAGGACGTGCCCCCGTCGAAGCTCGCCTCGAACTCGATGGTGGTGATGTCGAGGGTTGGCAGGAGCAAGCCGACCAGCCGGGACGTTCCCCCGCCGGTCAGCCCGTTCGAGGTAGTCCCGCTGGAAGCAATCGAGTAGGTCTCAACCTTGACCATGCCAACCCTCCCCTCGTCAGTCGGACGACTGCACCTTGTTCAGTTCGCCGATCACGTGATCGAGCACGGCCAGGTGCTTCATCCCGACGCCACCCTTCGGCGGTAGCGGCAGGCTGTTCGCCCGGCAGAACTCCAACATCTGCTTGACGGTCCAATCCTTCGTCGGCGTGCCCTCCGGCAGTTCGACGTTCGCTCGCTGGGGGCCAGGCCCTTCCTGGATGACCGGCGCCGGCCGCTGGATCTCGTCGTCAGGCTTCCCCGACAACTCCGCGACCTGGGCGCGGAGCCGCTGGTTCTCGGCCATGCTCTCGGCAAGGCGCTGGGCAACGGCCACTTCGCCCTGCTCGCGCACTTCCTTCTCCAGCTCGCGCAAGCCCGCGATGTCTTCCTTCTGAGTCATGGTCTGCCGGCGCGGGTCTTCGGCGATCAGGATCGCCTCGCGCCCCTCCACGGGCGGCAATCCGAGCACGCGGCGCTCCAGCGCTTCGTCGAATGCTTTGCCGAATTGCTGCGCCTGCTCCATGCGGGTGAACAGCTTTTCCAGCGGCTTGGCGGGGATGTTCTCTGCGGGCATTGCGGGATGGCTCCTTCTTAGCCGCGGCCGTGGCCGGGTGAACTGAACACCCGGCTCGACCGTTCGACGTATGGGTCCTTCGCCAGTTCCTTCTCCGTCACGTCGTGGAAGTCCGACCAGGTGTAGTGGAAGTGGCTCGGGATGTGGATGTTGCTTGTGGGCGCGAACTGACGCTCAAGAGTGCCGCCGCACGACAGGCATTCCGCCGGGTCGTCCATCTCGTCGATCGCCCGGCGGATGGTGGCCCGGCCAGAACAGTGCCTGCAGCGGTACTCGTACTGCGGCATCTCAGGCTGCGACTCCCTTGATGACCGCGAAATTGATGACCATGGCCGCGTTCAGTGCGTTCGCCGCATGGACGTTCGAGATCACGATCCGGAAGGAGCCAGCGGAAACCCCCTTCACACTGAGGATCGGCGTACCGGCCCCGGCGTAGGTGGTGCTGAGGGCGATGATGTCCGTGGCTGCGACGAGAGAGTTGTTCACGGTGAACTCCTCCTCCGCTGCGGCTGCGGTCGTAAGCGCAACGGTCGTAATCTGGCCCGTCGGCTTGTCCAGCGTGACGGCCGTTGCGGAGCTGCCGCCCTGGGCCACGGCGCCGCCGGAGCCAGTGCCATACCCCTGCTTCGCGGCCGTAACGGGCAGGATTTGCCCGTTCGTGCCGTCGATGTTGATCTTCTCCACCCCGTTGCCGTAGATCCCGATGGAGCCGTCAGGCTTGTGGATGATCTCGGTTTCAAGTCGCCCGGGCATCGGTCATGCCCCCCGGATGGTGAGCTGTACCAGCCCCGTTGCGGTGTCGGCGATGGTCGCGAGCGCGTAGCCCACGAGTGCTTCGTCGGTGCCGGGCGTGGCTTCGTCGGCAGCCCCGTCCGTGGTGCCATCGACCTTGAGCCAGTCGCCGGCAGTCACCGCGGCGGAACCGATGAGCACCTTCGCAACACCGGCGATCTGAATCCACCCGTACTGGTTCTCGGTCGGCGGCGTGGACTGAAAGACCACTCCTTCCGGCGCGAGCCCGGCGTTCATCAGGTTGGCATCGTTCGTGACCTTGTAGTCGGTCTCGGCCGCACCCCGGCAGACCACATGGCCCGCGACGTAGGTAATGGCGTCCTGGAACTGGACGTACCGATACCGCTTCCCCTGCGGCCCATCGATGACGGTGCCGAGAGGGAACTGCTGGTCGTCCGTGCAGATGTCGAGATTCGGCCCTACCGCGGCGGGGCCAGTCATTGCGGTTGGCATGATCGTCCTCCTTGCCTTACTCGGTCGCGCCGGTGAGCTTGCCGAGATGCCGGCAGTTCTTCGCGACGAGCTCGCCCATCCAGCGGATGTGCGCCACCTTCGCGTCCTGGTTGATCGGCACCTGGAAGGGCACAACCTGCATGTCCCGCTTCACCCGCATCTCAATCACCTTCGAGTTCAGGAAGTACATGGTCTGGCTCTGGCACTCGTGGTCCCAGAACATCATGGCCTTGCGGAACTTCAGGTTGTCGTTGGCGAAGACCGCGTTTGCGTCCCCACCGACCGAGTAGCGGAGGTACGGGGCCATCAGGCTCTCGTACTTCTCGAAGAGGGTCTGGGTCGTCAGAATCCCGTCCGGGGTCATCGTGCCCTTGCCCAGCGAGCAGTCGTTGTAGATGCGCCGCATCCCCGTGCTGCCCTCGATGGTCAGAGGCCCGCCCACGGCAGTTTCCTGCGCGGCCCACCATGAGTTCGTGGCGCGCGGGATGTTCCCGTACGTGCCCGCGGAGTCCACCATGAGCGCCAGGCCCGTGATGTTCTTCCCGCCGTTGCCGGTGCCGTCGAGGAACCCGTCGGCGTTGAGCTTGTCACGAAGAGACATGCGCGCCTGGTCCCACTTGGATTCCAGCAGGTCGATCATCTGCGCTTCGCCCGCGTTCAGCTCTTCCTCGCGCCCGCTGATCGTGATCGGGATGTTGTACTGCTTCAGCTCGAACTCCGCGTTGGTGAGTCCTTCCTGCGGGCTCACGTCGAGGAGGTCGTAGCCGGAGTAGCTCTGGACGGCCGTGTTCTTGCCGTACATCAGGTGCACGAGCATCTTCACGCCGCCATCGACCCGCTTTTTCACCGAACCCTTGGAGTTCAGGTATTCGAAGAGCGCGAGGTCGTTGAAGATCACGTCCGCCGCCTGCTTGCTCACGAACTTGTTGAAGGTCGTGGTCAGCAGGGCGGTGTCATAGTTGGGGTTGCCTGCCATTTCCGCTTACCTCAGTTCACTTGGCGCGGACAGACAGCTCAGACGAGTTCCAATTCCTGCTTGGACTCGGCCAGCGCGTCAGCCCACGTATACGGCTGAGACGGATCGCGCCCGGCCCCCTTCACATTCCCTGGGGTTCCATTCACCACGCGCGGAGCAATGATCGTCTTGTTGGCATACGCCGCCTGCGCCTCTTGCTGAGCCGCAACCCGTTCTGCCTCTTTGATCTTCGGAAGCTCTTTCGCGACCGCCGCCTTCACGGACTCTTCGAAGGCTCGCGCCATCATCACCCCGAGTTTGCCGCCCGATTCCTGGCGGATTCGGTCAATCGAGGGTTCGTCCAGGCCGGCGTTCGCGGCGATCATCGCCACGGTCTCGGTCACTGCTTCCGCATACTCCGCATCGAGCTCACGCCGGATCCTCACAGGATCGGCAGTGGTGGAACCATTGGGACTGTCGAGGGACACATCGGGGTGCGCTGCCTTGTAAGCACGCATGAACTGAGGAATGGCCGGGTCGTTGATAACCTCGTCGGCGAACGCTTCCGGGTCTTCACCCTTCATGCGCTCGAACCGCAGATAGGTCTCGCGGTACTCGTTCTCCCGGGCAGCCTCTTGCTTGACGTTCTCCTGCAACCGGCGCAATACGCCGCGTGCAGTTGGCGAAAGCTCGCCCTGGCGACCTTCCTCGACAAGCTGGAGAATGCGTTGCAGTTCCCCCTGGGCGGGGTCCTTCCGTGCGACTGGGGCTTCGGTGGCCTGCTCCGCGGGCGGCGTCTCAGTGGTCTCGGCAACATCCTTGGCAGGGGGTTCCTTGGAATCCCCGGATGCCGTCTCTTCCGGCTGAGCGTCCAGTTCCGCGCGAGCCTCGGCAAGAGCGTCCGCAATGGAGAACGAGCCGTCGTCTTCGCCAGTGGATTCCTCTACCGCCTGATCAGAAGCGGTGGCCTCCAGTGGCGAAGGGGCGTCGTCTTGCGGCGCTGCTGCGTCTCCCGTGCCTTCTTCCATATCGCTCACAGTGGCAAGCATTATCCTCTTGGGCTAGAAGTGTCAACCACTGGGCTCAGTAGTGAGTGGGGAGATGGAGCTGTAGAACTCCGCGAAGAGGGGGTTCTGCTTGCGGAAGCGGGCCCGTGCGGGGTTCGGCCCCCTGCGCGACGCCCGCCGTGCGAGCTGGACGCCCTCGGCGTCGAAGCTCGTTAGTAGTCGGAGCGCGGCCGCCCGGTTGCGCGCCTTGCCGTAACTCACCAGGTCGTTCGCCATGCTGAGGATCTGGCTCGCGCGCTCGCTCTCCTCGGTGCTCATCCCCCGGTAGGCGGGGAGCGCGTAATACTCGCTCGCCAGCTTCTTTGCCTCGCGGAGTTGCCGCACGGCCGCGTTATCGTGGACCCCGACCGCACGGTCCACCTTCTCGTCGATGCTCGGGTTCTTCGCGCGGTATTCGCCTTGGAGTCGTTCGAGCTTGTCGTAGTCGACCTGGCCGTTGGGCATCGTTGCCTGTTTGTAGAGGTCGAACCAGCCATCGACCGCCGCGTCGCCACCTTTGAAGTTGAGTGTGCTGCGGGCGCCGGCCGCGCGGAGCATCGTGTCGTTGTAGGCGTTGCGGAAGTCCTTGCCGGTGAACGGGTTGCCCGCATCGTCCCGGCCGGCCGCGAGATACTGCGCGCTCGTGTTCAGCTCCTCTTCCACCTGCTTGCGGATCTTCGTGGACTGCGCGAACTCCCCGGAAGTGCGGAGCGCACGCCGATCGACACGCTCCTGGTGCTTCCGCACGCCGGGGTCCTCGTTGACCATGGCCTTGTCCGCGCCCGACAGCTCTTCGTAGCTCTTGCCGAAGTCGCGCCGGGCAACCGCATCCCGGCCAAAGTCTCGTTTCTCCGCCGGGGTCATGGGCGTGCTCGAAACGCCGAGCGAGCCGATGCCAGCGGCCAGCGGCCCCTCTTGGATGAGGTTCTGCACGCCGAACGGGACCGAACTCTTCGCCTGCTCCTTCACTGCCTTTGCGAACCCACCGGGGCTGCCGAGCGGGTCGAGCGGCTCGCCCAGGAAGGTCTCTCCCTTGATGAAGGGCTCGTAGACCAGCTTGAGGCCCGGCGACATCTTCCCTTCCGCAAACCGCCAGAGCTGCCCCGCTCGGCCCGTTCCGCCTTCGCCCCCGCCACCGGCGACTGTACCCGCGATGGCCCGAAAGAGGGTGTTGTACGTTCCAAAGGGCGACACATCGAGCCCGCCAACATTGCGGAAACGCATGAAGTTGGGGTCGCGCGGGTCGAACTCCGTCTCGTACCCGCGGAGCGTATTGATCGTCCACACCAGCGCCGCTCCTTCCGCGAGGAGGAGGCCCATGTGCTGCCGCGCCAGGTTCCCCTCGATGCCGCCGTCGGAGATCGCCTTGATGACCGTTTCCACGGCCGCGCGTGTGTACCGTGGCGCGAAGAGGCCCGCTTCCTCCAAGGTCGTGACCTTCGTCCCGGTCCACCCGAACGAGCGGTTGACCCCGGCCATCGACTTCTCCATCGCGTCGTCAAGGTCCGCTCCCTCCAGCCCGAGCGCGACCAGCCGTTTGTACTGACTGTTGGCAAAGTGGATGCGATACAGGTTCAGCGTGCGCGAGAAGTGCTCGTTGGACTTCGTGAGTCCCTTTGCCAACCCCTTGCCAGCCAGACCCGCCGGGCCTTGGGCCTTACCAAGCCGGTTGAGGAGCGGCTGCGGCAGAAGGAAGTCATCGACCCCGCTGTCGCCCGTGTAGCGGAGCCCGCGGCTGATGAGGTACTGGATGCCCGGGCCATCCGCATCGAGCTTGAGCACGGCCCCGTCGAACACCTTGGGGTCGCCCAGGGACTTCGTGACCTGCCACCAGTAGGTCGCCGCCGCCTTCGGGTCGGTCAGCCACAAGCGGGTGCCCTGCTGGAGCGATGCCGACAGGTCGAACGATGCCCGGAGCGGCGTGAGCACGCTGTTCACCTCGGCGATGAATCGCTCCGGGGTGCCACGCTCCGCTGCATCGAGCCCCTTCTGGATGCGCTTCGCCACTTCCGGGGTGTACCACTGGTTGTTGAATGCCGGGTGCCCCGAGACCGACGTCAGCCCGAGCGTCGAACCCGCGTCCTTCGCCTGGAGCGGCGTGAGGTTCTTGGCGAGATAGGCGTCCTCGGCGGTCATCAACTTGCCACGGGCGATCGCGAGCCGGGCCACCCACGGGTCGTCTAGTTCGAAGCCCATCTCTTGCAGCTTCTCGGCACTTTCGATGACGCGGCTCTTGGTGCGCTCGGCGCCAACCTTCCGGCTCTGGACCATGCCCTCAGCCTTCTCGATGCGGACGGGCCCACCCTCGGCGTCATACTTCCGGGCGATCACCCGCCGGCCGAAGTAGTCGCCCTCGATCTCCGGGTCGATCCGAACCTCGCCACCGTGGAACCGCGTGTTCCCGTTCAGGAGGGTGTTGTGCTCGCGGATGACCCCGAGCGCGTCCTTTTGCAAATCGGTCAGGCTGTCATAAGCCGCCTTGCCGCTGCCGAGCTGCTCGATCACATCTTCGGCCAGTCCCACGTCGCGACCGTCCGCGAACAGGTGAAACGCGCCGTCGTCGGCCTTTTTGAGTTCGATCCCGCTGGCCCGCAGCACGGCACGCTCCCGGGTGATCATCCACTCCGCTGTGTGGCTGATCTTGTGCGCGATCTCATTGGCCTGGCGGATGAACGGATCGACCTTCGTCCGCACTTCCTCGGGCACCAGCTTGCCCAACTCTGAGGCGACCTTGTTGCCAACCTTCTTCGCCAGAGCCCCTTCGCGCACCCGCGCCCGCCGGAGCGTCTCTTCCCGCGTCGGCATGTTGAAGAGGTCTATGTCCGGCTGCTCACCGAACGGGCGGGTGCCACCTTTGCCGTCGCCCATCGGTGGCTCACGTGGCGGTCCTTCGGGCGGCAGTCCTGGCGGCTCCTCGATCCGACCGCCGATCCCTCCGGTTGGTCGGCCCCGGCCCTCGGTGCCAAGACCGCGCGCCGGCACGGTCGGAGGTTCACCCTCGGGGCGCGGCAACCGGCCCTCTGGTGCTACACTCTCGGGGATGGAACGACCTTCTGATCCTGCGGACGCATCTCTGGGCAACTCCGAACTGGTGTCCGTTGGCCTCGGCGTGCTCGGGTTCGACTCGTTCACGACGTTCGTGTCGGCGCTCCGTGGAGCCGGGGTTTCCGTCGAGCCAGGCAGGCTCTGGTCGGCGATGGTCTTGCTCGGCTGGGCAATGTCCGGCACCGGCGAAGGCGGGATGGGTTCGCCCCCGACGTTGACCGCCCCCTGACCCATCGGCAAGCCCGTCTGGCTCACGACCTCTTCCGGCATGATCTCCCCGGTGGCCTTCTCCCACATCTCCGCAAACGTGCGCCCTGGGCCGGTGCCGCCGAAAAGGTCGGCCTGGTTCGGCGGCGGGAGAGCCATGACCGACTCCGAGTAGCCACGGAGAGCCTCGCGCATCTGCTTTGGCGCCCGGTTGTGCTCATCCATGAACTTCAAGAACTCGCGCGCTCGCGGGTTCAGTTGCATCTCATCGCCGAACATCGAGGACTGCGAGAGGTAGTCGCCGATGGTCTTGAACTTCAACGTGCCCGACTTGATGCGGGCGAAAGCGTCCGCAGCGGAGGCGATGTCGTCGGCCACCGAGAACTCCGCGGCGATCCGGCCAGCACGCACGCCAGCCTCCATCTGTGCGACTGCGGGCAGGGATGCCTCCATGCCCTGCCGCACGTTGCGGACGGATGGATCGGGACTTTCGAAGAAGTCGGCGAGCAGCCGCTGGCCGGCCTCCCCGCCATAGGTCTTCGCGAAGAATGCCGCCTTCAATCGCTGCATCCCCGCCGCGTTCAGGTTCCCGTTCGCATCCATGAGGGCGGCGCGCTCGTTCTCTGGGAGCCGGTTCATGAACGACCGCACGAACTCCGCCGACCGCGGCGATCCGATCACCTGGTCAAGCGTCGCCCCCTCTGGGATGTCCAGGTTGTGGATCAGCTCGTCGGGGATCATCTTGGCGTCGGCCATCGCCGTTTCCACGGTGCCCATGCGGAGAGTCGATGCACCATTGGCTTCGGCGCCGAAGGCGGCCCGGTCCACGTCAGTCAGCCGTTCCCGCACCAGATAGGGTCGCGACATGTTCGCGATCTCCTCCCTGGGAATGCCAAACTCGGGGAGCTTCTCACTGAGCTGCCGGACGTACTCCGCATACACGTCCGGGTGATCTTGCGCGGCCCGGATCGTCGCCATCGTCCGGCCGTTGCCGGATTCCACGATCCCGTCACCGCCAATGATGGGGATGCCGTTCTGGAGGTCGCCTGTTTCGGCAAGGAGCTTCTGCGGGTCGAGGTTCTGGGCCATGCCTTCGACCTGCAATTTCCCGGCCGCGCTTCCGCGGTTGCGGGGCTGGATCTCTCGGGCGTAAGCCGGGTTCTCCGCCATCGACCACGGGTCGTGGCTCACCACCAGATCCTCCAGGTCAACCAGCCGGTAGCGGAACTCATAGCTCCTGGCCGGGTCGATGCTGCTCCGCACGACCGAGTGCTTCCCCTCCGGCTTGTTTTCGATCGAGAGGCCGACGCGCCCCTTTGCAATCTGTCGCGCCCCGGCGCCGCCCGCCACGCCGCCGGCCACCGATGCCGCAATCACCCGCCCGGTCTTCGGCAGCTTGTTCCACCCTGGGATCTCGTCGCCATAGGTCGCTTCCGCCTCGCCCGCGACGTTGCCGCCGAGCACCACGCCGGGTCCGCCTGATTCGAGCAACTCGTAGGCCACCCGCCCGGTCTTGCCGCCGAGCCCCGCTGCCTTGACGCCCTTGGCTGCCAGCCCGGGCCCGACGTAGCTCAGGGGATCGATGGCTGCCCTGGTCACGCCGCGCTGAATGGCACTCTTCTTGGGGTCGGCCAGGTACTCCTCGGTCGCCTGCTTCCCTTCGCGATAGGCGTCGAGCGGGTTCTTTGCCGCGGCCACGAGCGATTCGCCCACGTCCTTGAAGCTGGCCGTCTTTCTGTATCGCTGGCCCGTCTCGGGGTCGGTGAAGACCTCCGAGCGGGTCAGTCCGGAAACGACGCCGAACCCGGGCTTCCCAACGTACTCCGTCGGCGCGTCGAGTACCTTGAGCGCCAGCCCGCCCGCCTTCTTGCCCAGCTCCCCGGCATCCTCCGCGATGTCCTTGATGCCGCCGCCAAGTTTCTTGAGCGGGTTGCTCGACTTCTTCGACTTCCCCTCGCGCACGCGGTCGATCGGCAGCGTCGTGTCGCGCTTCGGCGCCGCTTGCTGCTGCTCTTCGTAGTACGCCGCGTTCTGCCGGAAGTCGCGAACGTCGCGCTCCCGGACGTCCTGCCGGTTCCCGTACCGCCATGGTCGATAGACGGGCATCTCTCTCTCCTAGCGGGCGAATTATCGTGCTGTTCGGGCTTTCCTCGCCTTGATTGCGTCGCTGATTAGGTGTTGCCCAAGTAGCGACGCGCAAGCCGGGTGGAGGAACACGTCATTCGGAGCACAGCCGTCCGTGGCTTCTCCATGCCACATAACAAGCGGCCATCCACTGTGACCATCCTGGGGACACGGTTCGGTGAGTTCGTTCCCACAGAAGAAGCACACACGCGCGCGCGCAAGTGGCCCGTAGACGAAAACCTCTGCCGACTCGTAGCACCCCTCGTCGTCCGGTGTCGCGGGTTCGATGGGGCCGGGAACCACACTCACTGTCCTGCTCCTACCCGAACGTCGCAAGGCGACTGTTGCCACCCTTGGGCCGGGACGACTCCATCTCCTTGATGAAGTCGCTCACGCCGGAGGAACCGCGCACGGACTCCACAGCGCCGATCTTCGCTTCCTGCTCGCTCGGGAGGAGCCGGGAGAACTGGCGGTAGTCCACCTGCTGCCCGCTGGCCTCTGGGATGTTGATGCCCTGCGCGTTGGTCGTGGAGCCACCATAGGCGCCGAAGCTCGCAATCCGCGGACGGTTGGCCGTGGTCAGGCTGTTGGCGATGTTCTGGAGGTTCTCTTGCGCCGCGTCACCCCCATCTGCCGCCCACGGGTTGCTCCCGAGGAGCCGGTTCGCAAGGGCAGCCGGGTCCATCTGCCCGAGTTCCTCCGCGCCGGGAGTCGCCCCCTGTTGCTGGACCTGGGCCTGCGTGCCCGTAGTGCCCGCCATCGGCTGTGTACCCGTGAAGGCATCCTGGGCCGAAGTGCTCCCCCCGGAGGTTCCCGCAACGACGGCGCTGCGCTCCTGGTCGGCCTGCATCGCCGCGATGTTGCTCCCCGTGGCGTCCGCGACCGTCGCCGGGTCGATTTCGTCCTCGGGGACTTCCTGGGCCGCCATCGCAAGGCTCATGCCGTTCACGATGATGTTCCGCTTCTGGAGCCAGCCGGCGTACTTGAGCCAGTTGCGCGGGCTCGCCGCGAGCTCCGAGTCGTACTTCGCCACTTCGAGCGCCAGTCCGAGCATCGCCTCTTGGTTCCGGTTCTTCTCGGCGACCGCCTGTTGTGCCAGCACTTCCCGGTCAAAGCCGAGTTGAAGTTGCAGCCGCTCCATCGCGGCCGAGTTGTTCTCGGTCGTGACCCACTTCTGGACGCCCCAGTCCCCCTCCGCGATGTACCGGCGGGTCGCGTCAGCCAGCGTCGCCTCGCGCCATGACGCCTCGATCTGCGCCTGGACACGTTCGGTCGCACCAGCTTCCTGCATTCTCGTTCGCTCGGTCGCGCCCGCATCCTGCATGGCCGCGATCCGTTCCTGCGTCGCGAGCCCTTCGCGCTCAACGGCTCGGTCCTTCTCGGCTTCTGAGGCGTCGAAGGCGCTCCGCTCCGCGAAGGTGCCCTGCACGGAGGAAGCGGAGTTCGGGTTGGGCTGGTAGGTCGCGCTCCGGTCGGGAGGGGGGCCGAACTGACTGATGATCCACGGGTCGTTCGCGCCGAACTTCTCCGCGTACTTGCGGAAGTAGGCTTTGGTCTGTTCGGTGATCGATGTGCCACCGTTGTTGAAGTCCGCCTGCGAGGGTTGGCCGATGGACGCGTCGCCATAGCCGGGCAGCCCGCCTAGGCCCAAGATCCAGCGTTCGGCGAGCGAACGGGCGACAGTATCAACCCAATCCTGGCGGGAGCCAGCAAAGTCGGGCGCGTAGTAGTCGTTCCCGTTCGGCCCGTAAGTCGGCGTGGTGCCGGTGTAGGCTGGCTGCGTCACCGCTTTGCTCCCTTCTGTGCCGCCTGCTGCTGCATGGCGTACTCCTCAGCCGATGCCGGGATGCCCGTGATCTGCCGCATCGGCGCCCACGGGTCCCATCCGTCGCCGGGCCCATCCGTGAACACCGGGGTCGGCCCCGGGTTGACGGCCATCTTGGAGGCCATTGCCTTTTGGAGGCTCGCCATGACCTTCGCCCGCAGTTGCGGATCGTTCGCGCGGGCCTGCGCGGCCTGCTGCTGTTGCGCCCGGTCGAAGGCACGCCCTTGCTTCGCGGCACCCTTGATCTGGTGGAACGTGTACGCCTCGTCGAGCGGCATGATGTTCGCGCCCTCCGGGATCATCACTTCCTCCGGCCCGCCCTGCCCGACAATCTTCGACCCGAAGCCCGGCACTTCCATGATCTCCGGGCCGCGTTCGCCGACGTAGCCCGGGCCGCCGGGGATGTTCGTCCCACCTTCCGCGAAGGACCGCTGCCACCACTTCTTGACCTTCTTGCCGGCCGTCCTTGCGGCACCTGGAAGCCCGCGCCCGGAAACCAGGCCCAGGGCGTCTATTGCGGTGTTCCCGAGCTTGTTCCAGTCCGTGCCTGCGCTGGGTACCTGTGCCTGGGGCGCCTGTATCCCCTCCGGCGGGTTGTCCTGCCAGAAGCGGTTGATGGTCGCGTTCCCACCACGGGTGTTCCACGGGTTTCCGGGCGGCGCCGCCTGATTGGTCGGCGTTCCGCCAGACATGCCGGCCATCGCACCTGTGGGGTCGCCGATGGCGCTGGTTGGGTCGTTCGGTTTGACCGGAGCCGATGACGGGATGCCGCCGCCACTTCCCGGAAGCGCGATACCACCCCCGGGAGCCGGAGGCTGGTCGCTGATGCCGAGTTTGCCGAGGTACTCGTCCATGACGATCTTCTGTGGCCGGATGAGCTGCTCGGTCGGCGACTGGAAAGGTGCGGCGGTCGCGTCCATCATGCCCGCGCGGGCCACGCCGGCGGCGGCACGCTGCTCGCTCTGGGCCTGTGCTGTCTCGTTCTCGCCTTTGGCCATCTCGCGGGCAAGGACGTACTTGTCGTACCACTGCTGGAACGCGCGGTCTGCCTGCCGCCCTTCGAAGTCGCCCGCCTTGATGCGGTTCTCGAACTCCTGCTGGGCCGGGTCAACGTCGTTCGTCGTGGCCTTCGGGTGCCCGAACTGGTCAGTGAAGTCGGCCATGTCATTGAAGGCCGCATCGTAGGCATCGAAGAGCGCGCCGTCCTGTGGTCGCCCGGCTCGGATCCATGCGCTCTGTGCCGCGAGGAGCGCCTGCTTGCGCTCTTCGTAAGCGGCATCGAGGTCGGGATCGCTGTAGTTCCGTCCCCTTGGCTGAGTCATCTGTTGCCCCCCGGATGCCGCTGTGCCGCCTACCCACGGCGACGGGTCGATGTACTGGCCGTCCTTCTGCACGTCATAGGAGACGTGCGGGCCGGTGGACTTGCCGGAGTTCCCCGAAGTCCCAACGACCTGGCCTTGCGCTACCGTGTCGCCAACTTTTACGTTGACGCTATCCATGTGGCCCCACTGGTGAATCGTCCCGTCCGCCGCCTGCACCCAGACGAACTTTCCCCAGCCGCTCGAATGGTTCGGATCGTTCGAGACGGCGACCACCTTCCCGGCCACATTCGAGTCGATGGGGGTGCCGGCCGGGACGCCGTAGTCGATGCCCTTGTTGAAGTGCGCGGCACCGTTGTAGGGGCCGTCGAGTGCCTCGTCGGTCGGGCCGTAGCCCTGGGTAACGTTTCGCATCCAGTCGTATGCCATCTCGCTACCTCTTCATCCGCTTGAGCTGGTCTTGCCACTCAGGGTTCTGGGGCGTGATGTTCGGGTCCGGCAGGCTCTTCCGCTGTGCCCGTGCCAGCTTCGCGAACTCGAGCAGCTCCTGGTCGTCGCGGCTCGTGAACCGCTTCTTGAGCCGATAGAGGTCTTCGAGCGCGTCGGGGTCGTCCCAGTAGCCCGGCGAGAAGTTGACGGCCGCGGTCATGAGGATCTGGAACTGGTCGAACTCGTCCAGTTCTTCCGCGTCGGCGGGCCGCTCGGGCGCCAGCGCTTCCGCGAGCTTCTGGGCGTCCTCCCACATCCGGTCGGCAACCATCTTCGAAAGGTCGTAGAGGTCAGTAGACACGGGCTTGCGGCCCCGCCTCTGTCCCCGCTTCCCCGGCCGGGAGTAGTTAACCGCGCTGATCATGCCGGCACCCGCTGTTGCTGGACGCCGCCCGGGGTCTGGGGGATGCCAAGACCCTGATGGCTGATCCCCTCCGCCGGCGCGCCCGCCATCGGCCCGCCTTCAAGCCGCGGTTTCACATGGGGCTGCTGGTTCAACGGCGTACCATCGATCCCGGCGTTGGCCGGGTTGTTCCCCTGGTTCTGGAACTGTCCGCCGCCGCCCATGTGGGCCTGCTTCGCCTGTTCGATGGCCTGGTAGAACGGACTCGCCATATCCTGGCGGGTTGCCTCGAACCGCTCGGTCGCAAGCCGCACCGCCATCTGGAGCACTGTTTCGTCGTAGGCCGGACTCGCCGTGAGCCGGTGCATCTTGATCTCCTGGTCTTCCTGGTACGGGTCTTCCACTCCGACATGCTCCATTGCCCGGCGCGGCGACCAGATCCCCGCGTCCTTCATCTCGATCGCACTCTTCCGCTCGGCGATCTCGTCCTGCTTGATGCCCTCGTCGATGTGGACGTTGATGGCGAAGTCGGTCGTATGCTCCTTCGCGAACTTCAAAATGGGCCGGTACTGGGCGCCGTCCTCGGTCTCTTCGATCGCGCCCGGGAGGGTGATCCCACCGGGAAAGTCCCGTTCGATGATGTGCCGGAGGAAGTAGAAAATCTTGCGCCACTGCCGCGCCGCGTTCGTGTAGATCGGCGCCAGCACCGAGAGCTGCATCGACCGGATCTGGGCAATCGCGTAGCCGGCCATGTCCCCGCCAATGGCCTTCCCGAAGTTCGAGAGGGTCGAAGACTCCAGCATCCCGTTCAGATAGTCCATGTACTTGAAGAAGTCGGGCATCATCTGGGCGTCGAGGTAGGGAAACGTGATGTCCTCGGCTGGCCCGAGCATGTTCATTTGCCCGAGAAGCACCTGGCGGGTCAGCGGCGAGCCGTCAATCGGGCTCACGAGCCCGTGCTGCGGGTTCTTCAGGAACGGGGTCGGGAAGCCGTGCTGCATCGCGTTCGAGGCGAGAATCGCGCTGAACATGATGACCTGCTTCGCGGTCGCCAGGGCCGGGTCGATGATGCCGTGGCTCTTGTAGCCCGGGTCGCGGTCGCTCGACTGCTCCCCAAGGGCCGGGAACATCGGCACCACGCCGTAGTTGTGCTCCCACTGCTCCACGAGCACGCCATCGAGGTAACACTGGTACGTCCACGGGTCCATGAAGACCACTTTTCGGACGGCCTGGGCGATATTCGCCCCGCTTGGCGACCCTGGCCCCCGGTCATGGGTCGTATCGACCACCTCGGACCCGCCCATCCGCACGTCCTGCCCCACAAACGGCTCGCTGAGGGTCGTCCCGGGCTTGATCCACTCGCCGATCTTTCCGTCCTGCCCCCTGACCGGCTTGTAGCCCATCCCGAGCTCAATATCGAGCGCCATGTGCTCGCTTTCGATGATGCAAAGAGCCAGCCGCTCGCGGTCGGAGAAGTACGGGAGCACCGTCTGGGGGTCGTAATCCTCGATGCAGATCGGCACGCCAGCCGCCGCCATCGCCTTCTCGTACCGCTTCGAGTACGTTTCCGCATCTTCATCTTCGCCGCGCTTGTAATCCGGGTGGTTGAACCTTCGCGGGTCTGGGTAGACGCCGATCCACGACTCACCCCAACTCACCTGAGCGTCGATGCCCATGGCGTAGGGGTCGCGGTCCTGCTGGTCGGCGATCTGGACCCTCAGCGCGTGCAGCCGCGCCTCTTCCTTCGAAGCCTTGCGGATCGCGCCCGAGTCCGCGGACGGCGGGAGCACCTCGACGACGGGTTCCTGCTTGGCGATCAGTCCCGCGACGCGGTTGATCATGTCCCGCAACTGCGGCAAATCGGGCGGCACCAGCATCTTCCGGTAGGCTGCCGGGATGTGGCGGATTACCTCGTCCCACTCGCCCCGGCGAGCCTTTTTCTTCTCTTCGATCGCCTTTAGGACGGGCTCCCGCTGCCGGCGGAGCTGTACCGCGAGCGCCTTCACCTGCTCGAACGTCGGCGGCTTGTAGTTCTCGGGCTTTTCACTCAGGCGGAGAGCGGCGGATTCAGCCATGCCGGGTGAAGTCCTCGCGGGTTTGCGTTAGAGGAAGGCTCTCTACAACGAAGAGAGTAACCCCTAATCAGCAAAAACCGCCACTGTCAATCCCCTAGCCTCCGCTGAGGCGGACGAAAGCGGTGCCCACAAAGACGAAGATCACCAGCCAGGCGATGCCCTTCACGATGAGGTCGGTCAGGTCGTCCATGCGGACAGCCTATCACGCCACCACAAGCTCCCACGGGACCGCCCGGACCTCCGAGTAGTCCTGCTTCACCCCGGCCGCGCCAAAGGTCCAGTACGCGCCGTAGTTGATCGCCTTGATCGCGTCATCATCGACCGGGATCGGGTCGTCACTCGTGATCGTCCCCTCCCGGTTCTTCTTGTTCCGGTGCAGGTTGTACTCACCGGCCCACTCCTGTCCGTCCACCACCCCCCCGAACAACGGCGCCGCGGCGTCCGGGGCAATCATCAGCCTCGGCCCTTTCGGGTCCACCAGCACCCGGCGCCGGTGGTCGTTGTTGAAGACGCGGTTGGCCTCTTCCTCGTCCCACGAGTTCAATAGCGCCCGCTTGTGGATGTCGTAGCCCGCGGCCAGGGGCACCGGCTG
The DNA here is from genome assembly GCA_035326025.1 of Tepidiformaceae bacterium. GTDB lineage: Bacteria > Chloroflexota > Dehalococcoidia > Tepidiformales > Tepidiformaceae > Amarobacter. The sequence goes on from DAOKYT010000047.1 coordinate 17,219, forward strand.
GGTGTGAATGTAAATCCGGTTGCCCGTGTGCTTCGGCCAGAGGTTCGACCACTGCTCAATCACTGCCGCACCATTCGCATTCCGCTGCCGCGCCGCGAAGTCCATCACCGCGCTCCCCACATTCGCCGCCCACGGCCGGCCCGCGCACTCCTCGATGATGTCCTCCGCCGTCCTCCCCCACCGATAGACGCAATCGATCAGCCATGCCGTGTTCTCGTCCATCTGCACCGCGAAGGTCGCATACGCATGGCTCGTCCCCGGGTCCGACCACAGCACCACCGGCTGGCTCGGGTCGTAGGAAACCCCCAGGTTCGGATACCTGTGCCGCACATGCACCCGCTCGTTCGCATACCGCATCACCAGGTCCGACCGCTTCGTCGGCTCACCGCCATACTTCTCCGCAAACCGCTCCGGCGTCATCGACTTCTCGCGCGCCAGAATCTCCGGGTCCGTCCTCCCGCCCGGGTACACCACCAGGTTCTCCCACGACGGCAGGCTGTAGAACACCCCCATCGCACCCGGCTTTGCCCACGACTCCGCCTGCAACGAGTACCACGGCCCCTTCGTGTTCTCGAACGTCCCCTCCAGGAACACCCACCCCCGCGTCTGACTCACCCGCCCGACCGCGTTCTCGAACGCATCCCTCACCGTCTGCGCCGCCTCCGCCATCACAATCCCCCGATACGGCCTCGACGCAATCTTCGTCACATCGCTCGCCGTCAACGTCACCACTTCCGCGCCACAGAACGGGAACGTCAGCTTCCAACTCGCGTTCTCCGGCGTCCTCATGTCATGCGGTACCCCCGCCTCCTCCAACAGCCGGCTCAAATGCCGCATCTCCTCCTGGGCCATCGCATACGAGTCCGCCAACACGCCCCACAGGTCGTCCTTCACCCCCCGCTGCGTGTACCGCCACAAAAAATCCAAGTAGATCCGCAGCCCGCCCATGAAGCTCTTCCCAGCTCGCCAACCACCCGCCGCCTGGATGAACCGGCTCCGGTCCTCCATCACCGCCCGCTGGTTGCCCTGCAACCGAATCCCCTTCTCCCACAACCGCTGCCCGACAATGACCTCGCCCGTCTCCAAGTTCACATAGTCCGGCCCCACCGGCGCCGGGTGCTTCCCCAACACCGACGCGATGAACTTCCCCGGAGGCCAATCAGCGAGCTTCTCTGCCACTTCCCACCCAGCCTACACGACCACTACCGCAAAAGCCCCCGCACGAGCACAATCCCTGAACCACTTTTTGCTAACACAGTTTCCAGATTCAAGCCCCGCACGGGTTTCAGTTTCCGTAGGGGACCCCTGAGACACATGCGCGCGTCCTTCATCCCCCTCCTGCCACCCACCCCCCGTCGACCTCGCCTGGCCACCCCGAACGAGTGCCGCCGATGGCACGGATGATGTTCGCACTATAGTTATTCTGTCCGATCTGAGTCTGCGGGCCCATCATCGCTCCACCCTTGGACCATGTTGCCGAGGGCTATCTCGGCGCGATGGGTGACCTCCATGGCGATCTGCTGCTTCTCTCGATACTCGGGGGCTCGGCTCTTCGCGACCAGCTCCAGGGCACGCATCGAACCGCGATCCTCGGGGCCGGCCAGAGCCCGCTGATGCAGCTCACGCTCGAACGTGCGGGAGAAGCCCCAATCGGCCGCCTTCCGCAGCGCCTGGGCGAACTCAGGATGGCGCTTCCCCCAATCTGTGACGGTATCGCCAGTCACGCCGACGGTAGCGGCCGCCATTCGCTGCGAGTAACCGCGGAGCATCGCCACCAGGACACCCCGCGCCCGACCGTTGAACGGCTCCAAGAGACCCGAGATTTCCTCTGCCGGCAACGACACGACGCTGAAGCCATCGGCGTTGAGGGTGAGATGTTGGGCGAGCTGGTCGATGGTCTCGGGGAGTAGTGGTGGGGTGACGTCATCGGCCATCGGTCCCAGAGGTTTCATGCCGCGAACGTTGCGAACAGCGTTAGGGCCTGGGTTTGCCATGGGTAGAGTGTAGCTCACCAGGAGTAGAGAGCGCTCGCGGAGCGAGCAAGAGGCGATCCACAAATTGAAAAACCATGCGCTGTCGATGGAAGGGTTTAACCGTGATCGCCCGATGATTCAACAGAGGGAGAGCGTGCCGGAGGCGAGCCAGGCACTGGCATAGCGTGGGGACGGCGCTACGGAGGTCTTCGCTGTGGAGGCGGACCCCCTTCGCTCAGGAGAAGCGTACCACATTCACGCAACTGTACAATTCTTTGAGTCCATGGCGAGACATAAGGGGAGGGTTTCGGGGAAGTGTGGCAAAGCGTAACAAGGGGTGTTGCGCTTTTCTCGGGGCCTGGGGCAAGCGTGACGCGGAAGTGTGGCGGAAGCGTAACAAGCATGACGATGGATCGCTTCCCCCCGAGCCGACCACGACCACTAGGTAAAGATTCACGACCACTATTGACACGTCATGATATAAGGGTCTTGCGCTCTTGGATCAGGAGCGACACCAACCCATGGAGGGTCAAGACGTTGACCGCCAACACCGACATCCACCCGAGCTATGCGGCTGCGCTCGACGCGATCCGCGCCTGGAACGCTCTCCCGGCCAGCGTGCGGATCGCTGTGATCGAGCAGGGCGCCGCGCTCCCGGTGACGATCGCCGACTGGCCGAAGGGCAGGCCGTAGGAATGAGCGGCTCGCTGGACCGCATCGCCAACGCGCAGCAATGCCCGTACTGCAGGCAATGGATCACCCTCCCACTACGCCGGGCCCGAGCCGCGTTCGGCGCCCACAAGCTGACGTGCCGGCAGGAAATCCCCGGCGCCGTCCAGGTGCCGGAACCGCGCGAGCGGCCGTATCCATCCAACCCCGCCGAGGCGCACGCCCTGGCCACCTGCAACGCATGGGTGGAGTCCACCGTGAAGCGCGCAACCCTCTGGGATGGCGTGCAGGACACCCATCAGACCGAGGCCGAGCTGAACGGCTTTCGCGCCACACAAGGAGCCCTGCTATGACGATCCTCTAGGACACGTCACACGCTCCCCCTTGCCGGTAGACGGATACCGGCATCAGGCAGCACGTAGACGCGCTGACACCAACCACCGAGGAGACTCAGACGTGAGCACCACACTATCCGCCGTCCAGCGCCGAGACCTCAAGCGCGCATTGCGCCAGCGCCTACAAAGCGGGGCGCCAATCCACACGCTCCACCTCTCACAGCGGGAACTGAGCTACCTCGTCGATGCCGCGACCGCCTACCAGCCCGACCACCGCGACGCACCCGAGGAGCCAATCGAACACTGCCCGACCTGCGGAAAGGCCTTCCCAAACGAGGACCCGATCTGTCCGGTGTGTGACTGACCGTGATCTGGCTCGCCCTCTTCACCGCCTACTGTTTCGCCTGCGCGCTCTGGTCCCTCACCGAGCAGCGCGAGCGCGACGACATCCGCCGGCGCCTGGATAAGCTCAGGAGGAGGCGATGATCGAACTCCGCTACCTCTGCCACCACCGCTTCACCGCCGCAGTCAAAGGCGACCGATACCATGGGCTGGTGTCGGTCGCCCGGCAGTGCCCCGACTGCGAGCCCCGAACCACCGTGCTGACCAAGGACGCCGAGGGCCACGTCCGCGATACCCACCTCACCGAACAGGAGCACAACGGATGGAGGATCACCCGAGCATGACCCCGAACGAAATCCGCGACATCAGGATCGACCTGGGCATGACCCAGGATGCATTCGCCCGCGCATTAGGAGTGTTCCTCCGCACGGTGCAGCGATGGGAGGCTGGCACCACCGGCATCCCCGAGAAGCGCGCCGAGGCCGCCCGCGCCCTCCGGGATCGCAGAACATCCAACACGCGAGCCCTAGCAACCACAACAGAGAACGGAAACGAGCTATGACCAGCCTCAAACTCGCCTTTACCTATGTTGCATCACGCAACAGCACGTGAGATACTGAGGTTGTCCCGGAGGGGTGGAGCCCTCCGGGAACACCACCGCGGAGGACCCCGCAATGGCCACCACCGATACTACCAACCGCCGTCCCGAACCGCTGCCCGGCTACGCCTACTGCACCCCCACCTGCTACTGCAAAAACTGCCGGCGCGTCGAGGACGAAGCCCGCGCCCACCAGGCCGACCAGGCCCGCGCGGCGGAGGCCCTGACCCTGATCGGCGACGAGCGCATCATGGACGCGATGTACGCCGGGACGTGCGCACGCTGCGGCCAGCGGTTCGCCGCCGGCACCCGCATCGCCTACAGCCGCCAGTACCGCACCGCCCGCCACGCCTCCTGCGCAGCCGGCGCCGCCAGCGCGGCTACCTGCCCGGGTTGCGGCGTCCAGGGCAATCCGCGCACGTGGAGCTCCACCGCCATCTATGGCCCGGCATGCCCCGACTGCTACGACCGCCTGAGCGAGTGAGAGGACACGACGATGGACATCACCGACCGCCCGGAACTCTGGGAAGCGCACCTCGCCATGCAAAACGCCATCGATGAACTCAGCCGCATCGCCAGGACAGCCATCCGTACCGATACCCCCGAGGGTTCGGAGATCCACGGCCGCATCTACTCCCTCATCAACCCCGCTCAGGCGCTCCTGAACCGCTGGTACGCCGAGCACATCGACGCACCGGCGGCGGCGGCGCTCGCCGAGAACTGGGTGGACGACTGAGATGGCGACGCTCTATATCTCCCACAACGGCATCCGGGCCGACCGCGATATCGAACCGCCCCGCGTCAACTGGCTGCACAGCATCGGGGGGGCCCAGTACGTTCCCTCGCATGACCGCCGGGCGCACGCCATGGGCCTGCCACACGAGTGCTCCCGTGTCCGTTCGGGCCGCGAGTACATCGGGCAGATCGAGGACTACCGCGAGGCCCGCCGCGTCCTCCTCGAACAGTACGCCGGGCACACGCTCATCTGGTTGGGAGACTGGTCATGACGCCCGAACAGTTGGCCACCCTCCGCGAGTCCATCCGCATGACCCGCGAGCAACTCGCCGAAGCCCTCGGCGTCGAGCGCACCACCATCTGGCGCTGGGAGACCGGGGACGCGCCGATCCCCGCCTACCTCCCCCTGGCCCTGTTGTGGATACGCCACACCCGGCGCACCATGCAGGGCAACAACTACCCG
>DAOKYT010000048.1:0-22250 GCA_035326025.1 Tepidiformaceae bacterium
GGCATGCCCCGGAGCGCGAACGGCCCCGCATGTTCGATCCGCACATCGACCATCGAACCGATGCGCGCCGGCGCATCGAGATGCACGAGCTTCCCGGTCCGCGTCCGCCCGAACGGCTGCTCGCCGCGCATCCCCTCCACCAGGATCTCCTGGACGGTCCCGACGTATGTCTCGTTAATCTCCCGCGAGATGCGGTTCTCCATGGCTTCGACCCGGTGGAGCCACCCGGCTTTCGTCGCGGCAGGCACGTGATCCGCCATCGTGCGGTAGGCGATGGTCCCCGGGCGGGGCGAATAGGCTGCCACATGCACCTTGTCGAACCGGACTTCCTCGAGCAGCGAAAGCGTCTCTTCGAAGTCCGCCTCCGTCTCGCCCGGATACCCAACGATCACATCCGTCGTTATGCCGGCACCAGGCATCAGCGCGCGCACCTCGGCGATCTTCGCCAGGTACTCGGCGCGGGTGTAGCCGCGCCTCATCGACTCGAGCACGCGGTCGCTCCCCGCCTGGACGGGCAGCGAGAAACACTCCATCACCTTCGGCAGCTCCGCGATGGCCTCGAGGATCCGGTGCGTCATGTCCTTCGGGTACGAGGTCAGGAAGCGGATGCGCTCGAGGCGCTCGATGTCCGAAAGCGCGCGCATCAGGTCGCCAAGGTCTGGCTGGCCGGGCAGGTCGTGTCCATAGGCCTCCACGGTCTGCCCCAGGAGCGTCACCTCGCGCACGCCGTTGGCCGCCAGGGAGGCGACTTCGCGCACGATTTCGGCCATTGGCCGGCTCTTTTCGCGGCCCCTTCGATAAGGGACGATGCAATAGGTGCAGAACTTGTTACAGCCGTGGACCACGGGCACAAAGGCCGTGGGCCCCTCCGGGATGGCGCAGGTACTCGGCCAGAACTCGCCGCCAAGGTCCTCGCGCGGCCCTTCGATGAGCTCCATGATGGGTTCGAACTGCTGGGGCCGGGCGAACGCGTCCACCTGCGGGAAGCGCTTCCGCAGGTCGTCCGTCTTCAGTCCCACCATGCAGCCCATCACCGCGACCTTGAGGCCTGGATTCGCCTTCTTCAGTTCCCGGATTCTGCCGAGCTTCGAATAGGCGCGGTCTTCCGCGTGCTGGCGCACGCTGCAGGTGTTTAACACCACGATATCCGCGCGCTCCATGCGATCGGTCGCCTTGAGGCCGATACGCTGGAAGCCGGCGGCGAGTTTCTCGCTGTCGGCCTTGTTCATTTGGCAGCCAACGGTCCAGAGGTAGTAGCGGCTGGTCATTGGAAGGAGCCCTGGGAGGTGAGTGGCGGAGGGGGAGGGATTTGAACCCTCGACCGAGTTACCCCGGAACCCGCTTAGCAGGCGGGCGCACTAGACCACTATGCGACCCCTCCACGCGCGAGAAGACCCTCATTGTAGGGCGCAGCGCCCGGTACGGTCATCCGCTCGCCACTCCCGGGGATCGGCCGGCATCCCAGCCTGGAGCATGCCAGGCGCCTGGTCGGCATCGGCACGAGTGTCCTCATCGCGGGCTTCCGCGAGCCGGTGTTCCGTGAGCAGCGCCGCCGACGTGAGCAACGGGATCGCTCGTGGCCGGCACCGGCGCGGGATGGCTCGTCCCCGGGTTCGAGGCGCCGGGGCCGATCTGCCCGCGCCACATGCCCGGCGGCTTTCGGGCACGCCGGGCGAACAGGCCGAGGACATCCGCGCCATGCCGCAGCGGGGCTCGACGAACTGATGCCCTCCCAGGACGCCCGGACGCCTGGCGAGTACCCCGTGCCGCCGCGCCGGTTCATGCGCGAAGTGGTGCCGTGGGTCTGAGTCTTTCACCGGCAGGGGATACACTCTGCCCATGCCGGTCGCGGTCGTCGTCGTCATTTTCACGGTCCGCCAGGGGAGCCTCTCGGTGCTGCTCATCGAGCGCGCCGCGGACCCGTGCGCCGGGGAGTGGGCACTCCCAGGCGGCCTCCTCCTCCCGGGTGAGTCGCTTGACGAAGCTGCCAGGCGCAAGCTGGAAGACGAGACCGGCGTCTCGGACGTGTTCCTCGAACAGCTCTTTACCTTCGACCACCTGGGCGAGGGGCGCGCCGACATCGTCGTCGCCTATTTCGCCCTGGTGGACCTGGCCCGCACGCGCCTCCGGAAGGACTCCGAGTGGCGTCCCGCGTGGCAGCCTGTCCACCCCCTCCCGCATCTCGCCTTCGACAACGAGAAGGTGATCAGCTACGCGGAAGAGCGCCTGCGCAGCAAGCTCGAATACACCAACGTCGTCTACAGCCTGTTGCCCGAACGGTTCACCCTCACGCGGATGCAACACGTCTACGAGGCAATCGTCGGCGAACGGCTGGACAAGCGGAATTTCCGGCGGCGCGTTGTTGGCCTGGGCATCGTGAAGGAAACGGGTGAGTTCGAGAAGGTCGGCGCGCACCGGCCCGCCATGCTCTACGAATTCACCAGCCGCGAGCCCATGGTTTTCTAGCCGGTCACACGCCGCGCCACCACCACGTACATTGGATCGTGCCCCGGCCCCGGGCTGATGTCGTACGCCTGCGCCTGGCCGAAGCGGCCCGAAAGGCGGAAGTACAGGCCGATCAGCTCCGCATGATCGCGGGGACCGAGCGATTGCCAGATCGCGACAGCCTTCGTTGGGAAGCAGCGGTTCGAATACGAGACAGCGAAGGGCGCACCCGGCTTCAGCACCCGCCCCACCTCGGCAAACACCTCCTGGGGCCGCGTGAGGTACTGCACCGAAACAGTGACGATGGCGGCATCGAACGTGGCATCGCGCCACGGCAGGGCCGGGTCCTTGTTCAGGTCCTGGACCACCCGCTCGGTAAGGACGGGATTGTGGTCGAGTTCCACCAGGTTCATTCCGAGGCCGGCCACGCCGGACAGCGGCTTGCCTGGGGGGAGGTGCGACACCCAGCTCGTCATCAGGTCGAGCACGCGGGCGCCGTCGGGGATGAGCTGGCGGTAGAACGCGGTCAGGGCAGCTATCGCCTCGTCGTCGATGTGGGTAACCAGGCGCGGCTCACGGTAGAAGAGCGCATCGTCGCTCTCGTCCTGGCGCGCGAAGAACTCGGCGCGCAGCGGCGAATCCGTCCCCTCAGCCAAGCGCCGGCACCGCCCCGCCCTCGGTGATGACGGCATCGTAGAACCGGGCGCGCGGATGGGTCTCCAGGACGCCATCGGGCATGGTGGCGGCATGCGCGCGCCGGAACGCATCGGACTGTGCCCAGGCGAGAAACGCCTCGCGCGATGCCCAGATGGTGTGCGACACGTAGTCGCCTGGTTCATCGCCCTTCAACAGCGCGAAATGGACGAAGCCCGGCGTCTCGTGAAGGTAGCTTTCCCGCTGCCGCCAGCCGGCCTCGAAATCGGCTTCCCTGCCAGCGGCCACCTTGAACTGATTCATTGCGATGAACATGGGGCACTCTCAGCAGCGTGTTGTGACTAGTCTATCCCCCAGAGCTTCGCGCAGTTATACCAGCCTCCATATCCGCCGAAGTGACCGCGGGCGGTCCGCAGCCAGAGCGCGGTGCGGAGGTTCACCACCGGGTCGAAGCGCCGCTCGAAATCCTCGCCCGCGCGGTCGAAATGGTAGCGGCCGTTGAGCTGCGCGAGGCCGTAGCTCCCGCCGTGGGGGTCGCTCGTGTTGTGGGCCATGGTGTCCAGGCTCCGGGTCTCGCAGAGGATGATCTTGCGCATCTCGGGCCACCAGCCGGGCTCGTTCGGCCAGCCCGCGGCTGCCGCATACGCATCGAGCTGCTCGAGCGTCAGGAACCGCCCCGCGTTTGACGGCAGCGCCGGTGCCGGGGAGGCCAGCGGCGGCGACTTCGCGGTTTTCAGACAAAGCTGTTGGCGCGCCAGGTCGAGCGGGAGCGCGCGGCTGGGCACGTCCGTGGGCCGGTCGATGCCGGCCTCGATGCGCGCGCGCACCTGCTGGTTGTATTCCTTCGCCGCAGCCGTGTACTCATTCGCCAGCACTTCCACCTGGGCCTTGCGGATTTCCTCGTTGGTGGTGCCCACCGATTCCCGTGCCAGCGCCTCGGCCGCGCACACCTGGATCGCGGCCGCGTTCAGGTTGTCCAGCGCGGGACGGGCGAAGCTCCAATCCGGGCCGACCTTCGCGGCCGCCGATGCCTGGAGCGGGATGACCCCGAGCGCCGACCCGCCAGCGAGTAACCCCGCCACAGCCGTGGCGGCCAACGCGAGGCAGAGCAGAAAACGTGGAACGGCGTGCCCCCGCGGGTGTTCGAAGTCCAGCATGGCGCGGTCTCAGGCTCCCCCGAACCCCTGTCTCAGCCGCATACCCTACGGCACCGGAGCGCGCACGGCCAGCGCGTTTACCGGCCTGCCATCACGCTGTCCACGGCCGCGCTCACATCGCGTATCAGGTCCCAGTTCCAGTCTCCTTCGGCCATGACGGCGATCACATAGGCCCCCTGTCCCGTCTCGACGAAGGCCACATCGTTGGTTATGCCCGGCCAGGTGCCGGTCTTGTTCCCCACCCGCACCCCTGCACCGCGACCTGCGGCCGAGGGAATGCCATCGCGCACCGACTGCCGCGTGAGCAGGTCATGCATATGCTCCCGCTGGGCCGGGGCCACGCCGGTGCCCTGGAGGATCGCCCGCATCAGCAAGGCCAGGTCGTTCGCCGTGGCGGGCAGGTCGGTCGTGTTCACCGACATGGTGGCCAATCCGAGCTCCCGAAGCGTGTCATCGATTGCCGCGGGGGAAACCAGCCGCATGAGCGCGACCGCCGTCGCATTGTCCGAGAGCGTCACCATGGCTTCGAGCGCGCCGCCAATGCTCACCGTGCCGTCGGCTGCAACCGGTACCAGCTCAAGCGTGCCCAGGTCCTCCGCCACCGCGCCGTCAGTCAGCACTATCCGGTCCTCGTACGCCAGTTCGCCGGCGCTCACGCGGCGTTCCACCTCATACAGCACGGCGAGCTTGAAGGTGCTGGCGGCGTAAAAGACGCGATCCGCGTTATGTCCGGCCCGGCGACCGTCGTCCATGCGGAAGACCGCCACCCCGGCTGACTCCTCGTGCCGGGCGAGTGCGTCACGAATGGCTGCATCGAGGGCCGGAGTGTCTGCCATGCCGAGGGCTGGCTGCGATTCCCTTATGTCGTCTTCGGAAACGGCGACCTGAGGAAGGGGTGCACCGGCGGCCACGGGGTTCGCCGCCGCCCTCGCCGGGGGCGCGATCACGTCCGCGACAACCGCACAGAGGTATACGACCGACCCAAGTAGCACGACGACCGACACGAGGAACGCGACCGGCCACGATGCGACCGCGAGGCCAATCTGCCCGGTGCTGAACACATCCGCACGCGTCGCAGCGCGCATCACGGACCTCCGCCAGGCCCCGCCAGCGCACAGGCTACACGGCAAGTGGTGCTGCCGCCAATCCGCAGGGGCCTTTAGGATGAGGCGGTGTCCAGCCCGCTTCCGATCTCGTTCGCCGATGTGCAGGCCGCGGCCCGGCGCCTCGAAGGCGTCGCCATGCGAACACCAGTGCTCACGTCCACGACATTCGACCGGCTCGTAGGCCGTGAGGCCCGCGTCTACTTCAAGGCCGAGAACCTCCAGCGGGTCGGGGCGTTCAAGTTCCGGGGAGCGTACAACCACCTCTCCGCCCTGCCGCCCGATGCCCACCAACGCGGCGTGGTCGCGGCATCGTCCGGCAATCATGCCCAGGGCGTGGCCCTGGCGGCCCGTCTCCTCGGCATACCCGCGACCATCGTCATGCCGACCGATGCGCCGGCACTGAAGGTGGCGGCCACGCGCGGCTATGGCGCTCACGTCGAGTTCTTCGACCGGCTGCGGCAGACGCCGGAAGCCGCGGCAAACGCCGCGCGCGAACGAACTGGCGCGTACCTGGTCCCCAGCTTCGATGACCCGCTGATCATGGCCGGGCAGGGCACGGCGGCGCTCGAACTCATCAGCGAAGTGGGAGAGCTCGACCTCGTGCTCACCCCACTCGGCGGGGGAGGGTTGCTCTCGGGCACCGCCACGGCAGTCCGGGCTCTTTCGCCCGGGGCCCGCATCGTGGGGGTCGAACCCGAAGGCGCCGACGACTGGGTGCGGAGCCTCGCTGCCGGCGAGCGTGTCATGATCGACCCGCCCACAACCATTGCCGACGGGGTGCGAACGCGCCAGCCCGGCGTGCTCACCTTCGCGGTCATCCGGCGGCTGGTGGATGCGGTGGTCACCGTCAGCGATGACCAGATTCGCGAGGCACTTCGATTCATGGTCTTGCGCATGAAAACAGTCGTGGAACCGACCGGCGCGATTCCCACCGCCGCCCTCATGAGCGGCGCCGCCGGCCCCGTCGATGGGCTCCGCGTGGGGGTCATCATCTCAGGTGGCAACGTCGACCCGGAGGTGCTGTGCGACATCCTCACCGGATGATGCTCGCATCCGCCTGAACGGCCCCGCGAATACCGCCCGCAGGTCCGTGTCTTCCTGGCACGCCCACGCCGAGACTGGGAGGGCGAGGCGCGACTGTCCTCGCCCCAGGAGGGCAGATGCAACCCATTGCAGCAACGTGTCCGACGTGCGGGGCAGCCGCAACCCAGGGTCAACGCTTCTGCGAACTCTGCGGCGGGCCGATCGCCGCCGCGGCGCGGGTGGGCAACAACTGCACCGCATGCGGGGCCGTCACGCGTGAGGGTGCCCGCTTTTGCCCCGCATGCGGGGCCCCCGCCGGTCCGCCGCGCTGTCCCGCGTGCGGGGCCGAGCTTCGCCCCGGTGCGCGCTTCTGCGGCACATGCGGCTCCGCGACCGGCGGCCCCGCTCCCGCGGCAGCGTCGGCATCTCCGCCCCTGGCACCCGGCGCCGCCGGCCGGAGCCTCTTTGGCGGGCGCCCGGCTGTGCGCCAGGTCCCGCCAGCCAGGCCCGCCCGGGCGGCGAAAGGCGTCGGGCCAGGCAACGTCGCCCGGGGACTCGCCGTCGCCGCCGCAGGCTTCGCCCTGGGGCTCCTCGGGACCTTCCTGGACTGGATCACCACGAGCGGAGCCAGCGCCGGAGCGTTCGAGGACAATGCCGAGTACCGCATCGGCAACTGGCTCGATACCAACGATGTTCCCATCGACGGGATCGCCGTCCTCGCGATCTCGGCGGCCGGCCTGGCTGCGGCGATCGGCGCCATCGCGGGGCGCCTCGCCCCCGGACCAGCGCGCACGCTCATCTCCATCCTCGGGCCCGCGCTCATGACCCTCGGCATCCTCCAGATGCAGTACATCACCTCGGAATTCAAGGGCTCCGGATATGACGTCGATTGGGGCATCGGCCTGTGGCTTATCGTCATCGGCGGCGTCGCCGCCGTGGCCTCGGGCTTCATCCGCAGCGGAGGGCGGCGATGAACTGCGACAGCGCAGGGCGCTACTCCGTCCTCCTGCCGCCCGGGGCCCACTCCGTCAGCGATTGGACTTTCGACCCCGACCGGTGCGCCCTGCCACCGGCCGTCACTCCGGCGCCGGTTTCCGTCCCGGGACCAGCCATCCGGCCGACTTCACGACAACCGGCTGCATCCTGTTCCGAGCGCGGGTTGGGGGCAGGCGAAGTGGTACCCCCGGCAGGAATCGAACCTGCGCCTTCGGCTCCGGAGGCCGACACTCTATCCGCTGAGCTACGGGGGCGTACCGGGGGTTCATGGTATCGCGTCGCTCGCCTTACCGCACGAACGATGGGCTAGGCGCGACCAAATGCGACGACGGCCGCCGCGAGGAGGACTACCTGCAGGAGCCCGGTGCTCGCCATAAGCCACAGTCCCGCGGCCCGCTCGCGCGCGTGCAGCAACATCCCGATGATCGTGTTCACACCGAGGATTCCCGCGCCAACGTAGGCGATGCGGAGCAGCTCCTCCTTGTCGCCCACGCGGACCACGCCACCGAGCGCGGGGAAGCTGAGCTCCACCACGCGCGGCAGTCCCGGGTAGCGCGCGAAGACGAACCCACCGAGGATGGCGCAGGCGAGGGCGCCCAGTCCCACGGCAGCCAGCGCGTGCTGGTCGCGCCAGAACGGGAGCGCGGCCAGGCCCGTGGCCTCGGAGCGCTGCACGTGGGGCTCCACCGCTCCCAGCGCGGCACGGGCCTGAATTTCCTCCGCGAACGCCGCCTGGTCGAGCACGGTGATGGCGTACGACTCGTCGTTGGTCACCAGGTACAAGAGCTCGTCTGGCGAGGAATGCGTCGAATAGAACAGCGTGTAGCCGACGCGCTTCACGTCGGAGCCGCCGATGTGGCAACCCCACCAGTTCAGGCCGCTCACGTGCGCCTCATCGAGCGTGCGGCCGGGCACCATCCGCTGGATGGCCTCGATGGGTACGACGATGCGCCGGGACCCCCACCTGATGGTGAGCGTATCGCGGTCGACCAGGTAGGCCATGCTGAACACGGCGTAGGTCCAGTTCGCAAACACGACCGCGAGCGCGAGGCAGAGGCCCGTGACCAGCCAGGCGAGGAACGTCTTGAATTCGGCCTGGGCGCCGAGCGCGGTCCGCGCGGCCAGGCCCGCCGCGATCAGCGCCCAGGCGGTAAACCCGCCGCCGGCGATGACCCCGAGCGCCCGGGGCGGCCGGAACGCGACTGGTTCTAGCGTGCGACGCGGGCGCGTGCTGGCGTGCACCAATGCCGGTACTTCTCGCTTTTTCCGCGGATGCAGTCGTAGAAGAGCTCGCTGAGCTTGCTCGTGATCGGCCCCGGCCGGCCACTGCCAACCGTGCGGCGGTCGACCTCGACCACGGGCGTGAGGTGCGCGGCCGTGCCGGTCAGGAACACCTCGTCGGCGATGTACAGCTCCGTCCGGTCGATCTCGCGCTGCACGAGCTCGACTCCCAGGTTCTTCGTCGCAAGCTCGATGATGCTCTTCGCGGTGATCCCTTCGAGCACGTTGTCCGCGGGTGTCGGCGTGATGAGCTTTCCATCCCGCACGATGAAGATGTTTTCGCCACTGCCCTCGGAAACATGCCCATTCTCGTTCAGCATGATCGCCTCATCGAAGCCGTTCGCGTTCGCCTCCGACTTCGCCAGGGCGCTGTTCACGTAGATGCCCGTCACCTTTGCGCGAGGCGGGATCCCGGTGTCCTGGACGCGCCGCCACGTACTCGTCTGGCAGCGCGCCACTTCCGGCAGGTAGGCCGGGAACGGAGCGAGGAAAATCAGCGTGCTGCTCTCCAGGTTGTGGAGGCGCACACCGAGCTGCTCGCTGGAGAGATACACCACGGGCCGCAGGTACACGTCCTCGCTGAAGCCGCTGCGTTCGACGAGCTCGACCGCGATTTCGCACAGGCTGTCCACGGTCTCGCGCATCTCCAGGGTCAGGATCTTTGAGCTTTGCCCCAGCCGTTCGAAGTGCTCGCGGAGACGGAAGAGGTAGGTCGTCTGGTCGTCCGGGTTCCAGTTGCCGCGGATACCTTCGAATACCGCCGTACCGTAGTTGAAGGCGTGGGTCATAACCCCGATCTTCGCCTCGCTGAGCGGGACGATGTTGCCCTGGAAGTACGCATAGGGTGTCGGCATGGCTCTCCTCTGGCCGGTGATCCGGCGGTGCTGCTCAGTATAGTCCGTTGCGACCTTTCGGCCCGGGCCGGGGGGCGCTACGGCGTCTCCGCGCGGCTGAAGAACGTCGGGTCCTTGCACTCCGGGATGCTCGATTCCAGGGCGGCCAGCCGGCGGCGGGCATCGGACGGCGGTTCTGGCGGCGCCGTGGTCACCAGCGCCGTCGGCTCTTCGAGCGCCGCCTCGAGGTATGCCACGAACTGCGTGTTGTATTCCTGCAGGTCGGCTGGCGGGTTTAGCGCCTTCATCTCATCGGCGAACTCGCGGACGACGGCGGCGATCTCCTCGGGCGTCGTCTTGCTCAGCAGCGCGTTCGAGAAATTGGAGGTCCCGATGCAGATCGCGCGGAGGTAATCCTCGTCGGTGCCCACGGGGCCAGCCGGTTCCGGGGTGGAATCGTCGTCATCACCGCACGCAGCCGCCAGCAGCAGCGGCAGCGCGCACGCAAGGAGAAACAGGGCTCGTCGCATGGGTGCACATGGTACACCGGGTATCCGTTAGCCGGGGTTCAGAGCAGCAAACGCTTGGGAGCGCCACGAGGCTCGCGCCGCCACTCGCGCACGAGGTAGCGCTTCTCGCCGTCCCGCTCGATGGTTTCGACCCGGCACCTGTCCGGGCGGGCGGCCAGCTTCGCTGCCCGCGCCCGCCAGGAATCGAGCTTCGCCGGTTCGGGGATTGCGAAGACGCCCTCGAACTCGCGGAGCGCATCCACCTGTGCGATTCCGAGCCGGGCAAGCCACCCCAGGTGCAGTTCGGCCAGCCCGAGGTGGAAGTCACGGTCGCCGAACGTTGTCAGCACCCGATCCGGGGCCGACTCGTTGCCCGCGACGAGCAGCGTGGAGCCGAAATGCGAGAGCGACAGGTCCATCGCCGTCCGGTAGATGGGCCCCAGGATCTCGTGGGCAGCCAGGACCTCGGCGGCGCGGAACGCATGCAGGCGGAACTCGGTGGCGTGCTGGTCGGGCGCGGGCGCAATGCCGCCGCCACCGAGCCATTCCTGCCACTCCGCGGCACCGGTGCGCAGCACATGCAGGGCCGAAGCCTGGTAATCGGCAGCCGCCCGGACGAGCGTCACGGCCGCGGCGTAGTTCCCCCACTCCACCGCGTGCAGCGCCTCCAGGCGCGACAACCACGCGCGCGACCAGAGCCCGAGGGCCGCGACCATCTGCTGCTTGCGGTACTTCGCACCTGAAGACGCCTCAGCGATGGCGCCCTCCAGGTTCAACCCGTCGATCACCAGCTCGACCTCTTCGCCCAGGACGAACGAGGTCTGGCGGTAGGCATCCGCGCTCCCCGCCGCTTCGAGGGGCGGCCTGGAAGCGCGCGTGGCCAGCGGCGAAACACGCGGCGGAGAGACGCGGAAGCCGCCACCGCTCATGCGCCCTCCTCGATCTCCTCAGCGGGCATGGCGGCATAGTGTTCGCGGACCTCTTCCATGAGCGCCCGCTGGCGGGAACGCTCCCGGCCGTCCTCGAAGTCCGCGTACAGGATCCAGTTCAGGACCAGCGGTTCGAACTTCACCTCGGGCGCCGCGCCGAGCAGGTCGAACGCGTGGTCCCGGTAGTGACGCTCCCACGTGTGAAAGGTCTCGATGGCGCTGTGCCCGTCAAACGGCTCCTCCAACCTGGCATCGGGGACGTGGTGCAGCGCCACGAAGAGCGTGCGCAGCGACTTCCTCAGCCGCGCCAACAGCTCGGGCAGCGGTGTCCCGGCGTTGGCGGCAGCCGTCATGGCGTTGCTGCGGCCGGTGTCGAAGCCGTCGGGCAGGGCGGGCTCGCCGGCAAGCCAGCGCTCGATGGCGGCCGCGTAGCCCTCCTGGGTATCGGCGAAGTGCGCAACGAGCTGGCGTACCGTCCAGCCCGGCCCGTCCATCACCCGGTCGATCCCGCCGGGAGGGAGCGACATCACGATATGGGTCACGGTCGCCTGCTCGTACATGAAGCGATCGATGATTGCCCGCAGCTCGGGAGTCATCTCAGTGCCGCGCGCGGGGGGGCCGGCGCTCGGTCCGCGCGCGCGGCCGTGGGGCCGCCTCGCGAATGGGCCTCGGCCCGAGCTGCTTGATTGCGTCCCACCCGGCGTATGTCGCGCCGGGCCCCAGCTCGGCTTCGATCGCCAGCAGGCGATTGTACTTCGCCGTTCGTTCGCTCCGCGCCGGCGCACCCGTCTTGATTTGTCCCGCCCCCGTCGCGACGGCCAGGTCGGCAATGAACGTGTCCTCGGTCTCGCCCGATCGGTGGCTGATGATGGCAGTCCACCCCGCGCGCTGGGCCGTTTCCACCGCCTCCAGCGTCTCCGTGAGGGTACCGATCTGGTTCAGCTTCACGAGCACGCTGTTGGCCGCCTTTTCCGCGATAGCGCGCCTGATGCGTTCCGGGTTGGTCACCAGCAGGTCATCGCCAACGAGCTGACAGCGCCCGCCAAGCTTCGCGACGAGCGCCGCCCAGCCCTCCCAGTCGTCCTCGGCGAGCCCGTCCTCGATCGAGCGGATGGGATACTTTTCCACCCACGAAGCCCAGTGCTCGACCATCTGCTTCGAGGTGAGCACGCGTTTCTCCTTCGCGAGGGCGTACTTCCCGTTCCCGAACAGTTCCGTGGTCGCGGGGTCGAGTGCCAACACCATGTCGGTCCCGGGCTTGTAACCGGCGCGCTCCACCGCTTCGAGGACGACCTGCACCGCCTCCTCGTTCCCCGGGAGCGATGGCGCGAAACCGCCCTCATCGCCGACCGAGGTGATGGCGCCGCGGTCGTGCAGCACAGTCTTGAGCGCCTGGTAGACCTCGGCGCCCATGCGCAGGCCCTCGCTGAAGCTTTCGGCGCCAACGGGCATCACCATGAACTCCTGGAAGTCCGTGGAATCCGGCGCATGTTTGCCGCCATTCAGGATGTTGAACATCGGCACGGGCAGCCGGTGGGCCGGGGCGCCGCCCAGATACCGGTAGAGCGGGATGCCCAGGGAGTCGGCGGCTGCCCGGGCCGTGGCCAGCGAAACGCCGAGGATCGCATTGGCGCCGAGCTTGCCCTTATTCGGCGTGCCATCGAGTTCGCAAAGCACGCGATCAACCGCGCGTTGTTCGGTCGCGGGGAACCCTTCGAGGGCGGTGGCGATGGTTGAGTTCACGTTCTGGACAGCCTTGATCACGCCCTTGCCGCCGTAGCGCCGGCCACCATCGCGCAGCTCAACCGCCTCGTGCGCCCCGGTCGAAGCGCCCGAGGGCACCATCGCCTCGCCCATGGCGCCGTCGGCCAGCACCACGGCCACGTGCACCGTGGGGTTGCCGCGCGAGTCGAGCACTTCGCGCGCCTGGATCGTCTCGATGAACATGTCTGCTCCTTGGGCCCGGCCGGGCAGTTACCCGCGAACCTCTGGCGCGTCGCTCAACGGGATGAGCGCGTCCGGGCTCGCGAGGTAGTCGATGTAGAGAATGCCATTGACGTGGTCGATCTCGTGCTCCAGGGCTTCGGCCAACAAGTCGTTCTCCGATTTGATGCGCACTTCCTTGCCCGTGTACGGGTCGATTCCTTGCGCAACCACCTTCAGCGAGCGGGTGATCTCGCCACGGTACCCGGGCACCGAGAGGCAGCCCTCATCGACCCGGCGCTCCCCGGAGCGCTTCACAATTTCCGGGTTGATGAGCGCGATCGGTTCCTTATCGCCGACATCGATGACGACGACGCGAAGTGACACGCCGATCTGGGGTGCGGCCAGGCCAACACCGGGCGCGTCGTACATGGTTTCCCACATGTCTTCAATAAGCTTGTGGATCGACTTGTCGATCGTGCGCACGCGGCGGGCTTTTTCCCGAAGGACCGGGTCGCCCGCGCGGCGAATAGGAATGATGGCCAAGGCGCTGCTCCGCGGCAGGGTAGAGGGGGTGAGCCGGTGCGTAGTGTATCCCGGGTCCCGCGCTACCGGCACGTTGCAGCCGAGTTAGTGTAGAAACTACACTAACTGCCATGGTCGGCCCCCAACGATCCAGCTACGCACTGATCGTCATCGGCAGCGGGATTTCCGGCCTGTTCGTGGCCCTCGAAGCGCGCCACCTCGGCCCGGTCCTGGTCCTGACCAAGGGCTCCATCGACGACTGCAACACGCGCTGGGCACAGGGCGGGATTGCCGCCGCCATCGGCCCGCTGGATTCGCCGGAACAGCACCTGGCCGACACCATCGCGGCGGGCGCCGGCCTGGTCGACGAGGAGGCAGCGCGCGTGCTCTGCTTCGAAGCCCCGGCCCGCATCCGGGACCTCGTGGATTACGGCGTCGCGTTTGATTCTCTCGATGGTGAAATCGCACTCGGGCGCGAGGCCGCGCACAGCCGGTCGCGCGTGCTCCATGCCGGGGGCGACCGCACCGGGGCCGAGATCGAGACCGCCCTCTCCACCGCCGCGGCCGATCCGTCGATCACCGTCCTCGACCACACCCTGGCGATCCGCCTCATCGTCACCGGTGGGCGCGTGACGGGCGTGGAGGCAGTCGCCCTCCAGACGGGCACCGCCGAGCGCTACGAAGCCCCCTTCGTCGTCCTGGCGACGGGTGGCGCGGGCCAGCTCTACTCACATACGACCAACCCGGATGTCGCCACGGGCGACGGCATCGGCCTCGCGTTCGACGCCGGCGCGGAAATCGCCGACATCGAGTTCTACCAGTTCCACCCTACCTCGCTGCGCGTGCCCGGAGTGCCCACATTCCTCATTTCGGAGGCGGTCCGGGGGGAGGGCGCCACACTCCGAAACGCGGCGGGCGTCGCCTTCATGCGGGGATACCACCCGCTCGGAGACCTTGCCCCCCGTGACATCGTCGCCCGGGCCATCGTGGCCGAGATGCGCCGCGAAGGGACCCAGAGCGTCTCCCTCGATTGCACGGGCCTGAAATCGGTCGACCTTGCCGCTCGCTTCCCCGCGATCTTTGCCTACTGCATGGGCGCGGGGATCGATATGCGAACCGACCCTATCCCGGTCTCGCCGGCCGCGCACTACCTGATGGGCGGTGTCCGCACCGATATCCATGGCCGGACGACATTGCCCGGACTGTACGCCTGCGGCGAAGTCGCCTGCACGGGCGTGCACGGCGCCAACCGCCTGGCCAGCAATTCACTCATGGAGACAGTCGTCTTCGGCAAGCGCGTGGTGGAACATATCGCCACCGGCGAGGGGGGATGCGCCGCGCCCCGAGCCGGCCGCACCACCGTGGAAGCACCGGCGACCGCGGCGCCATCCCATGCCGCCTTGCAGCAGCTCATGTGGGACGCGGCCGGCATTGAACGCAACGCTGACGACATGGAGGCGGCCCTCGCGACCATCGATTCGTGGCCCGCGCCGTCACTGGAGCCGACCCGCGCGGCTTTGGAGCGGCGGCAGATGACGGTGATGGCGGCGCTGATGCTCCGCGCAGCCATCAACCGCACCGAAAGCCGCGGCAGCCACTACCGCAGCGAGTTCCCAACGCGCGACGACCTTCACTGGAGGCGGCAGCAGGTGTTCGTCCGTGCGCGTTGAACCGCCACCCCCGGAAGCCGTTCGCGCGGCTGTCGAGGCCGCCCTCACGGAGGACCGTGCCTTCGAAGACGCCACCACGCTCGCGACGGTCCCGCCGGATCTCGTGGGCACCGCCCGCTTCCTCGCAAAGCAGGATGGCGTGCTCGCGGGGATGAATGTCGCGGCGGAGGCCTTCCGCCTGCTCGACCCGGCAGTCCTGGTGACTGTTCACGTTCACGAAGGCGAGCCGTTCCACACGGCGGCCGTCCTTGCGGAGGTCAGCGGGCCCGTGCGGGCAATCCTCCAGGCCGAGCGCGTCGCCCTGAATTTCCTGCAACGTCTCTCGGCGACCGCCACGCTCACGCGGATGTTTGTCGAAGCCGTCGCCGGCACGCGGGCGACCATTCTCGACACTCGGAAGACGACTCCCGGCCTGCGCGACCTGGAGAAGTACGCGGTCCGCTGCGGGGGCGGCACGAACCACCGGCGCGACTTGGCCGTGATGGCAATGATCAAGGACAACCACCGCGAAGCGCTCGCCCGCGCGGGGCGTTCGCTGGCCGAGGGGGTGTCGGCCATCCGCCAGCGAACGCCGGGGATCCCGGTCGAAGTGGAAATCGACTCGCTCGACCAGCTCGACGCGGCCCTGGCAGCTGGCCCGGAGTGGATCCTGCTGGATAACATGCCGACGGCTGCGATGGCCAGGGCGGTCCGCCTGACACGGGGCCGCGCCAGGCTCGAGGCAAGCGGGGGAGTACACCTCGAAACGGTCCGCGCCATCGCGGAGACGGGCGTCGATGCGATCTCCGTTGGCGCCCTCACACACAGCGCGAAAGCACTCGACATCAGCCTCGACCTGGAGTTCTGACGCTACCGGAGCCCGATGCCCGCGAGGAACCCGATGGCCCCGCGGACGTTCTCATCAGGCTGGTGCTGGTTGATCTCCAGCGTATACGCGGGGAGCCGGCGGATCCCTGCCACCACGTAGTCCCAGTTCACGTCGCCGTCGCCGGGGGCACGGTGGTCGCCGAGGCCGAGGACATCGTGCAGGTGCGCGCCAACGATCCGCTTGCTCCATCCGTCGAGCCACGCATGCCGGTCGATCAATTCGAGCCGGTGCAGGACCTCGGCGTGGCCCACATCGTGCCAGTAGCCTGCCTGCTCGGGGTCGAGCCCTTCGAAGACCTGCTCGTACTCAGCGGGGTGGGGAATCTCGTGGTAGTGGAACCGGTTTTCCACGCCGATGGTCACACGGTGGGGCTCGGCCGCACGGACAAGCTCGACGAGCGACTTCCGCGCCGCGTCCAGGTACGGCTCAGCCTCGGCGCGGCGCCGTTGCATAAGCGCCTCGCGCAGTTCGAGAAAGCGTTCGTCCCCGGCATGTCCGCTATCGAACATGCGGCGCATCTCCAGCTCTTCCTCGAACTGTTCGGTTACCTCGCCGACGTGGCCGAGGTGCACGATCAGCCGGTTCGCGCCGATGCGGGCGCACCACTCGATGCTCTTCCTCGCGTAGCCGATGGCCGCCCCGCGCTCTTCGGCATCGAGCCCCGCGAGGTTGACATGCGAGTTGCCCCGCCCGTTTGAATGACGGACCCACGGCGCCGGCTGGTGAACCGACGTCACCGGCAGCGCCGCGCTCTCGAGAATCCGCTCGATCTTCTCGACGGGGGTCGAATGGCTGATCTCGATGGCATCGTACCCGGCATCCCGGGCGAGGCGCGCGAACGCGGCGCCATCGGCGAAGCGCTCCTGCTGCGCGAACATGGTCGAAAGTGCGAGTGACTTCATTCCTTGCGTGGTTCTCCGGCAGGTTGATGCCGCGTACCGGCGAGCGCGCCGAGGCTCATGCGGCGCGCGGCGAGCAACAGCGATGGCACCAATACGGCCGCCGCCATGCTCAGCCAGATACCGGCCAGGTCATCCTTTCCCAGCAGCGGTACCGCCAGTCCTCCGACCAGCCCGGCGAACATGCACAGTGGCAGGTTCCCCAACCCCGCGTTGCCGCGTGTCGCGACCGAGACCACCAGCCAGGGCGCCAATCCCAGCAACAACCACGCGGAAGCGAACAGGCCGATGAAGATGAGCGTAAACACCGCGAGCCTAGGTTAACAGCCGTGCGACATCGAAGTAGGTCACGATGAGGACTCCCACCATCAACAGGGCGAAGCCCGTGAGGTGCACCAGCGCCTCTTTTTCCGGGGCGATCCGCCGCCCACCGCGGAGGATTTCGAGGAACACGAAGAATATCCGGCCCCCATCGAGCATCGGGAGCGGGAGCACGTTGAAGATAGCCAGGTTCAGGCTGAGCAGCGCCGCGAACTCGATCAGCGGGCGCCAGCCCTCCTCCGCGATGAGCTGCCCCGTGGAATCCGCGATCCCCACCGGCCCGGTGAACGCCGGCTGATCGCCGCTCACGGAGGCCCCGCTCGTGCCGCTGACGCGGACACGAATTTCGTTGACCGTCAGGCGCATCGTATCGACCAGCGATTGGGTGCCCTTTGGCAGCGCCTCCCACGGCGGGTACCACACCGACTCGGTGTAGGGGTAGAGGAGTTGGGCATTCACGCAGTTGCCATCGTCGTCGAATTCCAGGCAGGTGGCCGGCGCGGAGATGGTGATGCCGGTGGGCCCCTGGCCTTCGGGGGGGTCCCACCGGGCGTAGACCTTCGCGGTGAGAGTCGACCCGGCCCGGTTGATCACCCAGTCCTGCACTTCGCCCAGGTTCAGGCGGTTGGCGAACACGAGCTCGTTCGTGTTCCGGATTTCGCGGCCCTCCACTTCAAGCACGATATCGCCCGGTTGGAGGCCCTGGAGCGGCGCGGAGCCGTCGCGCATCGTGCCCTCGATGACGGCCTCGGAGGCGGGGGAGCCCGGCGCCACGGTCGCTACCTGGGCCATGGCGAGGGAGCGGTCACGGGGGATCATGAACCCGGCGGCCATCAGCACCACGGCCACGACGAGGTTCATGAATACCCCGGCGAACATCACGATCAGCCGCTTCCAGCGTGGCGCGGCCGCCAGCGAGCGCGGATCGCTGGGGTCTTCCTCGCCCAGCAGCCGCACAAATCCACCGATCGGGAGCCAGTTCAGCGTGTACTCGGTATCACCCTTGCGCAGGTAGGTCCACGCTCGCGGCGGGAAGCCGATGCCGAATTCGAGCACCTTGATCCCGAACGCCTTGGCCGCCAGGAAGTGCCCGAACTCGTGGATCACCACCAGCACCACCAGGAGGGCGAGGAACGGCACGACCGCCCGCACGATGGCCACGGGGTCGAACGCGAGGAAGGCCGGTAGCAGCGTCATGCCCGGCCACCCGCGGGGACGGCGCGCGCCGCGGCGCGGGCCCGGGCATCCGCCTCGATGATCGCCCCCAGTTCAGGATCGGCAACCGGCTGGTGTTTCTCCATCACGTCCTCGACCACGGCAGGGATCTCCAGGAACCCGATCTCCCCCGCGAGGAAGCGTTCGACGGCCACTTCGTCGGCCGCGGCCATCGCCGCGGGGTAGGTGGCGCCAAGCCGGCCCGCTTCCATGGCGAGACGCAGGCAGGGAAACCGCTCCATGTCCGGCGTCCCGAAATGCAGTGTGCCAATCGTCGCAAGGTTTAGTGTGGGCATGGGCGGTGCGGGCATCCGCTCGGGGTAGGCGAGCGCGAGCTGGATCGGGAGCCGCATGTCCGGCACGCCCAGCTGTGCCTTCACGCTCCCATCGCTGAACTCGACAAGCGAGTGTACGATCGACTCCCGGTGGAGGACGACTTCCACCTTATCCATGGGGACATCGAACAGCCACATCGCCTCGATCGTCTCCATGCCTTTGTTCATCAGGGTCGCCGAATCCACCGTGATCTTGGATCCCATCTTCCATGTGGGGTGGTTAAGTGCCTGTTCAGCGGTGACCGAGGCGAGGCGGGCGCGGTCAAAATCGCGGAAGGCGCCACCGCTCGCCGTGAGCAAAATGCGCCTGATGGCGTGCCCCTCCTCACCCCAGAGGCACTGCCAGATCGCCGAATGTTCGCTATCGACCGGGCGCAATTCGCCGCCTCCCTGCGCCATTGCCCGCCGCACCAGGTGGCCGGCCATCACCAGCACTTCCTTGTTGGCGATGGCCACGGGGCGGCCGGCCTTCAGCGCGTTGAGGGTCGGCACCAGGCCCGCCGCCCCCGCCGTGCCGACGAGCGGGATATCGACATCGGGGGCAACGGCCATCTCCTCGACGGGCAACGAGCGCGCCCCCGTTTCGGTGATCGCCTCGGCCAGCCGGGCAGACTCAGCCTCGGCCGCGACGTACCGTGGCCGGAACTCGGCGACCTGCTCCGCGAGCAAGTCGGCATTGCGCCCGGCCGCCAGGGCCACCACCTCGAACCGATCCGGGAACTGGCGGATCACGTCGAGGGCCTGGCGGCCGATGGAGCCCGTTGAGCCAAGGACCGCGATGCGGCGGGGGTTGCTCACGATCGGATCGTACGGCCCCGGACGCGACAGGGACAGCTACGCCCCCCAATACGGCACGCCCGCACATCGCCCTGCCCTGTCCGGGCCCGCATGGCGTCCCAATGGCTCGGCGGACGCAGGGCACGTGCCGCACGGCGGTGCGGCGACTCCCCGTTGAGATGAAACGGAGATACCGCCCCTTGCGAAGGCCACGGAAGACGGCCGCAGGCGAGGACCCCCGGTGGCCATGGCTCCTGTCTACCAGAAGCCACCAGCCACGCTGGCCCTTCGGCGCCCGCTCAGCTCGCGGCGAACTCCCGGCAGCGGATCGCCCGCAACAGGTCGTCGTTTGCTTCGCGCGCCATCCGCACCAGCACGGGCAACTCATCGCCAAGCGTCGCGACGAGGCGCTCGCCGCGCGCCAGGATCTCCCGCTCTACCCGGTACACCGGAGCCAGGAACCGGAAAAAGTCGCTCGCGAATTCCTTGTCGCGGTCCCGGAACACCCCCGTGACCTCCGAGAAGAAGCGGTCGACATACGGCTCCAGCAGTTGGCGCTGGTGTGCCCAGTTGAACCCGGACATCGCCGCCGTGGTGAGATACAGCGACCCATACCCTTCGCCCACGAACTTTTCCCACGCCGCGGCCTTCACTTCCGGTGCGGGCGCGGAGGTCTCGGCGCGCAATCGCGCCCGCACCCCGCGGTCCGAGGGGTCCCTGTCAGCCTCGGCGTTCACGCGGTCGACAGCGCCGGGGACCCCGTACGCGACGTGCCTGGCGGCGATGTTCCAGCGCATGTCCTGGTCGACCGTGAGCCCGGGCACGACCTCCAGTCCGTCGGCCAGGCGCCCGATGAGTTCCAGGTCCGCCGGCACCGAAGCTGTCGCTATCAGGGCCCTCGCCCAGATGATCCGCAGGTCGTTTGAGGTCGCCGCCCTGACCGCGGTCCACGCAGCCTCCGCGAAGGCATGAGCCTCGCGGTCGCGCCACTCTTCCGGCACGTACCGGCCGATGGCCGAGATGGCGTTGGTCGTCACGGCCTCCACAAGCTCCGGCATCGCCTCCGGCACCACCCTGGACCGGACGAGGGCGAGATACTCGGTGGACTTCAGCTGCTGGTCGCGCACCATGTTCCACAGCGACGCCCAGAGCTGCAGGCGGAGGAGCGTGTCGTCGATGCGGTCGAGGTTCTCCCGCACGAACGCCAGCGAGCGCTCATCGAGCGCGACCTTCGCATACCCGTGGTCGTTGTAGTTCGGGAAGACGAGCGACGGTGCGGGCAGGCCCCGCGCCTCCGGGATATCCGTCTCGGCTTCGCGGATGGTGGCGGGGAGGACTGTCACCTCCAGCTTGCCACCTGCGTCACGAACGAGGCCCACATCGAGCCTGTGCGGCCGAAGCGCCGGGTAATCCGCCGGGGCGGTCTGCGTGAGCACGAGGCTCGTGACACGGTCGCCATCGGCCTCCCAGCGCGCGCCGATGGTGTTGAGCGACGGCGTTTCGAGCCACAGGCGCGCCCACTCTTTCAGGTCCACGCCGCTCCCTTTTTCAAGAGACTCCAGGAACTGCGCGAGCGTGGCGTTGCCGTAGGCGTGGGAACGGAAGTAGTGCCGCATCCCCTCGCGGAAGCCATCCATGCCGATGGCTGCCACGAGCTGCTTCAAGACGCTCGCGCCCTTGCCGTAGGTAATCCCATCGAAGTTCAGGAACGTCTGGTCCGTGTCTTCCACCGGCCCGGCGATGGGGTGGGTGGTGACGAGCTGGTCCTGGCGGTAGGCCCAGTTCTTGATTGACGAAGCGAAGTCCTCCCAGCCCGTCTTGAACCGGGTGGCGTTATCCATGCAGAGGTAGGACATATAGGTCGCGAAGCTCTCGTTCAGCCACAGGTCGTTCCACCAGCGCATCGTCACCAGGTCGCCGAACCACATGTGCGCCATCTCGTGGAGCAGCGTCTCGGCCCGCCCGCGCCGCTGGTTATCGGTCGGCGGGTCGCGGAAGATCATGTACTCGTTGTGGGTCACGAGGCCCACATTCTCCATCGCCCCGGCATTGAACTCCGGCACGAACACCTGGTCGTACTTGCCAAACGGGTAGGGGAAGTCGAAGAAGCTGGCGAAGAACGTCAACCCCTGCTTTGTGACCGTGAACAGCTCATCCGTGTCCATGTACTTCGCCATCGACTTCCGGCAGAAGAGTCCGATGTCGATGCCTTCGTGGCTGTCGCGGGCCTCGTGGTAGGGCCCAACCACGAGCGCGAAGAGGTACGTGCTGAACGGTTTGGTCTGCTCGAACTCCCACCGCTTGCCGCCATCCGCGTCCGTTACCGCGACAGCCGGGCTGTTGTGGAGCACCACCCACTCGGCCGGCGCGGTCACGGTCAGGGCGTACGTGCCCTTGATGTCGGGCTGGTCGAACTGCGGGAAGAGGCGATGGCTCTCGTAGGGCTCGAAGTTCGAGTAGAGGTACTCCTCGCCGTCCTCGGGGTCCCTGAACTGGTGGAAGCCGTCGCCCTCGTGGTCGTACTCATTCTCGTACAGCACGCGCACGGTGTTGGAAGCAGAGAGGGCCTCGCCCGGCAGCCAGAGCCGGAACCCGTTCCAGCGCGGCTCGACCTTCGACCCGTTCACCTCCAGCAGCTCGATCGTCTTCCCCCGGAAGTCGAGGAAGAGGTCGCCAGCGCCAGCCGCGCCGAAGCGGAGGGTAGCCTCGCCGCGGTACGTCTCCGCACCCCGCGTGAGCTGCAGGTCGAGCGTGTAGTCGCAGTGGCGGACGCGGGCGGCGCGC
>DAOKYT010000049.1:0-21244 GCA_035326025.1 Tepidiformaceae bacterium
TCCACGAGATCCAGTGGCGCGGCGACACGCCGGGCAACCGCGCGGAGTTCACTCGCCGCCAGGACCTTGTTGACTCGGCCTACCTCTCTGGCGATCCAGAGGTCGTGCTGGCCGCGATGGACGAATTCAGCGCCCGCTACCTGGTTGTCGGACGGGTGGAGATGGCCAGCTATCCCGGACTGCTCCCCGATTTCGCGACGTTCCTCGACGTTGCCTTCGAAGCGGGCACATACCGGGTGTACGCGGTGCCCGAATACCGGAGGATTCCCACCTCGTGAGCGATGGCGCGGCCGTGCGTTCGGCCCGGAGGAGCGCGCCAGCACTCACGGTTGGCGGGCTGGCCTGGTGCGCTCTCGGAGGTCTCTTCATCGCGCTCCGCCTCGGCGCCGCGCTGGGGACGCCGGTTGGTGGGGCCGAGCTCGACGGTCTCGCCGGGGCCTGGCAGGCCCACGCCGGGAGCACCGACACGCGTTTCATCCCCACGCTGTTCCAGGCGCTCACCGCGCTCTCCTTCGAATGGACAACCTCAGAGCTGCCGGCCCGGTTGCTGGTGGTTGTGGTTACCGGCACCGTTCCCATTGCCGTCTACAGGCTGCGTCCCATGCTGGGCGAGGCCGGCGCGCTGTTCTCGCTCGCATTGCTCACGTTCGATGCGCCTGGCGTCCTCCTGGGCGCCACGGCGACGGCTTCCGGCTTCGACATCCCGGTGACCGCCTGGCTGGCGGTGCTGCTCCATGACCGGCGCGCACCAGTCTGGGCATGGTTCCCCGCGGCCTTCCTCCTCACCACGGCGGGCCCCACCTGGCTGCCGCTTGCGCTGGCCGTGGGCGCCGCACGATTGTTTCACCAGGAATACCCGGCGAAGAAGACGCTCGCGTTTGGGGCTGCGGGCGTGGTGGCCGGGGTGCTCGCCGCCAGCTTCCGTTTCGGAATGGGCTGGGATGGGTTTCGCGTGCCCCCCTTCGACGCGCTCGCCGCTGGATTCGATGGCCGCTGGTCGACCGAATCAACCGGGTACCTGGCGGCACTGTACCTCGCGCCGCTCCTTGCGGCAGGGCTGGCCGCGGGCCTCCACGACGTCTACCGTGCCGTCCAGGGGGACAGACCCGATGCGGCCCGGGCCGAAGTGCTCGCCTGGGCTGCGCTGGCGACCGCGTGGCTCCTCACCTCGGCGGGAGACCATTCCCCGGTGCCGCTTGCCGGCGTGTCGCTTCCCGTTGCGCTGCTGCTCGGTCCATCGCTGGCCCGGCTGGCCAACGCCGCGTGGAGCGCGGACTGGACCTACGCCCGTTTCCTGGTCCCCGGCGCGCTCGTCTCTCTCCTGATTGCGGTCGCGTTCACACTGCAGTGGGCGCGCGACGGCCGTGCCGGCGATAGCGGCGAAAAGCTCGTGGTCGGCGGTCTCGTAGTGGTCGCCGCCGGGGCCGCGGCCCTGGTGGCATTCGATCGCCGCTCGCGCCCGGCACTGGCAGCGCCAGTTGCCGTCATCGGCATCCTGCCCCTGGTATCGGGACTCTCGGGGGTGGCCTTTTCGCTCCCCAACGAGCCGCTTCCCTCCCCCGTCAGCCCTTTCCAGGCACGGGAGATACGCGATATCGCGCTACGGGTCCGGGACGAAGAGGGCGGGTTGATCGTCATCCACCCTCAGCTCGAGCGAGACCTGACCTGGGCATTCCGCGATTCTGGCGAGCTCGTGGTCGCCTCCGGCTCCGTGCCCGATGCTTCGGTCGTCATCCGGCCTGCCGGCCTCGCCGCGCCCGAGGGTTACAGCGTTCTCGATGGCGAGTGGGCCGTGCTCAGGGAAAGACAGGGTCCAGACACGGACTTCCTCGACTACCTCCGTTGGCTCGCCAACCGCAATACTCTTCCGACCGGGCGTGTGCCCGTCACTGTGTACCTGAAAGCAGGGCCATGACTGTTCGTCCCGCGAACCAGGCATCTCCGCGCTTCGCCGGCCTCGACCGGTTGCTCGCCACGCGGATCGCGGTGAACTGGGAAACCGCGGCCTACGCCGCCATCCTGGCGGCGGCGTTCGCGCTGCGCTTCTGGGATCTCGGCTCGCGCGCCCTCCATCACGACGAAAGCATTCACGCACAGTGGTCGTGGGGGCTCTTGCAGGGCAACTACAACCATAGTCCCGTCTTCCATGGGCCCCTCTACTACCACGTGCAGGGCCTTGTGTTCTTCCTGTTCGGCACCACCGACTACACCAGCCGCGTCTCGGCCGCGCTCTTCGGGACGCTCCTGGTGGCCCTGCCACTCCTGCTGCGCCGGCGCCTCGGCTCCGCGGGGACACTGGCGGCCGTCGCGTTCATCGCCTTTTCGCCGACGCTCGTGTACTACAGCCGCTTCTTCCGCGAGGACATCTACATGGGGGCGTTCACGCTCCTCATGGTGGTCGCCATGTGGCGCTACATCGACGAAGGCCGCCAGCGCTGGCTGTTCGTCTTCGCCGCCGGCTTTACCGGCAACGTGCTCACCAAGGAAGGCTCGTTCCTCGCGTTCGCGGCGTTCCTCGTCTACCTCGACCTCTACGCGGCGAACACGCTGGCGATTCGGACGCTCGCCGCCCGGGAGCTTGACACGCTGCCGCGGCGGATCCTGCTGACCGCCGGATTCGCTCCGTGGGCGTGGGTGGTGGCAGCTCTCTGGCCCTTCCTGGGCCCACTGCGCCGGAACCTGGACTGGGGCGATGACCTGCCCCGCAGCGGCGACGTGCTGGTGCTGCTGGGAACCTTCTGCCTTCCGCTCCTGACCCCGGTCTCACGGGTCGTGCTCCTGGAGAAGGCCGGCCTCATCGAAAAGGACCGGCTGAGCTGGGAAAAGAGCCTGCAGGGCACGATCGCGACGCGTGACGCGGTCGCCCTGCTCGGCCTGTTCGCGGTGACCACGAGCATGGCGGCGTTCGCGGGGCTCCAGTGGAAGCCCCGGGTCTGGGGCATCGCCTTCGCCGCCTGCGCCTTCGTCTACCTCTCGCTGATGACCTCGCTCTGGACGAACCTCGATGGCCTGGTGAGCGGGCCATGGGGTTCGCTCGACTACTGGTATAGCCAGCAGGATGCCCACCGGGGCGACCAGCCGTGGTTCTACTACTACATGCTGATGCCGGCCTACGAATTCCTGCCCCTCGCGCTGGTCATCGGCGGCGCCTGGTGGTCGGTGGTGCGCGGCGATGCCTTTTCCCGGTTCCTCGTGGTCTGGCTCGTGGGCATCTGGGGCGCGCTCTCGTGGGGCGCCGAAAAGATGCCATGGCTGAACGTCCATATCGCCCTCCCGGCCTGCATGCTGGCCGCATGGACCGTCCAGCGAGCCTGGCGCGCGTGGCCGGCCCGCGAGGCCTCCCGCCGGACGGCAGCCACCCTCGGGAGCGTTGCCCTGCTCGCGGCCGGGGGGTTCGCCCTGGTCGCCTTCCTTCCCGGTGGGACGGCGTTTCATCTCCTGCGGGGCGCCGTTGCCCTGGCGGTGGTCGCCGGCATCCTGTTCGCCGCCTGGCCCTTCGGCCGGAGCGCCGCCGGTTTCGTCGCCGTCGTCGCAGTGATTGGTGCGCTGACGTTCTTTTCCCTTCGGACCATGGTGATGGCCGTCTATGAGCGCGGCGATGTCCCGAAGGACCTCCTCATCTACACCCAGTCGTCGCCCCAGCTGAAGGACGTTGCCGACCAGATCGATGCCCTCGCCGAGGCATCGGGCATGGGATACAACCTCCCGATTGCGGTCGACACGACCGACTCGTTTGCCTGGCCCTGGGCGTGGTACCTCCGCGATTACAAGGCCGTTTCCTACGCCGACTTCTCGAACGGGCCACCGGCAGGCAACTTCTCCGTAATGCTGGTGGCTTACGGCAACGTGGGCCGCGCCCAGGACTACGCAGCCAGCAACGCGGCTGTCCAGTACGGAGGCCCCCGGCGCTACCCCCACCGCTGGTGGTACGACGAGACCTACAAGTACGCGATGAGCGTGGAAAACGGCCAGCCCTGCCTTTCGCGCTCCGGCAATTGTGGGCCCTTCCGCCCGGCGACCTGGAAGGTCATCGCCGATGGCGTCTTCGGCGGCGGATGGCTCGATGCGTGGTTCCACTACTGGCGCGATCACTCGCCGGAGCGAGAACCCGGCTCGACTGACGCGTTTGCCTTCTTCCCGGCGAATTTCGACGTTGAGACGGGCCAGCTTTCCGCGAAACCAGTGGAGCCGCCCAAACCGGGCACCGACAGCGAAGGCCGGCCCACCTTCGGCAGCCTCGGCTCGCTCCCGGGCCAGTTCTTCGCGCCGGTTGACGTCGAGGCTGACGCCTCTGGCAACCTCTACGTCATCGATAGCGCGACGAAGAAGCTGCAGAAGTTCGACCCGGAGGGCAATTTCGTCACGGCGGCCGATATTCGCGATAACCCGGCGAACCCGGGTGAGCAATCCCAGCCCTGGGGCCTCGGTGTCGGCCCGGATGGCCACGTCGTCGTCGCCGATACCTTCGGTTGGCGGGTGCGGGTGTTCGACCGCGACCTGGAGCTGGTCTCGGCATTTGGCCAGCCCCCGGATACCTCGAAGGCTCCCGGGCCGTACGACCTGTTCGGCCCGCGCGATGCCATCGTCGATGCCTCCGGCCAGGTGTGGGTGACCGATACCGGGAACGACCGCATCCAGGTGTTCACGCTCGGTGGGGAGTTCGTCCGTTCGGTAGGGTCGGTTGGCAGCGGCCCCGGCCAGTTCGACGAGCCCGTCGGCCTCGCCCTCGGGCCGGATGGCGCCGTGTATGTGGCCGACATGTACAACCGGCGGATCCAGGTGCTCAACGCCGATGGCTCGTTCCGGGCGGAGTTCCCCGTCGATGGATGGGGCGGGGTCGAGGTGAACGACAAGCCCTACCTCCGCGTCCTTTCCGACGGCCGAATCGCGGCAAGCGTGCCATCGCTCAACCTGGTCCGTGTGTACCGCGCGGATGGTTCGCTGGCGGGGACCATCTCCTCCGAAGCCGAACCACTCAACCGCCCTTATGGGATGGTTGAATCTGCCGATGGTAAGCTCTGGATAGTCGAGGGCGGCACCGCGCGGCTCAGGCTCTTCGAAATCCCCTGACAGGCGGTCCCGTGCTTCGCTCCTTCCGCTTCTGGGCCAGCCTGATCGTCAGCCTGATCTTCGTCGGGCTGTTCCTCCGCGCCACCCACCCGAGGGATCTCGCCGACGCGCTCGAGCAGGCTGACTACTGGTGGCTCGTCCCTGGCACGGCAGTGCTCTTCGTCGCCATCGTGGCGCGCTGCATCCGCTGGTCCATCCTCATGCGGCCGGTCGGGCCGATGAGCCCGGCAAAGCTCTTTCCCTACGCCATCATCGGCTACATGGCCAACAACCTCCTTCCCGCGCGCGCGGGCGAGCTGGTTCGCGCCTATGTGCTCGGCGACCGCGAGGGTGTCTCGAAGATGGGCACATTCGGCACCATCGCCGTCGAGCGCCTCTTCGACGGTGTCACGCTCGTGTTCATGCTGCTCATCGCCGGCTCGATCGTGGGGTTCGAGGACGGCCGCCTGCGCGCCATCGCGGTCGCCTCCACCATCCTCTTCGTTGCCGCCCTCGCGGGGTTCTACATCCTCACCCTCAACGAACAGCGCGCGAAGAGCGTCATCCACTTGTTCCTGCGCGTCCTGCCCGACCGCTTCGAACACCAGGCGGAGGCCATGGCCGATTCGCTCGTGGGAAGCCTCCGGTCCGTGCACGACTGGCGCTCGCTCCTGCTCGTGGCCCTCTTCAGCGGCATCGCATGGACAATCGAGGCCGGCGCCTACGCCGTGATCGGCCAGGGATTCAACATGGATGTCGGCTTCGGGCACTACGCGTTGCTGCTGGCGGCAGCCAACCTGGCGATCATCATCCCCACGTTCTTCGGCGGTACCGGCCCGTTCGAGTGGGCCGCCAAGCTCGTCCTGGTTGGCGGAGGCGTGGCCGATAACGTTGCGGGCGCCTATTCGATCGTTGCCCACGGAGTCATCCTCGTCCCGACCACCATCCTCGGCCTGATCCTCCTCTGGAGCTACGGCGTATCCTTCAGGCGCATCACGCACGTGGAGGTCGAGGAGCAGGTGATTTCGCCATGAATGTGGGCATCGTGGGCGCGGGGGTGGCCGGGCTCGCGGCCGCGCGGGTGCTCCAGGCCCGCGGCCACCAGGTAACCATCTTCGAGGGGCGCGATGAGGTCGGCGGGCAGGTGGTGACGTTTCCCGTCGGCGGAGAAGAGCTCGAATGCTTCTACCACCACATCTTCACGAACGACACCGCGGTCATCCGCTACATCGAAGACCTCGGGCTCATCGACCACCTGAAGTGGATTGAGCCTCGCAACGCCCACTTTGTGAAGGGGAAAATGTACCCCTTCGTCACGCCGCTCGACCTGCTCCGGTTCACCGCGATCCCGTTCGTGAGCCGCGTCAGGCTTGGTCTCGCGGCGCTCTGGCTGCGGCGCCGCAAGGACGGCATCGCCCGTTACGAGGGCATCACGGCAAGGGCCTGGATGGAGAAGGCGGTCGGCCAGAAGGCGTTTGACGCCTTCTGGGGTCCGCTCCTGCGCGGCAAATTCGCCGACCAGGCGGACAACGTCGGCATGGTCTGGCTCTGGAACAAGGTCTACCTGCGCTTCTCATCGCGAAAGGCGGGCGGGTCGAAGGAGTCTCTCGGCTATCTCGAAGGCTCATTCAAGCGCTACTACCGCGCGCTTGCCGATCAGCTCGAGGCCGGCGGCGTGACCATCCACCTGAACACGCCGGTCGAACGCGTCGAGGTCGCGAATGGTGCGGTGAAGGGCATCCAGGCCGGCGGTACGTTGCACCCGTTCGACCAGGTGCTGATGACGACGCCGAACATCATCACGATGAAGATCTGTCCCGATCTCCCCGGCGAATACCGGGCGGTGCTGGAACGCGTCCGGTACCAGTGGGCCACCTGTCTGGTCCTCGCGCTCGACCGGCCACTGACGCCGTACTACTGGCTCTCGATCGGCGATGACCTGCCGTTCGTCGCCTGCATCGAGCATACAAACTTCATGCCGCCGGAGCGCTACGGCGGCAATCACGTGGTCTATCTCTCGAACTACACCCCCCCTGGTCACCCGGTCCTCGAGATGGACGCGGACCAGGTGTTCGCCGCCTACCTCGATGGCATCAAGAAGCTGAACCCGGCGTTCGAGCCGTCGTGGGTCCGGGAGAAGTGGTTCTTCAAGGACCCCGGTGGTCAGCCGGTGATAACAACCAACTACTCGGCATCGATCCCGGAGATGCGTACCGGGATCGGGGGGCTCTACCTCTCGAATACCACCCAGGTCTACCCCGAGGATCGCGGACAGAATTACAGCCTGCTCCTGGGCGAGAAGGTCGCGGCCCTGATGGATGAAGATGCCCGGACGGCCGCGAATGCCCGGGGAGCCGGCATCTAGGACGGCTTCACGAAGAGGCCCCGTACGAGCCGGAAACGCCCATCCGAGATCGCCCGTCCAACGTTGGTGACGCGTTGTGGCATATCGTCGCCGAGCATGATCGAGAGCGAAAACGGGCCGGGCGCGGCCTGGCGGCGCAGTTCCTCAGCCATCTGCCCGGTCACGTCCTCCCAGCGCTCCTCGGCGAGGCCCGCGCGCGTAAGGAACGCCCGTGTGTCGGCCTCGTCGTGCAGGAAGCTGATGTCCGGGGTTCGCGCCCATGGGAGCGGGTAGTCGAGGGGGGCGCGGTTTGCCCCGAGCAGCGTATCGAAGAACACCAGCCGGCCACCCGGCCGGAGCACCCGGGCCGCTTCGTCGATGAACTGCTGGCGATTGCGGATGTTCATCACCACGTGCTGAGTCCACACGATGTCGAAGGCCCCGCTGGCAAACGGCAGCGCGAGCGCATCCCCGGCCTCGAATGTGGCACGGCCGGCCAGGCCACATCGCTCCGTCAGGATACGGGCCGCCGCGACAAGATCCGGCGAAACGTCGAGACCGGTTACGCGGCACCCGAACTCCGCGGCGAGCACCCTGGCCGGGCCGCCAAGCCCGCATCCGATGTCCAGGACTGTCTCGCCCGGCTTCAGCCCCGCAAAGAGGGCGAGCGCGCGGGTGGAGGCGAGGCCTCCCGCGTGAAATTGGTCGACCGGGGCGAGGCTTTCCGGTGAGATGGTGGCGATGCCGGCGGCCTGTGCCGCCCGGAGCAGGCGATCAGCGAGGTCGTCGCCGCCATAGTGGGCAACCACCTCCTGCATGAGTTCAGACAAGGGGCACCTCCAGGTTGAGCTGCATGGTGCCGAAAGGCGGCAGCGAAAACAAGGTGCCGGGCAATACCCGCATCCCGACCCACGGCGCATGCGCCTCTAGCCGGGGTTTCCGTTATAGTGTGCTCGATTTCACAAGCGAGAGGTCCGGTCGATGACCGCTGAACCCGGTGTGCAGGAGCTGCGAGAGCTCGTGGCCGAATTTGAACCCGGACGCGGGCACGTGATGCCAGCGCTCCACAAGATCCAGGACACGTTTGGCTACATCACGCGTACCGCCATCGAGGTGGTCGCCCGCCAGCTGAATACCACACCGGCCCTGGTCTATGGCACCGTCTCGTTCTACTCCGACTTCCGCACACATCCGCCGGCCGAGACGGAGGTTGCCTGGTGCTGTGGCCCCGCCTGCCGCCTGAAGGGCGGCGACCGCATCCGCGAAGTGCTCCAGCAGGAGCTTGAGCTTCCGCTCAACGCTCAGACTCCCGACCACCGCATCGGGCTGCACATCGGCCAGTGCAACGGCACCTGCAGCGAGGCCCCGCAGGTCTGGGTCAACGGCGAGGTGCTCGGCGACCTCACCGTCGCGAAGGCCATCCGGCTCGCCCGCCAGTTGAAGGCAGGCCAATGAACACCCGCCTCGAATCCATCATCTCCGCCGCCAGGCAATCCTGGGCCGCCGAACAGGCCTCGGGGCGCGTCCGCATCAACGTCACACTCGATACGTCCTCACAGGCCCGGGGCGCGGACACGGTTATCGCGAAGCTCCGGGAAGCGGTCGCCGCGAAGAAGCTCGTCGCCGATGTAGGCATCACCGGCTCCTGGGGCTTCTGCTGGATGGAGCCGTGCGTCACTGTCCGTACAGCGGCCGGCACCCAGACCGTGCTCTACGGCAACATCACCCCGGACCGCGTCGATGAGCTCGTTGGGAAGGTGGCCGCCGGCCAGGACTGGCCGGAGATGGCGCTTGGCGTGGTCGAAGGCAACCCGACCCCTGACATCCCGCTGCTCTCGGACCATCCCTTCATGCAGGGCCAGGTCCGCCGCCTGATGGCGAACCTGGGCATTACCGACCCCGAGAACATCGACCACTACCTGGCTCGCGGAGGGTACGAGGGCTTCGGCAAGGCCCTGGAGATGGATGCCGAGGCGATCGTGAAGGAGATGCTCGATTCGGGCCTCGGCGGGCGCGGCGGGGGCCGGCTTCCCCCCCGGCCGAAAATGGGACTTCCTCCGCACCGCGACGGCTTCCCCCCGCTACCTCGTCTGCAACGCCGACGAAGGCGACCCGGGCGCATGGGTGAACCGGATCCTGATGGAGGGCGACCCGCACCTGGTCATCGAAGGGATGCTGATTGCCGCCCTCGCGTCGCACGCCGACGCCGGTTACATCTACGTCCGGTACGAATATCCGCTCGCGTTCGCGCGCCTGAAGAAGGCCGCCGAGCAGGCCTACGAAAAGGGGCTCCTCGGCAAGAACATCCTGGGCACGGGCAAGGACTTCGACATCGTCGTCTTCCTCGGCGCCGGTTCCTACGTCTGCGGCGAGGAAACGGGCCTCATCAACTCGATCGACAGCTTCCGCGGCATGCCGCGCATCAAGCCCCCCTTCCCGGCGCAGGCCGGCCTCTGGAACAAACCAACCAACGTCAACAACGTCGAGTCCTACGCCAACGCGCCGATGATCATGCGGAACGGGGCGCTCTGGTGGAGCTCGGTCTCCGATGCCAAGGAGAAGGGCACCAAGATGTTTACCTTCTCCGGTCATGTGAAACAGGCGGGCTGCATCGAGATCCCCTTCGGCCCCACCGTGCGCACCGCCCTCGAGCAGTATGCCGGCGGGCTCAGCGGCGACCGGCCGCTCAAGGGATTCCAGCCCGGCGGTCCGCTTTCAGGCGTGCTTCCCGCCTCGGACATTGACCTCACCCTCACCCTCGACCCCTACCGCGAGCGGGGCATGTTCCTCGGTTCTGGCGGCATTGTCTTCTTCGATACGTCGGCCTGCATCGTCGACATGTGCCTCTTCTTCCTCGGGTTCTGCGAGGACGAGAGCTGCGGGCGTTGCACCACCTGCCACGGCGGCACCCAGCGCGCCACCGAGATCCTGCGGCGGATCAGCGCCGGCGGTGGCCGCGACGTGGACCTCGCGAACCTCGAACAGCTCGTCGGCACGCTCGTCTGGTCGAACTGCCTCCATGGCCAGTTCGCCATGACGAGCGTGAAGACTTCGCTCAAGACGTTCCGCGACGAGTACATCGAGCACATCGAGCAGAAGCGCTGCCGCGCGGGAGTCTGCCGCGGCCTGGTTGACTACCGTGTGCGCTCGGCCAGCGACCCATCCCTCCACGAGGCCGCGGAACTCTGCCCGACCGGGGCCATCGTCAGCGAGGGCGCCGGCTATGCCATCGATGACGCGGCATGCATCCGTTGCGGCGCATGTAAAGAGGTCGCCCCCACCGCCATCGAAGTGGCCGACCGCTTTGCCGCTCGGATCGCGACCGGGGCGGCTGCCGGCGGCTGAGGTTGCGGCCCGCGGCCGGGAAGCACATCCGTTCTCCTGCCGGTAGAATGGCGTATCTCGCTCGCCGGAGTCGCGCCGCGTGTCCACCCCGATCAGGCTCCAGTACCTCGAACTGAAGCAGCGCTACCCCGGCACGATCCTGTTCTTCCGGCTCGGAGACTTCTACGAGACGTTTGACGACGACGCGAAGCTCGTCGCCGCCGAGCTGCAGATCACCCTGACCTCCAAGCCGATGGGCAAGGACCTGCGCGTCCCGCTGGCCGGGGTCCCCTAC
Organism: Tepidiformaceae bacterium; assembly: GCA_035326025.1. Classification (GTDB taxonomy): domain Bacteria; phylum Chloroflexota; class Dehalococcoidia; order Tepidiformales; family Tepidiformaceae; genus Amarobacter. The sequence goes on from DAOKYT010000049.1 coordinate 11,013, forward strand.
CACAGCATCGATGGCCACGTGGCAAAGCTCGTGGCCCGTGGCTACCGGGTCGCGATCTGCGAGCAGCTGGCCGACCCTGCCGAGGTGAAGGGGCTCGTCCCACGCGACGTGGTCCGGGTCGTCACGGCCGGCACCGTTACTTCCGATACGTCGCTCGATGCGGCCGCCCCGAATTACCTCGCCGCCCTGGCCGTCCGCAAGGGAGTGGCCGCGCTCGCCCTCGCCGACATCACCACCGGCGAGGTTCGCCTCGCCTCCGCCGGCGAGGCCGAGGCTGAGCTTGCACGGAGCGCTCCGGCGGAATTGCTCGTCGAGGACCCCGTTGACCAGCCCGGGGGGTACGGTGGCGTGCTGGTCACGCGGCCCCGGTTGAGCGAGCTCGCAGTGTCCGCCGAGCTCGCGCGCCAGTTCGGCGACCATGCCGCGGCCACGCTGGCCGCTTCGCCGGCCGAGCAGGCGGCACTGGCCCACCTGCTGGCCTACCTCCGCGAAACCTACGCCGCCGCCCTCGGCGCGCTCCAGCGCGTCCGTCACATCCCCCCTGAAGGCGTGCTCACGGTGGACCAGCGCACGCTCCGGAACCTGGACGTGCTGCCGCAGCCAGGCCGCCAGTCGCTGGTCGCCGTGCTCGACCAGGCCAAGTCAGCCATGGGCAGCCGCCTGCTCCGGCAGTGGCTCACCCATCCGCTGCGCCATGCGGCCGAAATTGCGGCGCGGCACGACGCCGTCGCGTGGGCCGTTTCCCACCCCCTCGAGCGCGAGCGCTCCCAGCTGGTCCTCAGGGACATGCCCGATATCGGCCGCATCCTGGGCAAGGTTGGCGCACGTTCCGCGACACCCCGAGACCTCGCCGCCTTGCGCGATGGCCTGCGCAAGACGCTTGATCTTGGCGCGCGCATCCCCCGCGATGGTTTGCCGGACCTGTTGGCCGGCGCGCTCCATGGGCTCGCCTCGGCGCCCGAAGCGCTGGTCACGCTCGATGCCGCCCTCGACGACGATCCGCCCGCCACCTTCGACGAGGGCGGGGTCATCCGGCCCGGGTTCAGCCCGGAGATCGATTCGCTGCGCGCCCTCACTCGCGATGCGCGCGGCTTCCTGCTGGGGCTCGAGCGCCTCGAACGGGAACGCACCGGCATCAAGACACTCAAGGTCGGTCACAACAAAGTGTTCGGCTACTACATCGAAGTGTCGGCCGCGAACGCGGCGCTGGTGCCCGGCCACTACCAGCGCCGCCAGACGCTCGTCGGCGCGGAGCGGTACGTCACCGAGGAGCTCAAGGAGCACGAGTCCCGGCTGGTCGGCGCGCGCGACCGCCTGGTGGAGCTCGAGCGGCAGGCATTCTCGCAGCTGGTTGAGTCGCTGGCCGCTGGCATCGCCTCCCTCCAGCTCGCCGCCGAGGCGGCCGCGCTCATCGACCTGGTGTTCGGGCTCGCGGAGGTCGCCTCGGAACGAGGCTACGTTCGCCCGGAACTCGGCGCATCCTCCCTCCACATCGTTGCGGGCCGCCACCCGGTGGTCGAAGCGGCGCTCGGGCCCGGCCGCTTCGTGCCCAACGACTGCACGCTCGATGGTGAGTGCCAGGTGCTCATCCTCACCGGCCCGAACATGAGCGGGAAGTCGACCTTTCTTCGCCAGGTGGCGCTCATCGCCCTGATGGCGCAAGCAGGCTCGTTCGTCCCCGCCGCCGAGGCCCGGCTGCCGCTCTTCGACCGCATCTTCACGCGTATTGGCGCCCAGGACGACCTCGCGGCCGGCCAATCGACCTTCATGGTCGAGATGGTCGAGACCGCGCAGATCTTGCACCAGGCCACGCCCCGGTCACTGGTCATCCTCGACGAGGTTGGCCGGGGGACGAGCACCTTCGACGGCATGGCGATCGCGCGCGCGGTGGTCGAATTCCTGCACAACCGCAAGGATGTCGCCGCCCGCACCCTGTTTGCCACGCACTACCACGAACTGACGGCGCTCGAGGACGTACTGCCCCGGGTGCGAAACGCGCACGTGGCCGTCCACGAAGAGGGCACGGAGGTCGTCTTCGAGCATCGCATCGTCCCCGGCCCGAGCGACCGCAGCTACGGCATCCATGTCGCGCGGCTCGCCGGGCTGCCCGCCGCGGTGATTTCGCGCGCGGAACACCTCCTCCGGGACCTCGAATCCGCCCGGCCCGCCGGCACTCTCGCCGTGCCGGGCACCAACGGCCACGCACCGCTCCAGCCCTCGCTGTTCGGTGGGCCCTCCCCGGTCGAACGGGAACTCGAACGGCTCGACATCGACGGTATGACCCCGATCGAAGCCATCCAGAAGCTCTACGAACTGCGCGCCGCGGTCCGGGCGGGGTCGCGAGGCAGCGCCACATGACGGCCGCCGAGGCGTCGCCCCGGCCGCGGGCGATCCGCATCCTCGCCCCCGAAGTGGCCGCGCGTATCGCAGCGGGAGAGGTGGTGGAGCGGCCCGTCTCCGTCGTCCGCGAACTGCTGGACAACGCCATCGACGCCGGCGCGACTCGCATCAGCCTCGAAATCGCCGATGGCGGCATCGCGCTCATTCGTGTTTCGGACGATGGTCGCGGCATCCGCCCGGAGGATATCGAGCTCGCCTTCGAGCGACACGCCACCTCGAAAATCGCCGCGCTCGATGACCTCCACCGCGTCCACACCCTGGGATTCCGCGGCGAGGCACTTCCCTCGATTGCCGCCGCCGCCGATGTCGAAGTCGTGAGCCGTGCCGAGGGAGAGCCCGTCGCCGTGTTCCTCGCGCTGGTCGATGGCCGGGTCGTCCGGCGTCTCGCGCGCCCCGGGCCAACGGGCACCAGCATTAGCGTGCGCGACCTCTTCGCGAGGGTGCCGGCCCGGCGGAAGTTCCTCGGCACGCCGGCCAGCGAATCGCGGGCGGTCATCGTCCTGGCCACTCACTACGCGCTCGCCTACCCGGCGGTCGCATTCCAGGTGGTCTCCGGCGGCCGCCGTGTGCTCACGACCAGTGGCGATGGGGACATCCGGCACGCCTTCGCGGCGGTCTACGGTGCCGAGTCCGCCGCCGCCATGCTCCCGGTCGACCATCATGAGCAGGCGTTCACGGTCAGTGGCCTGGCCGGGCCGCCCTCGCTCCACCGGGGTAACCGGAGCGCCATATCGGTGTTCGTGAACGGGCGCTGGGTGCAGAGCCGCCCGCTCGTGTTCGCGGTGGTCGATGCGTACCAGTCGCAGCTGCCGGGCGGCCGCTTTCCGCTGGCGGCCGTGCATATCTCACTCCCCGACGATGAAGTGGATGTGAACGTGCACCCGGCCAAGGCCGAGGTGCGCTTCCGCGACGAGCGTGCCGTGGGCCGCGCCGTCCGCCACGCCATCCAGCTCGCGCTCGAAGGTTCACGGCCGGTGGCCTGGACCACGGTTGCGGCCCCGGCCGGATCGCCGGCCGGTGTGCTCGCCGCCGCGGGCCGGGACCCGGGCCCACCGAAGGCGCTCCGGGGCCCGGAGCCCGTCCAGGCCACGCTCGAGCTCACGCGGCGGAACATGACCCCCGCGCCGCCGCCACCGTCTCCCGCCGCCGCGGACACCCAGCGCGGGGTCCTGCCGCTGCTCCGCGTTGTCGGGCAAATGGGCGCAACCTACATCATCGCCGAGGGCCCGGATGGCATGTACCTCATCGACCAGCACGCGGCCCATGAGCGCGTCGTCTACGACCGGCTGGTTGCGGGCAAGGAAGCGACGCGCGGCGAGGACGCCGTCCAGCCCTTGCTGGAACCGGTGCTGCTCGATCTCGAAGCGCCGCTGGTGGCTGTCCTCGACGAGCACCGGGATTCGCTTCACCGCCTCGGGCTGGAAACGGAGGCATTTGGCGACCGCAGCATCCTGGTCCGCGCGTTGCCCGCCGGTTTCGGCGCGCTCGACCTCGGCGCCGAGATCACCCGGCTGCTCGAGAAGCTGCAGTCCGAGACACGGGTCCAGGATGCGTTCGGGCGGGCAGCGGCCACGGTCGCGTGCCACGGCAGCGTGCGTGCCGGGATGCCGCTGGCGATGGACGAGATGCGCAGGCTGATCGAGGACCTGGAACGGACTACGGCGCCGCGCACATGCCCACACGGCCGACCCACGTTGATCCACATGGGCACCGAAGCCATCGAACGCCAGTTCGGCCGGCGCTAACCCCCGAGCGACTGCACCGCGGGGATCGGCCGGCTGCTCGTCCGGTAGGCCTTCTTCCCGGCCTCCAGGAGGTCGCCACCATGGCAGTCGTTGACGACGATCGCGGGGAAGCCTTCGACCTCCAGCCGCCGGATCGCTTCCGTGCCCAGGTCCTCGAAGGCGACGACCTCGGCCGACTTGATGTGCCGGTTGAGCAGTGCCCCGGTGCCGCCGACGGCGATGCAGTAGACCGCGTGATGCTGCTTGATCGCCTCCCGGATCGCGGGGCCCCGGCCACCCTTGCCGATGACCCCCTTGAGTCCGAGTTCCAGCATCGGGATGGTGTACGGGTCCAACCGCATCGCCGTGGTTGGGCCGGCCGAGCCGATCACGGCGCCTGGCCTGGGTGGCGTCGGCCCGACGTAATAGATCACCTGCCCGCGAAGGTCGATCGGCAGCGGCTCGCCCTTCCTTACGAGTTCGATGAGCCGTTTGTGAGCCGCATCACGCGCGGTATAGATCACGCCGTTGAAGGTCACGTGCATCCCGATGGTCAGGCCCTCGATGACTTCATCGGTGAGCGGAGTGGTGAGAGCGACACTGTCAGCCATGCGATTCCTCCTGCCGGGCGGCGGCGCCCAGCGTCTTAGACATAATGATGAAATGGGCGGGGCGGCTGAGTTCGTGCAACGCGTCCTCCGGCCAGGGTGCGCTTCCCGTCTCGATGTAGCCGAGCTTGCGATACCAGGGCGGAAGCTCCTCGCGCAGGTTCACCACCCAGAGGTCCATCTCGCGGCAGCCGGCGTCCCGGCAGCGCGCCTCGGCTGCCTCCACCAGCAGCCGCCCGAGGCGGTGGCCCTGGTGTCCGGGCAGCACCGAGAGCATCCCGAAGTAGCCCCGGCCCTCCTTGATCGCCACGTACACACACCCCACGAGCTGGCCGTCGTTCGATTCGGCAACCAGGAAGCTCTCCTCCGCCAGCAGGCCGGCAATCTCGCGGGCATCGGTGCGGTCGCCGACTTTGAAGAAGTCCTCGACGCGGTAGGCCTGGTTCACGATCCAGGCGATGGTCGCGGCTTCGCAGGGCTCGGCCGTCCGGATGCGGTGGCTCACAGGTCCTTCACCATCTCGCAGTAGCTGTGGGGTACCACGAAATCCCAGTGGCCGGGTTCGAAGCGCTCCTCGTGGACCACGTAGTAGTTGAAGCGTGCGTAGTAGTCGACAAGGCCAAACTCGCGGACGGTGCCCAGGGCAATGCGCCGGTAGCCTTCAGCGGCCGCGATTCGTTCGGCATGTTCCACCATCAGCCGGCCGAACCCGCGATTCATCGCCTCGGGCTCGACCCCCGCCAGGCCGTAGTACAGCGCGCCCGCCCAGGGGTGGCTCGTGGCGGCGGCGGGCTTGCGGCCGGGTGTCCGCTCCATCCCTGCCGGGCCCAGCAGGCCGGGCTCGATGAACCGTTCGGCCATGGTCACCATCGATGTCGCGAGCAGCCGCCCACCTTCCTCGACCAGGATCACCCGCGCGCCGGGGCCGGCTTCCTCCGCGTACTCCAGCGGGGAAGTGCGGGGGCTCTTGAAGATGCTGGAGTACACGCCGAAGGCGCGGTTTACCACGCCGGCAACTGCCTCGAGGCCGGCCTCGGACAGCGGCACGACACGGAGCGTGGCCACTAGATCACCGCCTGCTTTGTCCGGGCGCTGTGGCACTGGATGTTCACCGCGACAGGGAGCGCGGTGATGTGGGTGGGATAGGTCTCCACGAACACATCCAGGGCGGTCGTGGAACCGCCCACGGCCTGGGGCCCCACGCCGAGCGCGTTCACCGCCTCCAGGAGCTCGAGCTCGAGTTGAGCGACTTCTTCGTCCTCGCTGCGTGTGCCGATTCTGCGGAACAACGAGTGCTTGGCCATCGTCATCGCCTTCTCGGCGGTCCCCCCGATGCCGACACCGATGACGAGCGGCGGGCACGGGTTTCCGCCGGAGATGTCGACCGTCTCGCACACGAAGTCGATGACCGCCTGCTTCCCCATCCCCGGCAGGAAGTTCTGGTAGCGCGACATGTTCTCGCAGCCCCCGCCCTTGGGCATGAACGAAAGGTGGACGCGGTCGCCCGGGACGATATCGGTGTGGATGACCCCTGGCGTGTTGTCGCCGGTGTTGGCTCGTGCGCTAAACGGCCGGGCGGCGATCGACTTCCGCAGGAAGCCCTCGCTGTAGCCCCGGCGGATGCCCTCGTTGATTGCGTCGATCAGGTAGCCGCCGGTGATGTGGACGTCCTGGCCGATTTCGGCCATCACGACGGCCGTGCCCGTGTCCTGGCAGAGCGGGAGCATCCGCGTCCGCGCGATCTCCGCGTTCTCCAGGATTTCGTCGATGATCTGCACGCCGAGCGGGTTGCGTTCGGTCTGGCGCGCCTTTCGGATCGCCCCTTCGACATCGTCGGGCAGGTAGTGGGTCGCTTCGATGGCGAGGCGGGCGACGGTCTCGGTGATCTCGTCAGCGGTGATCTCTCGCATGTGCCTTCCAGTGACAGGTTGCACCCGAGAGGTTACCAGCCGCCGCCGCAGCGGTCTCGATTCAGGCCTCGGCGTTCAGGCGTTGCCCCACGTTCGGGTCGAGCAGGCGAACGGTATCTTTCGCCATCTCGTGCGAAACCTTCACCGCCTTGGCCGCCGCCGCGAACGCCACACGCCCCGCGATACCCTCGACCGGGTCAACCGGGACGCTGGTCGGCGCGAGTGCACTCAAGAGATTCATGCCGCCATCTTGCCCGGGTTCCCGGTTTCGATACGAGAGACGAATGGGTGGCGTTCTGGTGTGGGGCGCGGCCAAGGGAAATCAGCGGCCGCTGTGCTGAGCGGTTACGATCGTGTTCATGAAGGACGTTCGTATCATGGCCGTCTACGGCCATCCCGATGATGAGGGCCAGGCGACTGGCACGCTGGCCGCGTTCGCGGCCCGCGGAGCGCATGTCACGCTGGTATGCGCCACCCGTGGCGAGGTGGGCGAAATCAGCGACCCCTCGCTCGCCACTCCCGAAACGCTCGGCTACGTGCGCGAACTCGAACTGCGGGCGGCAATGGCGCAAATCGGCGTGTTCGATGTCCGCTTTCTGCCGTTTCGCGATAGCGGCATGGCCGGGACGCCCGAAAACCAGGATCCGCGCTGCCTCAACGCGCAGCAGCCGGAGATCGTGGTTGGCCAGCTGGTCGCGCTGATGCGCCAGCTGCGGCCCCACATTGTCTTTACCTGGGATCCAAGCGGTGGCTATGGCCACCCGGACCACATAGCCGTCCACCGGCATACCCTGGCGGCGTTCGACGCATGCGGCGACCCCGCCCATTTCCGCGATGCCGGCGTTCCCTGGGAGCCGGGCCGGCTGTACTGGGGCGCCTTTCCCATGAAGCGATTCGCCGGGATTTACCTGGAGCTCGAACGCCGTGGTCTGCTGCCCGAGGGACTCGACCCGGAGCGCCGCACCCGCTTCGAACAGGCCATGGCCGCCCCGGATGCGGCCGTGAGCCATGTGGTCGATGTGCGCGAATTCACGGAGGCGAAACGGGCCGCCGCGGGGATGCACCGCAGCCAGTTTGGCGAAAATAGCCTCTTCGCCCGCATTCCGGAAGACCTGCGGACCAGCTTCTACGGCGAAGAGCGCTTCTACCAGGCGCGCCCGGCGGTAGCCAGCCTCGCCTCGCCCCATGCCGGGCTCGAAGCGCTCCTCCCGCCGGCTCTCGGGTGACTGCTGTTGGTGTGAGCCTACCCGCGCGGGTATGCTGCGCACCAGCGCAATCTGCCACCTTCGCCCTCGAGTGAGGAACCATGGAATACGGCACCCTGCGGGTCGCAACGCCCGACGGCCAGATCCGCGAGTACCCCATTACCGAACCATCGGTCGTGATTGGCCGCGCCGACGGGAACCAGGTGGTCATCGACCACGTTTCCGTGTCGCGCCGCCACGCCCAGCTCGTCATCGAATCCGGCCGGGTCACCATTTCCGACCTTGGCTCGGGCACTGGCACCTTCGTCGGCGGCCAACGCGTCCCCGCGAACACGCCCACGATCGTGGAGAGCGGACAGACCATGCGCTATGGCGATGTCGAGGCGCGGTTCGTCCTCGCCGAGGCGCTCCGCGGCGACCAGTCGCCCGCGGCTCGCGCGGCCGGCTCCGCGACAGAATCCGAACAGACCATCGGCGTCGCGCTCACTTCGCCAGGCGCGCCCGTCGCCGCCGGGTCGCCGACGACCGCAACCGTGCTTGTCCAGAACCGTGGCAACGTCGTCGATGAGCTATCGATCGCGGTCGTCGATCTGCCCGAGGGATGGGCTCGTGTGAGCCGCCCCGCCATCTCGCTGGTGCCGGGCGCTCGCGACGAAATCACGATCGTGCTCCAGGCTCCCCGGGACTCAACGGCGGCCGCCGGCGACCATGAGTTCTCGGTCGCGGTGACGTCCAAAGCGCGCGGCCGTGAGGTGCGCGCCCTTGGCCGGCTGACCATCCTCCCGTTTGAGGGTTTCAAGCTGGCCATCCAGCCGCCACGGGCCAGGCGGGACTTCAAAGTGACGGCGAGCAACACAGGGAATACGCCGATCACGGTCGCCCTCTCAGCCTCCGACCAGGGAAATGAGCTCGACTACCAGCTGGAGACCGAGCAGCTGGAGCTCCAGCCGGGCGAGGAGCGGACCGTTTCGCTCTCGGCGCGGACGAAGTCCCGGAAGCTGTTCGGCCCTGCCACCATGCGGCCGTTCCGGGTCGAGGCCCGTCCCACGGGCGCCTCCTCCCCGGCGGCCGCCGATGCACACCTCACCATCCGGCCGCCACTTCAGCGGTATCGCTGGCCCTCGTTGGCCGTGCTCGTGTTTGCCCTGCTGGGTGGGGGCGCCTACGGATACACGGCGAGTTGCAAGGATGGCTGGCCCGGCTGCTCGAGCGAGGAGAATGCGGCAACGCCCGTTGAGACCCCAACAGCCGTCGCGTCACCGGCTACCACCCAGGCCACGCCCACGCCCGCCGGGCTGTACGTGGGTGGAAACGGCGTGATCATGAATTCCGACCCCGTGCCGAACAACACGAACTGTCTCGCCGTCCGTTCGGGCGAAACACCGCGGATCGCTCCCGATAACGTCCTCGGGCGGCTGTGTACGGGCACCAGGGTTGCCATCAAGGGTGGGCCGACCTCCGATGGGACGCTGACCTGGTGGACGATCGAAGGTGGCGGCCTCTCAGGCTGGGCAGCCGAAAAGAGCCCCGACGGGGTGGTGTGGATCGCGCCGGCGCCCTGACTTCAGCGCTCTTCGATCCACTCCAGGTTGGCGGCGGCGAAGGCCGGCTTCTCGGCCTCGATGATGCTCTGCACCAGCTGGCGGCTGAGCCCGGAACCCCGCGGTGCGCGCACGCGCACCGTGAACCGGAATGCCCGCATGCGGTCGTTCGCGATTTCGCGCAGGGAAGGCTCGAGAATCTCGGGCTCGACCCCCGTGTAGAGGCGCAGGAAGTGCGCCAGCCCCCGTCGCGTCCCGCGCCAGCGAAAGAGCTCCGGAGCGGCCTTCACCACATCGCGCCGCCGGTCCTCCGGCCAACGGGCATCGAGTACCAGCCCAAGCCACGACCCTAGCCACGTAACGACATCCGGGGGGGCCACGTTGGGGTCGAAGTAGTAGGGAATGTTCTCGATGGTGCGGTCGATGGGCGACAGGATGTGCTCGAAGATGAGCAGGAATCGCCCGAGGAAGTCGCTAAGCGCGTTTTCCTGGTAGATGCCGGGAAGGAAGTCAAGGTAGGTGCTTCGTGCCTGGGGAACGCCCGGAGGTGTGTCCCATGCGGGGTACCCGGGCACGGCCCGGGCTGGCGGGGGGCCGCCGCCGTCGTTCGTGCCGGTGTTCTCGCTGGTCGGTGTCATCGCCATGGTTATCGCTGGGCCACCGTCACCACGTGTTCGTACGACAGGAGGAGCACATCATCGGCCACCGTGATGCTTTGCCCGGCCGCGCGCGATTGCCCGGTCTGAATGTCCACCTGGTAGAGCGTCACGTCCTGGGCGTATTCGACCCCCGGGACCGACTGCACCACCGATTGCATCTCGGAGAGGTAGAGGTCGCGCCCGAA
>DAOKYT010000050.1:0-20723 GCA_035326025.1 Tepidiformaceae bacterium
ATCCCCGGACCGCACCACGGCGGTCCAGAGGCCACTTCAGTTGTTCAGCGCCGCCCCGGCGACCATCTCAACGCCAAAGATGCGCACAGTCCTGGACTCAGCCGGCACCATCGGTTGCGTCTCCTTGCGTCCGGATACCACCAGAGCCTGCTCGCAGGCGAACTCGAACGTGCCCCGGCAAAGACCGTGTCCCTCTCGGGCGAGTCACCCGGGCGTACCGCGAATGTGGGGCCAATGGGCCGTATGCGCGGCCATGATGCACACTGCCAGCGCCCGAAAACTCGCGCCCTCGGGCGTCGCCGATGGCGGCGTTGGCCGTCATCACCACGAGTCACGATCAGGGACCGGCGCGCATCCCATCGTTGGTAAACAGCCCCGACACCCCGGGTTGAAAACTTCTACAACACGTAACGTAATAGAGAGAAGAGTCCCCCCATGCCTGTGCTTACCCGCGTTCGAGACGTTTGCGCCCGGCTCGCCACCGCAACCGCGCGCCAGGTGCGCTTGGCCCGGCGCAAGATGGAACGCCGGCGGCTCGACTCGAAGCTCCGTTCCGAGATGGCCGCCCTCGGCGAAGGCCTCTACGGCGCGCTCGAATCGGGGGAACTGCAGGTCGACCTGCCGGCGATACCGGGTCGCTTCACCGAGATAGCCCGCCTGCGCTCGAAGATCGACGCCCTCGGCCGCACCGAAGAAATCAACGCGCGCGTCCGCGAATCGATCGCCGACACCGACTACAACGCCACCGCCGAGGCATCCGCCGAACAGGCCGCCGGCGATGCGGCGGACAGGGGCGCGGGCAGCCCCGCCGAACAGGGTGGCGAAGGATAGCCCGGGTCCGCGGTGGGCGCTCACGGGCGCGGGATGGAGCAGTGAACAGATGGCCATAGCCGAACGCACCATCGCACAAGTGGCAGCCGCGAGCGGCGGCCAGCTCTCAGTTGGCCTGCTCGATGGCTTCCGCCTCTTGCTCGGCCAGAGCCTTTTGGCGCCAGTCTCCGGCGCATCGCAACGCCTGTTCGCCTTCCTCGCGCTCCGCAACCGTCCCCTCTCCCGCACCCTGGTCGCGGAGACCCTCTGGCCCGACACGTCCGATGCCCGGGCCCACGCCAGCCTGCGTTCGGCACTTGCCCGCCTGCCCGAGCCCGCGCGCGCCGCGATCAGCACCACGTTCTCCGGCATCGCCCTCGCCGATGGCGTCGAGGTGGACCTCTACCGGGACCGCCCACCGCCTCCTCCTCCCGGATGCGCAGCCCGAACCGGGCGACCTGGACGAGGGAGCGATTGCCAGCCTCTCCGCCGACCTCCTCCCTGACTGGTACGACGACTGGGCCGTCATCGAAACCGAAGAGTGGCGCCAGCTCCGCCTCCACGCCCTCGAGGCGCTCGCCGGACACCTGGTTGCCGCCCGGCGCTTCGGCGACGCGGCGGCGGCGGCCGTCGCCGCGGTCCGCGCCGAACCGCTGCGCGAAAGTGCCCACGCGGCCCTCGTCCGCGTGCACCTGGCCGAGGGCAACCAGTCCGAAGCGCTCCGGGCCTTCGAGCGCTACCGCGACCTGCTCGAGAACGAACTCGGCCTCGAGCCCACCCCTCGCCTCCTGGAACTCGTGCACGGCCTGCAACATCCGTAACGCCCCCGTGACGGTCAGGCCCCGATGCTATCTCCATGCGCAGACAGCACACCGGACTGTTGATCATTCGAGCGTGGATCGAACAAGACTCGGCTGAGCCGTTGCGGGCCCAGGTACGGTCCACGACCAATGTCTCCAACGGGCTCGAACCTCCGCTCAACCTCACCAGCGACGAACGCGTCGGCGAAGCTGTCCGTGCGTGGCTGGTTGCCGTCCGGGCTGACCGCCCGCCCGAGTAGCCCCGTCACGCTTCCGTCACGCCACTCCTGCCACCCTGATGAGTGAAAGTCTGGAGGCCACACACATGGATAAGCGAACCGGCAAGAAGGCGAAGGCCGCCCGCGCGACCAAGCCGCCCGCCGAAGGCGCGCAGCCGCCACCGCTCACCGAGTTGGTACCCGCCAGGAAGCAAGCCAAATAGGACCCGCCATCAGCCGGTACAGCCAGATAGGACAATTGGAATGACAGACGCTTCGACACCGGCAGGCCAGCAGCCGTCGCTCTGGTCCGAGTGGGCGGAAGCGACAGGACCGCAGCGAGCCCACTTCAACACGCTGGCGGGCCACTACGCCTGGTCGCGGATTTGCAGCGGCTGCGGCGAAGGCGACTTCCTCGAACGCCGCCATAAGCCCGTCAACGACGACCCCGGACTGAGCGGCCGGCGCATGCCGGTCCTCCCCGTGGTCATCGAAGAAGGCGCACGGCGCGGGCGGTTCCGGACACCGGCACACCGCATCCACGTCTGCGCGGTAACCCGCGCAAAGGGGAAGAACTAATGGGATTGCTCACCTGGATTCTGGTCGGCCTGGTGGCCGGATTCATCGCCCAGCTCGTACTCGGCGGCGGCCCCGGCGGCATGGGGCTGCGCGGGCTCGTCATCACCACGCTTGTGGGAGTTGCGGGCGCCCTCGTCGGCGGCTTCATCAGCGTGGCCCTTGGCTACGGCGATGTCACCGGCTTCAACGTCCGCACCCTCATCATCGCCGTGCTCGGCGCGATCGCCGTGCTCATCGTCTTCCGGGCCGTGGCCCAGCGGAAAAGTGGCGGCCTGGTCTGACTCAGTGGGGGCGCCGCCACGCGGTAGCCCCCATCCAGACCGGGCGGTCCAAGGAAGGCGCCGGGGCAACAGCCCCCGCCGGAAAGCAGTACTCCAATGAATAACGGAAGCATCGCCCTGAGCCTCCTGCTCATGGCCGTCGGCGCCATCCTGGCATGGGCCGTCGAGGCAACCGTGACCGGCATCGATATCCAGGTCGTCGGCGCCATCCTGATGATCGTCGGGCTCGCCGGCGTCGTCCTTTCGCTCCTCTTCTGGGCGAGCTTCGCCCCCTTTGCCCGGCGCGACGATCGTCCGCGCGAGGACCAGCTCTAGCCGCGCGGGAGCAGGACGTCATCCGTGCCGGAGGTACCTATGGATACATCACCGCCTGATGTGAGAACGGCCAGGGCTTCGGCCAGCCACATGTCGTCTTTCCATCGAGCGTCCCGGTTCGGGCTTGTGTTCGTGCTCGCCCTGGCCACGCTCACGATGGTCCTGCTCACCCAGCGCTCCAACCCGGCCAGCGCTGCCGCCGCGCCGGTCACCCAGTGCAACGGAGAGGCCAACGTCGGTGGGCAGGGCATCCGCTGCACCGTCACCATCGTGAACCACGTGGATAGCAACGGCGCCGCGACCGCGCCCTCGGCGATCACCGTCACGAAGTGCACCGGCGCTGCCGGGCCTATCGCTGCCGGCGCGGGCACCTGCAACACCACCATCACCTCTTCTCCCGAACCGATCACGCTCATCCAGCAGTGCAACGGCTCGGGCAGCGGCGGTGGCGGCGTGGTGATCTGCTCGGTCCAGGTCACCAACTCCTTCAGCAGTGCCCCGGTCTCGGCGATCGGTGCCGCCACCGTCTACCAGTGCGTCGGTTCTGGTGATGGCGTCTCAGCCGTCTGTGCCCCCGCGAACACCCCGGGCATCACCTCCGTCGGACAGGCCACCGTTGGCCAGTGCAACGGTTCCGGAAACGGCGGTACAAGTGCCGGGTTTGTGTGCACCGTCGGCGGAGCATCCACAATGACGCTGTCCTTTCCCATGAACATCGACCAGTGCAACAACTCGGCAAACGGCGGTGGCGCGCGCGTCGAATGCACCGCCGCGGTGACCAATCAAGTCCTTCCCCCGACGCTCACTCCGACAGCCACAGCCACCCAGACCGGCGCGGCCACCGGCACCGCCACCACGCTCACCGCAACGCCTTCCTCGACCTCCACCGTGACCCCGACGGGCACATCGGCGCCGCCAACAACCGCAACGCCGCCAACAACCGCGGCGCCGCCAACATCCCGGCAGACGTCTACTACAACGCCCACGATCACGCTCACCCCGGTGCCCTCCTCGACTGCGACACCGGCCGCAACCGGGACACCGCCGGCCACGGTCACCCGGACGGTAACGCCCGTGATACCCGCGCCCACGACGCCGGCCCCGGGCCCGCCCGCCACCGGCAACTCCGGCGCTCCCGGCACGGGCACAGGTTCGCAGGCAGCCCTCTGGCTCCTCGGGCTTGCGATTGTGGGGGCCGCCATCGCCTTCATCGGCGCCCAAAGACGGCCGTTCCCGCGCCGCCGCTCATAGGGATTCGCTGATCATTTGGCCGGCCGTTGGGCGGCTGGGGGCGAGGGAACGATAGCCCGCGGCAAGCCATGAGCCCGGCGGTGAAGGTAACCTCGGCGGCATGAAGGATGTGCAGCCGAGGTTCACCTAAGTCGAGTACGCGATGCGCCGGGGCTCAACGCGCCGCGAGACCTTCCTCAGCCAGATGGAAGATGTCCGCCCGTGGGTCGGCCCCCGGGATGGGCTCTTCATCCCTGGCGAATAGCCGCGGCTAACCAGCGGTGCTGGTTCGGGGGATAATCCCGTCCACCTTTTCGGCCCGCTCGATCGCCGTCGCCATGGCCTCCTCGGCCGAAAGGCCCGCGCCCGAGGCCACGAGGGCATCCCCGGACCGCACCACGGCGGTCCAGAGGCCACTTCAGTTGTTCAGCGCCGCCTCGGCGACCATCTCAACGCCGGCGATGCGCACCTGCTTCGATTCGAATGGGACCATGGCAGTCCTCCTCCCCGGGGATCCTATCAGACAATGCGCTCGCCACCCATGCGAAGCGGCCGCGGCTGTTGAAGCTGTTCGGCAAGCTCCTGGCTGGCACGCAGACGCTCGATGAGGAAGTCGTGGAAAAGATCGCAGGCGCGGACCACCGTATCGCTCACGAGGGAATAAGAGACCGTATTGCCTTCGCGCCGTGGGACAACGAGGCCCTGCGCCCGGAGTGCGGCCAGGTGCTGCGAGACGTTTGCCTGGGGCAGGCCCACGGCCGCCTCGATTTCGCTCACCGTTTTCGCCCCCCCGTGGAGGGCGTCCATGATCATCAGCCGGCGCGGGTTTGCCAGCGTCTTGAGGATCTGCGCGTGGAGCGCGTAGACCTCCTCGTTGTGTACGTCCATGGCCGCTCACTCCCTTCGTCCGGCCAGTTCGGGGGCCGGCCCGGCCACCGGCCCCGCCTACCTGATCCTAAATGAAAATGATCTGGGCGCCATCGCAGAGTTCGATGAAGTCGGTGGCGCTGATGATCCCTTCCACCCGTTCGTACAGGTCGTCCTTCCCGAGGTGCATCATGTCGGCCGACATCCGGCAGGCCCAGAGATGCCCGCCTGCGTCGGTGATGAGGTTCAGGAACTCCGGCACGTCCGGGATGTCGATGCCTTCGATCTGCTTTCTCATCATGTGCGTCGCGAAGGCGGTCATCCCGGGCAGGCCCATCAGCATCGTCGGCATGTGCGTCGCGGGATTGCCCACGGGCGTGAACTTCAGGTGCGCCATGGTGCTCTTGTTGATGATGTCGTAGCCCCAGAACGTGAAAAACAGGTGGGTTTCAATCCCCTCCCCCAGGGCCGCATTCGCCAGCACCAGCCCGGGATAGGCCATATCGAGCGATCCCTTCGAGCAGATGATGCAGAGCTTGCGGTCGGTAGCTTGCTCGTTATCGAACGATGGCACGATTGCGGGCTGGGTCATTACCTCGGTCATGGTGGTCCTCCTTCTCTCTCAGACGCAGCCGACCGGCTTCTGCAGGCCGGCTATGTAGGCCATCTTCTTCGCGGGCTTCTTCGGGAAGAGGTCGAAGAGCTCCTTCGTGGCGAAGCCGCCCACCGCTGTGCAGCGCCTCAGCGTCGGGGTTTCGCCTGTCACCCGGTAGTCGTCTCGCAGGAACCGGATTGCCCGCCAGTGCGCGTCGGTCAATTCGATCCCGATGTTGGCTGCGAGGGTCTTCGCGAGATCCTCGTCCCATTCGTCGAACACGGTGAGGAACCCTTCCTCGTCCACATGAAGTTCGCGGCCGGCGAGAGTGGTGACTGGCATTGCCTTACCTCCTTGGTGTGCCGTGATGGCGCGGCTCGTGGCCGCGGCGGATTCCTGGTGGGCGCGTTATCCCTTCTGGACTTTGCCCGCCATGCTCAGGTGGGGGCTAATGGGAAGGGCCCGGCCCTTGAAAAAAGGGGGCCAGGAGCCCCAATGGAACACCAGTTGGCCCCAGTGGTTCGACCGCCGTTCCCGCAGCAGCCCGAACGGCCCCACAACCGGCAGCGGGAACGTGCCGGGGAGCGGTTCCGTGTCGTAGTTGAAGTCCAGCAACAGCGCCTTGCCGCCGCCCGACTCGATGAAGCAGTTCGCGTGGCCGTCGAACCGCTCGGGCATGGCCTCCCCGCGGATGTGGTGCACGAAGTTCTCGGCGAAGACTTCGACCGCGAAGTGCGCCGTCGAGCCCGCCTTCGAAGCCGGGATGTCGCTGGCATCGCCGAGCGCGAAGATATTCGGCCAGGCCGTTGAAAGGAGCGTGTGCTTGTCGACCGGCACGTAGTTCAACTCGTCGCCGAGCCCGCTCCGGGCGACGTAGTCGGCACCCATGTTGAGCGGCACCGTGACCAGCAGGTCGAATGGGACCTCGCGTTCGTCGTATGAGACGAGCACCTGCCGTTCTTCGTCGACGCGCTCGATGGCGAAGTCGGGTTCGAGCGCGATGTCCCGCTCTGCGAGCATGCCGCCCAGGGTGCGCGCCGCCAGCGGCCGCGTGAACGCCCCATCGAGCGGCGTGACGTACACCAGCTCCACCCGGTCGCGCATGCCCTTCTTCTTGAAGAAAGAGTCGGCGAGGAATGCGAATTCCAGCGGAGCCACCGGGCATTTGATCGGCATCTCCGTGATGTGAATCACGAGCCGGCCGCCCGCCCATTTCTCGAGCGCAGCCGCCAGCGCCTTCGATCCTTCGAAGGTGTAGAACTCGTGCACGCTCTTGCGCCACTCCGGCCCTATCAGCCCGGGCGTCTGGTCGGGACGCGGCGTCGTGCCGGTGGCGATCACCAGCTGGTCATAGGCCAGTCGCCTGCCATCCGCCAGCAAGACCGCGTTCTCGGAGGGGACAACCCGGTCGATCTCGCTGATGGTGAGCTCGACCCCCTTCGGGATGAATTTCGCGCGGGGCTTCACGATCTCCGAGGGGCGGTACTTGCCGAAGGGCATGAACAGGTAGCCGGGCTGATAGTGGTGGTTGTTGTCCTGATCGACGATCGTGATGCGCCACTCCTTCACATCGAGCCGGGCACGGAGCTTGTTGGCCGCCATCGTGCCCGCGGTTCCAGCGCCAAGGATCACCAGGTGCCTCATTGTGATTGCCTCCCGCGCGAGCCTTCCCTGGTTGTTCAGGGAATATGCGCGTATGCGCATGTTCTCGTGAACGAGATCACAATCGAAGGTCCGGTCGGCCCACTCTCCCCGGCCCATTGGTGCCTATCCGCGCACCGCCGGGAGACCGCCCCCGGGTTGCCTTAATCGGTCAATGCCGATAGAGTCATGCATATCACCCCATCCCCGCTCCCGGAGGTTCGCCCCCACATGGGTCTCTTCTCTCGCACCCCGAACAGCCTCGAAATCGATGTCCACGAGGCCCATGCCCTCCAGGCCGAGGGTGCGACCCTGGTCGACATCCGCGAAAGCTGGGAATGGGCCCAGGGCCGCGCCGCGGGTGCTCGCCACATGCCGCTCGGGCAGATCGCCATCGGCATGCAGCGCCTCCCGCGTGATAAGCCGGTGCTCCTCATTTGCGCCAGCGGGAACCGCAGCAAGATGGCGGCGAAGTTCCTCCAGGAGCGCGGGTTCGAGGCAAAATCGGTCCGCGGCGGCACCTCGGCCTGGGCGCGCGCCAGCCTGCCGCTCCAGTTCTAGGAGCCCCTGCCCGGCCCGTCCCTGGGGGCAAGGCCCCGCCGCGGGCTACAACGCCGGCCCGGTCCCCCCGGCGCCGGTCGCGCACGCGATGACCTCGAAGGTCTCCACCACCGAGGGCGAAGGAATCCTCGACGCATCCTGCCCGGGCAGGAGTGGGGTCGCATTCGCACGCTGTGCCCCGGTGGCCAGGGCGGCCTCGCTCGCCCATACCGTGAACGAAAGTTCCCGGCCGTCGGGAGCTTGCAGCCAGTAACCCGCGACGAACCCGTCCTGCGCCGCGAGCGCCGGCTTGAATCGCTCCGCCAGGTTCCGCCGGTACTCCGCGTGGATGTCTTCCGGCATCGGCTCGAACACCCCGAGGCGCGCGATCACCCGGCCCGCTCCCCGCTCCCCGGCAGCATGTCGATCCGGTACTTCGCTGCCAGCCTCGCCATGTCGGGCGGCGCCGCCGGGACTGCCGCCGGTTCGCCCATCGGGGTGCCCATCTCCTCGAAGAACCGCTCGAGACCGGCCGGAGTGTTGAACTGCAACAGCCGCGCGGGCCCCCCGGGGTGCACTTCGAACCAGTGCGCCACGTCTCTCGGCAACCACACGAACGCCCCGGGCCCGCCTTCGATCGCCCGCTCACCGCAGTGGAACGTGGCCGAACCACTCACGACATAGAACGCTTCGTCTTCCGCGTGGTGAATGTGGGGTGGCGCGGCGAAACCGGGCGGGGCCACCTGCTCGATCAATCCAAGCGCCCGGCCGGTCTGCCCGGCGGTCGCGAGCATATGCATCTCCGTGCCCAGGAACCAGAACCCGGAACGCCCTGGCGGATGGATGGCGGGCGTGGACATCGGTGGCAGCTCCTCTCTCCCGCTGAGCGGGACCGTGCGGTATAGTCAGTCTGTCTGACGAAGTGGAAGGTAAGATTATCTGACTATGCCTGTCAAGCCCGGTGCTTCCCCTGCCCCCACCTCACCGCCGCGCATGATCGGGGCGCTCCTGCGCATCCCATTCCAGGAAACTGTCGGGCACGTGCATGCCGCGCTCGTCAACGCGGGCTTCAACGCCCTTCGCCCCTCCCCCCTCCCCGTGTTCCAGCACCTCGACCCCGCCGGCACCCGCCAGGTCGACCTCGCGGAGCGCGCACAGATCACCAGGCAGTCCATGGGCTACCTCGTCGAATACCTCGTCCGGCACGGCTATGCCGAACTGGCGCCCGACCCCCGCGATCGGCGAGCCAGCCTGGTCCGCCTCACCGCGCGCGGCGAGGCGGTCGATACCACGGCCCGGCAGGCGCTGGCGGACCTGGAAAGCCGGTGGGCTGCCATCCTTGGGGCGGGCCCGTTCGCCGCGTTCAGAGCCGCCCTGGAACGGATCTCCTCACCACCTCCCACTTGAAAAAGTTGCCTCCCATCTTGCGATAATGCACCCCCGGGCCCATGCACCGGGCGGGAAGGAGGCGCGCGATGCATCAGGATTCCCGGCGCGCCCACGTGGTAACAAAAAGCGATGCGGACTCGCATCGCACCGTGGCCGCCCCCGCCCGGGAGATGCCCGCGCCAGCGGCTCTCGATGTCCAGGCAATCGCCCGCGCCGCCGAATTCGACCATGCCGCCATTCCTCCTCGCCAGCGCGCCGCCACCGTGCTCTCGCTCCAGCGCGCCATCGGCAACGCCCGCACCTCCACGCTCCTCGCCCCGCGGGCCGGCAGCGGTTCGCACGAGGCCGGGATCGATGTCCAGCGCGCGCCCGCGCTCCAGCGCGGCATCCTTGGCGGCATCGCCAAGGGCTTCCGCAAAGTCTTCGGCACCAAGGTCGATGCGAAACGGGCCGATAAGCTCGTCCGCGAACACTTCGAGAAGGACCTCCCCGAGGCCACGAAGAAGAACGCCCGGGCGGAGGGGCACGTCAACATCGTCGACGAAGCCGAGTTCAGCGCCGCCTACGAGCGCGTCTACGGCGAGATCGACGATGACTACCAGTACACCAACGCATTCGTCGACCGCGGTACCGATCCCCCGACGGTCTGGGGCCATAAGAAGCGCATCAACTACTCCACCGTCCTCCACGAGGGCATGCACTTCTACAGCAACCTCAACTGGAAGAACACCACCGGCTTCAATGCCAACGAAGGCGTCACCGAGTTCTTCACGCGGCAGGTGGTCGAAAAAGAGAACTTCCCGGACCGCGACAACTACGAGGACCAGTTCAACGAGGTCAAGGCGCTCGTTGATGTGGTGGGCGAGAGCACCATGCGCAACGCCTACTTCGGAGGCGATGTCGATGGTGTGAAGAACGCCCTCAACGCCGCCGCCGGCGATGGCGCGTTCGACCGCTGGGTGCAGGCCATGCAGGACAAGAAGTGGGGCGATGCCCGCAAGGCCCTGACAAAGGCCCCCGCACCCGCCCCCAGCGGATGACCGGCGGACCCCGGCGCAAGGAAGGAGCCACCCGTGACCCGAGAATCCCGCGCGAACGGCCCGGCGGACGTTGATGCCTGGAAGGCGAAGCTCGCCCCGATCGACGAACGTGCCTTCGAGCTGGCCATCGAGCGCTGGCGGACTGGCTCCCCGCTCGAACCGGCGATGCGCGCCGAAGCGGAGCGCGCCCAGCAGGAACTGCGCGAGCTCGCCCGCGAGCTTCGCACGTCCCATCCGGGGGTCTACGACCGCCTCTCCGACACCATCTCCGAAGCGCTGCTCGATCTGAAGTACGCGCTCACCGCGCCCCAGGCCGTCAGCCTCCGCCTGAACCAGTACATGGATACGAACCCACGGAACGGCTGAGGCCCGCCGCCAGCCCGTGATCCGGTTCGCCAGCAAGGCCGCCCGGCCTCGATCCGCCGGCATCGCTGGTCCCCGGCCACAAACAAGGGGGACTGCCCGGAACGGCAGTCCCCCGCTTTGCGCGCGCCTGTGAGCGCGGGTCAGGCCAGGTCGAACCGGTCCAGGTTCATGACTTTATCCCACGCCGCCACGAAGTCCCCGACGAACTTCTCCTGCGCATCCGCGCTCCCGTAGACCTCGGCGAGCGCCCGCAACTGCGAGTTCGATCCGAAGACAAGGTCCACGCGGCTCGCCGTCCACTTCAGCTCACCCGTCTTGCAGTCGCGGCCTTCGTAGACGCCCTCGGCCGAGGCTGGCTTCCACTCCGTGCCCATGTCGAGCAGGTTCACGAAGAAGTCGTTGGTAAGCATGCCGGGCCGCTTGGTGAAGACGCCCAGGGGCGATTGGCCCGTGTTCGCGTTCAGCGCGCGCATCCCGCCGGCGAGCACCGTCATCTCCGGCGCGGTCAGCGTCAGCAGGGCGGCCCGCTCCACCAGGAGATGCTCCGCCGGCTTCGGGAGGCCGGGCCGCAGGTAGTTGCGGAATCCATCGAACATGGGTTCGAGCACGGCGAACGACTCGGTGTCGGTCATCTCCTGCGATGCGTCGGTGCGCCCGGGCGAGAACGGCACCACCACGTCGAACCCGGCATCCCTGGCCGCCTTCTCCACGGCCGCGCACCCGCCAAGCACGATCAGGTCGGCCAGCGACACGCGCTTGCCACCAGTCTGCGATCCATTGAACTCCGCCCGGATCTGCTCGAGCGCCGGCAGCACCCTGGCAAGCTCGGCCGGGTCGTTCACCTCCCAGTCCTTCTGCGGCGCCAGGCGGATGCGCGCCCCGTTCGCCCCACCTCGCCGGTCCGTCCCGCGGTACGATGCCGCGGCCGCCCAGGCGGTCCGTACCAGCTGCGAAACCGTGAGCCCCGAGGCCAGGATCCGCGCCTTCAGCGCCGCGATCTCCTCCTCGCCAATGAGTTCGTGGTCGACCGCTGGTACCGGGTCCTGCCAGATCAGCGTCTCCGAGGGCACCTCGGGGCCCAGGTAGCGGGAGACCGGGCCCATGTCGCGGTGCGTCAGCTTGAACCATGCCTTCGCGAAGGCCTCGGCCAACTCCTCCGGGTGCTCGTAGAAGCGCCGGGAGATCGGGCCATAGATCGGGTCCATGCGCAGCGCCAGGTCCGTCGTCAACATCACGGGCGCGTGCCGCCTCGCCGGGTCATATGCGTCCGGCACGGTGGTCGCGGCGGCGGGATCGGTCGGCACCCACTGCCATGCCCCGGCCGGGCTCTTCGTCAGGTCCCAGTCATACTTGAAGAGCGTCTCCAAGAAGCTGTTGTCCCACTTCGTCGGCGTCGGCGTCCAGGCGCCTTCCAGCCCGCTCGTGATCGTGTCAGGACCCTTCCCGGTCCCATAGTCGTTCCTCCAGCCGAGTCCCTGCTCCTCGATGCTGGCGCCTTCGGGCTCGCGGCCCACATGGCTGGCAGGCGCCGCGCCGTGGGTCTTCCCAAATGAGTGGCCGCCCGCGATGAGCGCCACCGTCTCCTCGTCGTTCATGGCCATCCGGCGGAACGTCTCGCGGATGTCCCTGGCGGCGGCGAGCACGCTCGGCTGGCCGTTCGGGCCCTCCGGGTTCACATAAATGAGGCCCATCTGCACCGCGCCGAACGGATTGGCAAGTTCCCGGTCGCCGCTGTAGCGCTGATCGCCCAGCCAGGTGCTCTCCGGCCCCCAGTCGATGTCCTCCGGCTCCCACACGTCCTCGCGGCCGCCCCCGAAACCGAATGTCTTGAAGCCCATCGATTCCAGCGCGCAGTTGCCCGCGAGGATCATCAGGTCCGCCCACGAAAGTTTCCGCCCGTACTTCTGCTTCACTGGCCAGAGCAGCCGCCGCGCCTTGTCCAGGTTCGCGTTGTCGGGCCAGCTATTGAGCGGCGCGAACCGCTGCGTCCCCCGCGATGCCCCCCCGCGCCCATCGCTGATGCGGTAGGTGCCCGCGCTGTGCCACGCCATCCGGATGAAGAGCGGCCCATAGTGGCCGTAGTCCGCGGGCCACCAGTCCTGCGACGTGGTCATCACCTCCATGATGTCCCGCTTCACCGCCGCAAGGTCGAGCGTCCTGAATTCCTTCGCGTAGTCGAAATCCTCCCCCATCGGGTCCGCCGCCGGGCAGTTCTGGTCGAGGACTTTGAGGTTGAGCTGGTTCGGCCACCAGTCCCGGTTCGATACCGTCATGGCATTCTTCCTCCTGGAATCGTGTGCACTGCGCCGCGACGCAATGTGGCATGGATTGGCACCGGCCGGGTGCCCCGGGAGTACCCCCGCAGCCCCGGATTGGTGATGGGAGACAAATCGTTCGCCTCGCCCAACAGGTTGTCAACGGACCTGCCGGGCCCCGGCAGGTTCCATGCGCCGCCGGTGCTGGCCCGGCCAGGACGCCCCGTTTGGCGATGTCCCCCGCGCATGCAATACTAGTTTGCGAACTAGACTGTGTCTAGATCCATCGAAGAGTCCACGAAGGGAGTCCCGGCGCCCCCGGAAGGCGCGGTTGAACCGCTCTATCCCCGGCGCCAGGCTTGCAACGATGTCCACGACGCCTTCCACCAGCGACCTGCTCGCGCTGCTCAGCGCGCACGGATTGCCGGCGACTACCCAGCGGCTCTCCTTGCTCTCGGCGCTCCTTGCGGTCGAGCAAGGCCACGTCTCGGCCGACGACCTCTACCGCGAGCTTTCGGACCAGTTCCCCACCCTCAGCCGCGCCACCGTCTACAACAACCTCGCGGTGCTCGCCGCGGCCGGCCTCATCGAAAAGCTCGATACCCACGAAGGGTCGCGCTACGGGCCCGTGGCCAGGCCGCACGTGAACCTCGTCTGCCTCCAGTGTGGCCAGATTACTGACGTGTTGATCGGCGATCCGGCGCTGGAGGCGCTCGTCCGGCGCGCGAGCGAGGACGGGCACTTCGCCGCCCGCTCCCTATCCGTGAGCCTTTCCGGCATCTGCTCCGCTTGCGCCCGCGAAAGCAGCTCCGATTGACTGGCAACCTCATCAGTCCCCGCTGTGGGCCGCTCCCTGGAACCCTGTCCGCAACCTTGACGGTATACGTGGCGAAAACACAATCAAGATGGCCTTTGAAAGGGGACTAGCATGCATTTCCAGAAAAAGACGTTCCTCCTGCTCCTGTTGACCGGCCTCGCACTGGTCACGGTTGCCCTGGCCGCCGCGGCGTGCGGTGGCGATGACGACGACGACGACGACGGCGGCGGCGAAACGCCTTCGGCCAACGGCGGCGGCGCCGGCGAGACGAGCTACAACCTGCTCATGAACGAAAGTAGCGGCAACGTCTTCCTGCTCGGTGACGAAAAGAACCCGACTCTGAAGGTGCCCGCCGGCAAGGAAATCACCATCAACCTGGAGAACAATGGCTCGGCCATCCACAACATGCGCTTCGCCGGTGAGGACAACAAGTACAACACCAGCGACGACGCCGTTTCGGACCCCGATATTGTCTCGCCCGGCCAGAAGGCCGTCCTGACCTTCACGGCCCCCGCCAAGGCTGGCACGTACACCTACCAGTGCGATTTCCACCCGACCGACATGCTGGGCGACATCGAAGTCGTCGAGTAATCCCCCGGCAACGCCCGGTTGCACCCACACGAGCGCCCCGGCCACCGGGGCGCTCGTCTTGCCCGGTGGTCAATCGAACCCGAACACTGGTGGGAACGCCACGACCACAAAGGCGGCCCAGGCCCCGTACACCGGGATGAAGGCGGTCTGCCACTGCTCCAGCTCGATGAACCGCCGCCGGCCGCGGAGGAACCCGGCCAGCAGCCAGCCCGTCCACGCCAGGTTCCCGAGCAGCACCACGTTCAGGCCCAGCCCCGCTGTCCGGTTCGGTGTCCAGCCGAACTCCTGGATCCGCCCCGCGATGGCCCCGAGCGCGACGATGTCGATGGCCAACGCCCCGGCCACGAGCACCAGTTGCACCCGGTCCATCAGCGCGGGTTCGGTCTCCGGGTCGCGCGCAGAGATCGCGTAGAGCACCAGCCCCAGCACCACCACGAGCAACAGGTCCAGGATAATCAGGACATCGCGCCCGGCGTCGATGATGTTGCCGGTCGCCACCATCCCCACCAGCGCCGCCACCAGCATGGTCGCGAAGAGCGGGGTGAACACGCTGGTGAGCACGGGCGCCATGTTCTCAATGACGCTCTGCTTCGCTTCGACCAGCCAGGCCACCACCACTACCGCGCCCACCGCCCCGCAGGGCAGCACCCACGACTGGACGACCCCTTCCATGTCGATGTCGATCGCATCGAAGACTCCGATGGTCAGGCCCGAGAGGACACCGCCGCCGAGCGCAATGAGCGTGTAATAGATAAACCACTCGCCAGTGAACCGGACAAAATCCATCCGCGGCGCATTTGCCCGCCAGGCGCCCCCAAGGTAGGCCACGCCCGTGACAAGCCACAGGAAGATCGGCAGGTGGAGCGCCGCCAGCGCTTCCGTGTCGCCGCCCTGCTCGAACGGCGTGGCATTCATCACCACGGCGGCCACCGCGAAGGGAGCGGCGAGCGCTGCCATCACACGCGGCGGGAGCTGACGCCGCCACGCCAGGAAGCCCGCGAGGAACGGCAGGGCAAGCAGCGCCGCGTTTCGCAGGTAGAACGACTCATCCGGGGCGGTGCCCCCCGGGCCGAACGGGTCGACCCCGAACAGGGCCGGCAGCTTAAACGCCGCCGCGGCCGCGACGGCGAAGCCGGCCACAATGCCCACCGTCGCGTACTCCATGGCCGAGGATCCACTCGCCCCATCGCCAGAAAGTACAAGCTGCTTCCACAGCCGGCTGGAACGCTCGCGAGCGAACTCCCGCGAAAGCTCGTTGATGCCCCCGAGCCGCTTGATCGCCACCAGGAACGACTCGTCGCGGCTCAGGCCGGCCGCGTCCAGCTCGGCCATCTGGCTCCGCAAGTGATCCTCGAGCTCATCGACATCCACATGGTCGATGGTGCTTCGCCGCTCAAGGTACGCCCGCCACTCGTGGATCTGTCGCTCGATGCCTCCGTCGCGCGCCGAATCCATCATCGGGCTACCCCCTCGGCCGGCAGTGGCGGGCCGGCCGGCACCCGGGCCGCGTGCCAGGCGTTCCGCAGCGCTCCTGTCACCACTTGCCACTGCCTGCGCTGTTCGGAAAGGGCCGCCCGCCCTGCTGGCGTGATGCGGTAGTAGCGCCGCTTGCGGCCCCCCTCCGGCGATTCCCACCGGGCCTCCACATACCCCAGGCGGGCGAGCCGGTGCAGCAGCGGATAGAGCATCCCGTCGGTCCACTCCATCTCCCCGCCCGAGAGCTCATCGATGCGCTTCAGGATGGCGTACCCGTAGCTCTCGCCCTCATCGAGGATGGCCAACACCAGCGGCATGGCCGAGGCCGCCACCAGGTCCTTTCCGATGCGGCCATCACCTAACGCTTGCATAGGACCACTATACATCGAACTGCAAGGTATCGCCCCGGCACTCCTCTGGCGATCCGCCATGCCTGCGCAGGCGATAGAGTTGGGGTGCCCCGGACCGGCGCCTGCGCCACCCCCTGCCCCGGAGCGGCGCATCTATCGCCCGGCACATGGGAATCCGTATGAAGCACGAATGCGCTACACCCGGCCTATCGCGCCAGAACGGCCAGTTCCACCTGGCGCTTGCCTGCGCCTTGCTCGCCTTCGGCCTCCTTGCCGTGGCATTGCTTTCGGCGGCCTGTGGCGAAAGCGCCAGCGCGGCGACCGAGCTGCGGTTCGAATGGCGCTCGGGCGAAGGCTTCGCCGGCCAGGTCTCCATCCACCAGGCCTTCCCCGGCCAGCCCCAGGCCGAGACCCTCATGTTCCGCGCGGGGGATGAACCGCGCCTGGGCCCGGAGATCCCGGACGGCGTCGTCCACTCCGAAGTCGGCGCCGTCGCCAAAGTGGTGGTCGTGGTCCGCAACCCCAGCGATGAGCCGCTGCGGTTCTGGGTGACGCCCCACCTGCCCCAGCCCTACACCGCCGAACGCGGGCTCATCATGCACTGCCTCTGTACCGGCCAGCAGTACGAGCTCCCGCCCCGCGGCACCTGGACCCGCGTGATCGAGGCCGGGCTGAGCCCCCAGGCCGGCACCCGCGGCCCGGTCGTGCTCACCCACGCGTTCATCGCCGGCGAAGTGCCCCGGCCAGAGTGACCCCGCGCCACCCCGCGGTGGTCCTCTCACTGCCACGGGGCCCTGGCCCATGCTCGCGACAACCACCGGCCGGCGCTTGATCCCGGAGCCGCCCGGGAAGCGCGCGTTGACGAAGATCATGACCTCGCGGCGACAACTCGCCGAAGACGGCGTCGTCATCATTGTCCCAGACCGGCGCGAGCACCGGGTACTGGCGGGCGTCGACGAAGGCCCGCGGCTCGTGGGCCCCGGTGGACTCCTGGGCCCGGCCGCACCCCTGCTCTCGGGCGAACCGCGCGAGGGCCTCGGCTTCGGCATCGCCGAGCCGGTCGAGAAGAAAGTGGACCGAGTCACGTGCCGTCACGCTCGAGTAATGCCAACCTGGCGCCGCGGCAGCTCCAGCGATGATCGCCGCCCTCGCCGCCTGCCACTCCCCCCTGGACCCGGCGAGGTCACGGGCTCGATCCCGGTCCTACGGGGCGGCTCTCCAGAGCCGGTCTGTCAGCATTCCGCCCTCACCTCCGGACGAACCTGGGCATCACCGTTCATTCGTACTCAGAACGGGCCGGGCTGGCCCTTCCGCCTGACCGTGGAGCTGCCCGGGCGCCGGCGCCGCGGGTGACCATATCTTCGGCGACCGCGGGAATCGCCGGATCGGGCGGTTCGCCCGGCACGTCTTCCGTCGTCGGCTCGCATGCAGTCGTCGAGCTCGGACCACCGGGAGCACCCTCGCAATCGGATCGCCAGAGGCTCGACGGTCGTGCACGTTACATCAGGTCGACCATAGTTGTTATCATTTGACCGTGATCCGAACGCAGGTCTCCCTGACTGAGGAACAGATGAAACGCCTCCGCCGGGAAGCACGACGGCGACGCGTGTCGCTTGCGGCCCTGATCCGCGAGGCTGTGGACCGAACCGTCCCCGGCGAGGACGCCGAGCGGGCAGCCCGCATCGAGGTGTTGTTGGAGGTGGCGGGCTCGGCCTCGTCCGGTTCAGGCACGGTCGCGACCGACCACGACGATGTCCTAGGCGGTGACCGCTGGTGACCATCTTCGTGGACACCAGCGGGATCCTGGCCCTCGTCGACCGGGACGACCCTGCTCATGCCCGTGTAGTGGAAGCGTTCACCATGGGGAGGTCCGAGCCGCTCGCCACTCACGCCTATGTCGTGGTCGAGACCCTGGCGGTCGCCCGCAGGCGCTTCGGCCCCGGCGTCGCGGCCGACCTGATCGATCGTGTCTTTCCGGCCCTGGAGATCGTGCCGGTGGACGCCGGGCTTCATGCCGCTGCCATCGAGGCATTCCGCAGCACGGTCGAATCCGCGGTGTCGCTCGTAGATCGGACGAGCTTCGCATTCATGCAACGAGAGGCAATCGAGCGTGCAATCGCCCTCGACGCCGACTTCCGGGCGGCGGGCTTTGAGACGCTCCCGTAGGAGTGATCCTGCGCCCTGCATTGCAGCACGTATCGAGGACTGTAACCTGCATCAGGGCGTGTAGTTCTTCCAGTATCATGTAGCTCGAACTACTTGATGTCACTTGTTCAGCGCCCAATCATCGAGCTCACCCTCCCCGCCGCTTGGGCATCACCGTCCATCCGTACGAAACCCGGGGAGGGCTGGCCCTCCCGGTTGACCGTGGAGCTGCCCGGGCGACGGCGGAGGTAAAGGGCTTGTGTCCGACTGGCCACACCCAACACGGCTTGTGTCCCGTGCTTCGGCACTTGCGGGACACAAGCCGTGACCTAGGGCTGCGGCTGTGGCAGGACGGGTCGGCCCTCCACGATGTTCAGTAGCTCCGGAAACGCCAGAATCGCCGCCCGTCGGCCGCTTGCCTCCCGGACCGGGATGAGAATGCCCGCTCCCCTCAATGCCCTCAACATCGGGAAGGCCGTTTGCTTTGGAATGGCAGACCGCGCGACGAAGTCGCTTGTTTGGAAGATTGGCCGATGGAAGAGAGTGTCGAGCGCCGCTAGCGCGTGCTGAGAGTGAGTGAGTTCGACGATTCGCAACTTCATGCGCTCGTAGAGTTCGAGCATCTTCCGAACGCGGTCGCCGTTGTCTCCGGACTGCGAGATCACCGCGTCAAGGAAGAAGGCGACCCAGCCGTTCCAGTCACCATCACGCGAAATGGCCTGCAGGCGGTCGTAGTAGGCGTCGCGATGAGCATCGAGATACTGACTCAAATAGAAACTCGGACTCGACAGCACTCGCTTCTGGTACAGGAACAGCGGTATGAGCAGCCGCCCGATTCGGCCGTTGCCATCCTTGAACGGGTGAATCAGCTCGAACTGCGCGTGGACCAAGGCAAGCTGAATGAGGACGTCGACATCCTCACCTTGGACATATGCTTCCCACGCCTGCAGGTAGTCAGCCATCACCATGGGATTCGGCGGGACGAACGTGGCCTCCTCGATTGGACAGCCAGGGCGGCCAATCCAATTCTGGTCCTTCCTGAACTCGCCAGGAGCTTTGTCCTGCCCGCGAACGCTGTCCATCAGCACGCGGTGCACCTGGCGAAGCAGCCAGAGGCTGATTGGCTGGTCGGCGACTACCTCGCGAGCCAGCGCCAGGGCCGTGCGGTAGTTGATGATCTCCCGCACGTCTTGCGCCTTCTCTCCTTGCTGCAGTTGGCCGGCTTCGTGCTCGAGAACCTCGTCGAGGGTCGCCTGCGTTCCCTCAATCTTCGACGAGAGTACCGCCTCCTGGGTGGTGAGCGGCGACAGCAGGATCTCCGGGTTAACCAGACCTTGGACGAGGCCGTCATACCGCGCCAAGGCCGCGTTGGCGCGGCCAACCCGACCGACGAGACCCTGAAGGTCGAGGTCGTGTAGCGGCAGATCTTCGGGGCGGTACGGCTCCATGGACAGGCCTCCGGTCGTTTGTGTCCAGTCTACGCCAGCCAATCCGGTTTGTGTCTCGGGACGGCCCGTGTGTCGGACACAAGACCGATGGCTCCGCGGGTCAGGCTTTTGCATCGGCGCCCCTGTCAGGCTCTGTAACCCGCATCAGCGGACGTATCTATTCGGGTATCGTTTAGCCAAAACCACTTGCTGTCACTTCTTCGGCGCCCAATCATCGAGCTCACCCTCCCCGCCGCTTGGGCATCACCGTCCATCCGTACGAAACCCGGGGAGGGCTGGCCCTTTCGCCTTGCCGTCGTGCTGCCCGGCCTCCGGGGCCGTTGAGGGGTCCTCGGTGGCCATCGGTGGTGCTATCATGGTGCCATGCGACGCACCACCATCTCCATCGACGAGCCGCTGCTCCGCGACCTTCACCGGATGGCCGAGGAACGCCGAACTTCGATCGCCGCCATCATCCGCGAGGCGGTGGAGGAGAAGGTGGCGACCTTCCGGCCCCGGCCTCGGAGCCTTGGCATCGGTGCGTCTGGGCACTCCGACACCGCCCGTCTTGCGGGGGAGGAACGGCCGGAACCGCGGCCGTGGCGCTAATCCTCGATACCGGGCCGCTGTACGCGTCGCTCGACCGCAGCGACGCCGATCATGCCGCGTGCCGGCGGCTCATCGAACAAGCCCAGGAGGCGTTGATAATTCCGGCGCCGGTGCTGGTCGAGGTGGACTACTGGATACACACCCGCCTGCACCCTGGCGTCCTGGTCGCACTGCTCGACGACATCGAGGCCGGCGCATATCGCGTCGAAGACCTGCAGACCGCGGACTACGCCCGCGTTCGCTCTCTGTGCGACCGTTACGACGACGCGGACATAGGGTTCGTCGACGCTGCGGTGCTGGCCATCGTCGAGCGCCTGGACGAGCCCAAACTGGCGACCCTGGACCACCGGCACTTCGGCACACTCAGGCCGCGTCACGTCGA
>DAOKYT010000051.1:0-19445 GCA_035326025.1 Tepidiformaceae bacterium
GCGGCCGTGGCCGCGGGCAACCTCGGCTCCGAAGACCTGGTGCCCGCCCTCGGCGAGCTGCTCGCCGATGAGGATTTCGACGTCGTCTTCGCGGCGGTCGAATCGCTGGGTGAGATTGGCGGAGAAGAGGCCACCGAGCTCCTCAGGGACTACCGCTCGAATGCCCCGGACGAGCTGGCCGAAGCAATCGATATCGCCCTGGAGATCGCGGGCGCGGGCGGGCTCTTCCGGCGCTTCGGGGAGATGCACGACAACTGATGGCACGCCGGCTCCCCGTCCAGGAGGCAATCTCGGCCGGCGGCGTGGTCTGGCGCCGCGGCGAGAGCGGCCGCATCGAGGTGGTGGTGTGCGGCCGCCGCTCCGACCGGGTTTGGGGCCTTCCCAAGGGCACGCCCGGCCCCGATGAGCCGATCGAGCAGACCGCCATCCGCGAAGTCCAGGAAGAAACCGGCCTCCAGGTTGAGCTCGGGGATGAGCTCGGTTCAATCGAGTACTGGTTCACCGCGAACGGGGTGCGCTACCACAAGCAGGTGCACCACTGGCTCATGCGTCCCATCGGCGGCGATGTTTCGCTCCACGACCACGAGTTCGACATCGTCTGCTGGCTCCCGGCCGAGCAGGCACTGGGCACACTCACGTACGACGGCGAACGCAAGCTCGTGGCCGAGGCCGCGAAGAAGCTGGGGGCCGTGCCGTGACCATCGAAGCGCGGCCCGGGTCACGCGATCACCTGGTGGTCGCAGCCGGCCCGCGCCTGCGAATCCGGCACAAGACCCGTGACGACGCCATCGACGACTACGCGTGGCGCCGCGACCCCGAGAATGCCCGGCTCAACGGCATGCAGCCGTTCAGCGAAGGCTTCACGCGTTTCCTCCAGCTCTTCGAGCACGACCTGGCCTTCGCTCAGCCCGACCGCGCCCAGTTCGCCATCGAAACGCCCGAGGGCGTGCACATCGGCAGTGTGATGTTCTACAACGCCGACCATGGCCGCGAGACGGCCGAGTTTGGCATTTCCATCGGCGACGCGCGCTACCGTGGCGCCGGCATGGGGCGCGAGGCGACGACCGTCTTCCTCCGCTACGCGTGGCAGACCTATCCGTTTCGCACCTTTTACCTGCACACACTGGAATGGAACGAGCGCGCCCACCGCTGCTTCCTGGCCTCGGGCTTCAACGACATTGCGCGTGTTGAGCGCGGCGGCGACCGCTTCACCCGGATGGAGGCGCGGCGCGAGTGGTGGCTCCTCTGGGACATGGAGGGGAGATTCGGCACCGCCGCACCGCCCCCCGGGGCATCAGCCGATTGAGGACACGGGAGTCCCGCTTTCCAGCGCCCTCCAGATTCGCCGCAACCGTCCGTCCACCGGCCTGTCACCACGACGCCCGCGTGTAGCTCCCAGCCTGATCTGGGCAGGCGGGGCCAGGTGCCGACATTCAAGCTGAGAGCATCGCGCGAGAGCCCCTCCCTCGGAGCGGCGGTGCGGGAAGGTGATATGGAGCAGGTGTACCCCCCTTCTTCTGGCAACCTCGCGATGCAGCCCGAGTACATGGACGATCGCGGGCATGCCGGTGCGCCCCGGCCGGCGGCCGGACACCTTCGCGCCCTGCCCACCCTTCCCGAAGCTCCGGACCACGTCCATGAGCTCGGGCTCCCCGAACGGTTCATCGAAGACCTCGCGCTCAAGACGCTCTACCGCATCACCATCCCGTCGCCCATCGGCATTGCCAATGCCATGCGCGTCAGCCCCGGCGTTGCCCGCGAGGCCCTTGACGAGCTCCGCCGCCAGCGCCTGGTCGAGACGACCTCGGCTTCGGGCCGCCTGGAAACCGAGTGGCAATACCGGCTCACCGAGCTCGGCATGCACGAAGCGGAAAACGCGTTCGAACGCAGCAAGTACGTCGGCCCCGTCCCGGTGCCCATCCAGGACTACTTCCGTGTCCTCGAGCGCGACACCGAGGTCGGCGCGCCCGACCCGGTGCGCCTGGCGCGCGCGCTCCAGCAACTCGTGCTTGCCCGCGATGTCGTCGCGAAGGTCTGCCTTGCGCTTACCTCCGGCCGCCCGGCCATGCTCTGGGGCGCCCCTGGAAACGGCAAGACCACCATCCTCGAACTGACGAGCGAAGCTATCCAGGGCGTCACCCTCATGCCCGTCGCCGTCTACGTCAGCGGACACATCATCCGGCTGTACGACGACCTGGTGCACCAGCCTGTCGAGGGCGACGATACCGCCGACGCGACCTCGGCCTACGACCGCCGCTGGATGCGCATTCGCCGGCCATTCGTCTTCGTTGGCGGCGAGCTCCGCCACGAGGACCTCGACCTGTCGTACGACCCGGCTCTCGGCTACCACCAGGCTCCGCCGCACGTGAAGGCCCACGGCGGACTCCTCGCCATCGACGACTTCGGCCGCCAGCAGGTCTCGCCCCACGCGCTCCTCAACCGCTGGATCGCCGCCCTCGAACGTGGGGAGGACACCATGGCCCTGGTGACCGGTGAGCGCATCACCTTCCCGTTCCGGTCGACCATCGTGTTCAGCACAAACCTCGAACCGAAGACGATGCTCGAGGAGGCGCACCTCCGCCGCCTGCCCTATAAGATCCGCATCCCGGAGCCCACGCCCGAGCAAATGGCCGAGATCTTCCGGCGCTTTGCTGACGCCATGGGCGTCGATGCCAGCCCGCAGAACATCGAAGCGGCCGTCGAACTCGTCCGCCGTGCCAGCAATGGCAACTTCCGGAGCTGCCACCCGCGCGACATCCTTCAGCTCATCATCGAGGAATCGCGCTTTGTGAAGCGGCCCGCGGTCCTCGAACCCGGTGCCACCCGGCGCGCCTGCGAGGTCTACTTCGCGGTCGACCCTGGCCCCATCAACAGGTAGGCCCGGGCGCTACTTCTTCCCGGCGTTCTCCAGCTCGAACGAATACGTCTCGATGACCGGGTTCGCCAGGAGCCGCGAGCACATCTGGTCCACTTGCGTCGCTGCGTCCTTCGGGTCGGTTGCCTTGAGCGTGACCTGGAAATAACGGCCCGAACGCACGCCAAGCACCCCGCCAAACCCGAGCGATCCCAGCGCCCCGCCAATGGTGATGCCCTCCGGGTCGTTCACCGTCGGCTTGAGCGACACGTAGACGCGCGCCAGGTAGGTGCCCTCGCCTTTCGGAGCGGCGTCCTTCCCGTCCTTTTTCTTTTTCGAATCCCTGGCTTTGGTCATGCGGGCAGCTCCTGTCCGGTCAGCATCGTATAGACGGTGAGGTAGCGCTCGGTCGTGGCCGCCACGACGTCCGCGGGAATCGGCGGAGGTGGATCGCCATCCTTCCAGTTCGCCGCCAGCCAGTCTCGCACAGGCTGCTTATCGAAGCTCGGCTGCGATGCCCCCGGCCGGTACTGGTCCAACGGCCAGAAGCGGCTGCTGTCGGGCGTCAGGACCTCGTCGATGAGGATGACCTCTTCGTTCCAGAGGCCGAATTCCAGCTTGGTATCGGCGATGATCACGCCCCGTTCCAACGCCACGGCGTGCGCATAGTTGTAGACCGCGAGCGTGCGCAGCTTCATGGCATTCGCCGCTTCCTCTCCGACGATCTCCTCGAGCTGTTCGTACGAGATGTTCTCGTCGTGGCCCACCTCGGCTTTGGTGCTCGGCGTGAAGATTGCTTCCGGGAGGCGGTCGGATTCCCGCAGGCCCTCGGGCAGGGGGATGCCGCAGACCGTGCCGGTGCGCTGGTAGTCCTTCCAGCCCGAGCCCGAGAGGTAACCCCGCGCGATGCACTCGGCATCGAGCCGCTTCGCCTTTTTCACCAGCATCGAGCGGCCGTAGTACTCGGGCCCGATCTCGAAGGGCAGCAGGCCCTTGTTGTGCTCCTCGATCACCGCGATGAAGTGGTTCGGCACCACCTCCTTGATGCGGTCGAACCACCAGGCTGAGAGTCGCGTGAGCACGTGGCCCTTCCGCGGGATGCCCGTCGGCAGCACCACGTCCAGCGCCGAAATGCGGTCCGTCGCGACGATGAGCAGGTTTTCACCGAGGTCGTAGGTGTCGCGCACCTTGCCGCGGTGCGCCCGGTTGGGGAGGGTCGACTCGAGCAGGACTTCAGGCACGTTCTTGTTCCCTCAGGTTCAGATAAAACACCGTCGTGATGGCGGTGACAAATGCAACGATGGGGATCAGCAGCACCCCCTGGATGAGCGAGTAGAGCGCCCCGAGGATGACCTCGGTGTTGCGGTCGCCGCGCACCGCTTCGCCCATCAACGAGATCACCAGGAAGGGCCCGAAGAGGATGGCGATGGTGAGCAGCACCACGACCAGCAGCCGGAGCATGTGGCCCCGCATCAATTGCCAGCTTCGCCGGAGGGCGGCGACGGGGCCCAGCTCTTCGAGCATGAAGGCCTCGAACGAAAGCGCGAGCCTGAGCGCGAGGTAGGGCAGCACCACCAGGCCCACCAGCGTGATGAACGCGAGGAACAATCCTCCCGAGACGAGAAGCACCAGCGCCAACAGCCCTCCCATCCGGTTGAAGGCAGGGTCGAGCGACTCCGTCAGAGATTTCGGCTTCCCGGTAAGGATGCCCGCCAGTGAGACGATCGTGCCGCCCCGTGCCACCTGGGCGAACAAGGCCTGGGCGGCGCCGATGAGGAGTACCGCCAGCAACTGGCCGCCCTTTGTGGTGTCGATTTCCTCGTCACCGAACACCGTGAGCAGGAGGACCGCCAGCACCCCGCTCGTGATCACCGCCACGGGCACCTGGATTACCAGCAACGGGAGCATCGCCTCGCGAGGATGTTCGGCGACGAGTGTCCATGCGGCCGAGACGGCCTTGCGCGCGGGCAGGTGGCCGCTGGCCGGGGGCGGCTGCGGTCCGGTTGCTGGCGAGCCGGATGGTTCGGGATTCACAGGCCCAGGCGCTCGAACGTCGCGCCGATGTTCCGCAGGTAGAACCCGTAGTCGAACAGTCCGCGGAGCTCCTCCTCGGCAATCCGGCTGGTGACGCTGGAATCCGCCAGCAACAGTTCGAGGAACGGGGTGCGTTCGCGCCATGCCCGCATCGCGTTGCGCTGCACGATGGCATAGGCGTCCTGGCGGCTCAGGCCGGTCTCGATGAGGGCCAGCAGCACCCGCTGGGAAAACACCAGGCCGAACGATCGGTCGAGGTTCTCGCGCATGTGCTCCGGAAAGACGGTCAGCCGGTCCATCACGCCGGTGAAGATGTGGAGCATGTAGTCGAGGACGAGCGTGGCATCGGGGAACATGATCCGCTCGGTGCTCGAATGTGAGATGTCCCGCTCGTGCCAGAGCGCGACGTTCTCGATCGAGGTCAGCGCATAGCCGCGCAGGATGCGCGCGAGGCCGGTCACTCGCTCACAGAGCTCCGGGTTGCGCTTGTGTGGCATCGCGCTCGACCCGGTCTGGCCTTCATCGAAGGGTTCCTCCGCCTCGCGCACCTCGGTCTTCTGCAACGCCCGGATCTCGGTTGCGAACTTCTCCAGCGAGGCGCCGATGATCGCGAGCGTGGTGACGAACTGCGCGTGGCGGTCGCGCTGGATCACCTGGGTCGAGGCTGCTTCGATGCCGAGCCCGAGCTTCCGGCAGACGATCTCCTCCAGTTCCGGCGGCACGGAGGCGTGCGTACCGACCGTGCCGGAGATCGCGCCCACGGCCACGGTTTCCCGTGCTGCCTCGAGCCGCCTGCGGTTGCGGCGCATCTCGTCCACCCAGACGGCGAGCTTGAGCCCAAACGTGGTCGGCTCCGCGTGCACGCCATGGGTGCGGCCCGTGCAAAGCGTGTCGCGGTGGGCGACCGCCTGGCGTTCGAGTACCGCCGAGAGCCCATCGATGTCCCCGAGCAGCAGGTCGCAGGCGTCGCGCAACTGGAGCGCCGTCGCGGTGTCCCAGACATCCGACGAGGTGAGGCCGAAGTGGACGTAGCGCCCCTCTTCCCCCAGCGATTCCGCGACCGACCTCAGGAAGGCCGTGACATCGTGGTGCGTGATCGCGATGTATTCGTTGATCCTGGCGACATCGAACCGTGCGTTCCGGCGGATGCTGGCGGCGGCTTCGGCAGGGATTTGCCCGAGCTCGGCCCATGCCTCGCAGGCGGCGACCTCCACATCGAGCCAGCGCTGGAACTTGTTCTGGTCATCCCAGACGGCGGCCATTTCGGGGCGGGAATAACGGGGGATCACCGTGACATCGTACCGGCAACGAACCCACCGGAATAGAGAACCTGGCGGCGCTACACTCCACCGCATGACCGATCCCTTCTACGCGCGGCCGGGCTTGAACGTCGAGATCTACGCCGGGCGGGCCGCATCGCTCCCGGTAGTGGACGGCGATGCCGGCTTCTACCTGGAACTGGCCCGGGTGGCGCCCGGGCCCGCCCTCGAACTGGGTTGCGGCACCGGTCGCGTGGCCCTCCACCTCGCCCGCGAGGGGATCGACGTCACCGGGCTCGATATCTCGGAGCCGATGCTCGGCGCCGCCGTGGCAGCCCTTTCGCGGCAGCCAGCCAGCGTGCGGGAACGCGCCACGTTCGTCCGGGGAGACATGACGGATTTCGACCTGGGCCGCGAGTTCGGCCTGGTCTATGCCGCGTTCCGGTCCTTCATGATGCTCACCGCGCCCGAGGACCAGCGCCGTTGCCTGGACGCCGCGAGCCGGCACCTCGCGCCCGGGGGCATCCTGGCGGTCAACCTGTTCGACCCGCTCCTGGACCGGCTGGACCCCGGGCCGCTGCCGAACGCGTGGACCCCGATGGGTAACTTCCCCCACCCGGAGACGTGGAACCTGGTCCGGATCGAGGTCGCCGACCGGATGAACGACCCCCTCGCCCAGGTATTCGAGGAGACGTGGCGGTTCACAGAGGTCGACAGGAGGGGCTACGTGCTCCGCCAGGAGGAAGAAGTCCTCCGCATGCGATGGACGTACCGGTACGAAATGCGTTATCTGCTCGAGCTCGCCGGCTTCGAAGTGGTGGCCGAGTACTCCGACTACTTCAAGGCGCCCCCGGCATACGGCAAGGAACAGATCTGGGTCGCCCGGAAACCCACGATGACCGCCTGATCCGCGTCACCCCTGGGATTGTCTGTCCCGGAACGCCTTGTACGACTCGCGGATGTCCGGATGCTTGAGCGCGAGGATCGAGGCCGCGAGGTAGGCCGCGTTGCGGGCCCCCCAGGCTCCTACCGCGACTCCCGCGACCGGGACACCCGGCGGCATCTGTAACACGCCGTAGATGGCGTCGAGCCCGCCGGCGACTTCGCTCGACGCCAGGGGGATGCCGATCACCGGCAGCGTGCAATTCGCCGCGACCGCGCCGGGGAGGTGCGCCGCGCCGCCAGCTGCGCAGATCATGACTTCGAACCCGTCGCTCTCGGCACGCCGGGCAAACTCGCGGACCTTGTCGGGCGTACGGTGCGCCGACATGGCCCGGACCACGTAGCCGATGCCCAGGTCGTCGAGCACCTTCTTTGTTGGCTCGAGCAGCGGCTCGTCGTTGGCGGAGCCCATGAGGATGGCGACAAGGGGGTTGGTCATTCGACAGCCTCCAATGCGATATCGGTCCTGTAGTGAGCGTGCTTGAAGTGAATCCGGCGCACGTTGTCGTAGGCGCGTTCGCGCGCCTCCCGGATCGTGTCGCCGAGGGCGACGACGGTGAGCGTCCGGCCACCGCTGGTTACCACCTGCCCGCCCTCGTTGCGGGTGCCTGCGTGGAACACCATCACGCCGGGGTCGATAGCATCGAGGCCGGTGATCGGGTGGCCCGTCTCGTACTTCCCGGGGTAGCCACCAGGCGCCATGACGACCCCCACCGCGGCTTTCGCCGACCAGCGCACGCCCACGTTCGCGAGCTGGCCGCGGGCAGCGGCAGTGGCCACCTCGTACAGGTCGGATTCCAGCCTGGGCATGTGGACTTGCGTCTCCGGGTCCCCGGACCGTGCGTTGTACTCGACGATCTTCGGTCCCTCGCCAGTCACCATGATTCCCGGGTAGAGGGTCCCGTTGTACGGGTGGCCCTCGGCGGCCATGCCTCGCATCACCGGGTCGACGACACGCTCCTGGATCTGCCGGATGAGTTCGCTTTCAACGCCCTTGCTCGGCGCGTAGGCGCCCATGCCCCCGGTGTTCGGTCCCTCGCCACCGTCGAGCGCTCGCTTGTAGTCGGTCGCGAACGGCCACAGGACGGCGATCGTGCCATCGCAGAACGCATGGGCACTGGTCTCCCAGCCCTGCATGTCCTGTTCGATGACCACCGTCTTGCCGGAGTCCCCGAACTCGCCATCGACCATCATCGAACGCAGCGCTCGCAGCGCGATCTCCCGCGTCTCGCAGCCGACCGCTCCCTTGCCCGCGGCGAGCCCCGAGGCCTTCACCCAGAGCCGCTGCTCGGGCAGCGACCTGACGTAGGCGGCCGCTTCGGAATAATCGCTGAAGGTCCGCGCCGCCGCCGTCGGGATGCCGTGGCGGACCATAAACTCCTTGGCCCAGGCCTTGCTCGCCTCGATGCGCGCCGCCGCCGCGGTCGGCCCGTAACAGAGGATGCCTTCGGCCTGCAGACGGTCGACCAGCCCCAGTGGCTGGGGATCGTCCATGCTCGCCAGGTAGAAGTCGATGCGAAGGTCTACCGCCGCCTTCACAATGCCGTCGATATCCTTCGGCTGCACCGGGACATTCGTCCCGGCCGTGGCGGTGCCGGCGTTTCCCGGCGCGATGAACACCTCGCCGACGGCCGGCGACTGGACGAGTTTCCAGGCAATGGCATGCTCGCGCCCACCATTGCCGACCAGCAGCACGCGCGCGCTCATCGGGTTACTCCCATTCGATGGTGCCGGGCGGTTTGGGGGTGATGTCGTACACCACCCGGTTGACGCCGTGCACTTCGTTGACGATGCGGTTCGAGATGCGCGCCAGGAGCTCGTGTGGCAGGCGTGCCCAGTCGGCGGTCATGGCGTCATCGGCTACCACGGCCCGGATGGCGATCGCGTACCCGTAGGTCCGGAAGTCGCCCATCACACCCACGGTCTTCGTGTCGGTGAGTACCGCGAAGCTCTGCCAAATGTCGCGGTAGTACCCGGCATCGCGGATCTCGTCCATCACGATCCGGTCCGCCAGGCGGAGGATGTCGAGCTTCTCTTTCGTTACCTCGCCAATGCAGCGGATCGCCAGGCCCGGGCCAGGGAACGGGTGCCGCCAGACCATCTCCTCTGGCAGCCCCAGCGCCTCGCCGATGCGCCGCACCTCGTCCTTGAAGAGGTAGCGCAAAGGCTCGACCAGCCCCAACTTCATGTCCGGCGGGAGCCCGCCGACGTTGTGATGGGTCTTGATGGTCGAGGCGCCCTTGCCGTGGGAGCCCGACTCGATGACATCCGGGTAGAGCGTGCCCTGGCAGAGGAACCGGGCGTCCTCGATCGCCCGAGCCTCGCGTTCGAAGATGCGTACGAAGGTGTTGCCGATGCGGATGCGCTTCGTCTCCGGGTTGGTGACTTCGGCGAGCTGCGCGAGGAAGTCGCGCTCGGCATCGACGTGCACCAGGTTGATGTGCATGTTCTTCCGGAAGGTGGTGACGACCTCCTCGGCCTCACCAGCGCGGAGCAGCCCGTTGTCCACGAAGATGCAGGTCAGCTGATCGCCGATAGCCCGGTGCACCAGCGCCGCCGCGACCGCGCTATCCACGCCGCCGGAAAGCCCGCAGATGACGCCGGCGCTACCCACCTGGGCGCGAATCGCCTCGATGGACTCCTCGATGAAGTTCCCGGGCGTCCACGTCCCTTCGGCGCCGCACACATCGCGGACGAAATTCCGCAGGATGTCCTTGCCGCGCGGGGTGTGGACGACCTCCGGGTGAAACTGCAGGCCGTAGTAGCGGCGTTCCAGGTCGGCCATGACGGCATATGGCGAATTCCCCGACCGCGCGTAAGAGGTGAATCCCGGTGGCACCTGGTCGAGCCGGTCGCCGTGGCTCATCCAGACCTCGAATTCCCCGGGCAGCCCCTCCAGGAGCGGCGCCGCGTGCTCGCGCTGCACGATCGCCGGGCCGAATTCGCGCTCGGTCCCGGGCCCAACCTTTCCGCCAAGCTGGTGAGCCATGAGCTGCATTCCATAACAAATGCCAAGGACGGGCAGTCCACACTCCCACACCCAGTCGGGCGCCAGCGGGGCATCGGGGTCGTACACGCTGTTCGGGCCGCCCGAAAGGATGATCCCCCGGACGTCCATCCGCTTGATTCGCTCGTACGGCACGTCGTGCGGCAACAGCTCGCAGTAGGTGTTGAGCTCGCGCACGCGCCGGGCGATCAGCATCGCGAACTGCGAGCCGAAGTCCAGTACGAGAATGCTCTCATGTCCCTTCGCGGGATCGGCGGCCGAGGCGGGTTGTGGTCGGGAGGGGGTGTCGGTCATCGAGTGCGCGGTACCCATACGAAACGCTAACCGAATTGTATAGTTTGGTCAACGAATTCGGGCCTTCACGGCCCTGCCAGGAGGGCCCATGGCCGAAGTCCCCGGTCCCACCATCGTCGAACGCGCGGTGCAGGTCCTGCGCGATGGCGAGCTCGTCATCCTGCCGACCGACACCGTGTACGGGATCGCCGCCGATGTCCGCGATGACGAGGCGGTGCGGGCGCTGTACGCCGCCAAGCAGCGCGACCCTTCGCTCCCGCTGCAGCTGCTCTTCGGGCGCGACCCGCGGCTGCTGGATTCGTATGCCGTCCTCACCGGCCCGGCCAGGCGGTTGATTTCGGCGCTCGGCCCCGGCGCCTGGACGGTCATCGTCCCGGCGCGCGAGGGGTGGGATAGCCCCGCGCTATCGGGCGGCCGCACGGTTGGGATACGCATTGTCCCGGTCGGCCTGGTCCTCGATATCGTGGACCGGCTCGGCGCGCCGCTCGCCGCCTCAAGCGCCAATGTCTCCGATGGGCCAAGCCCGGCGACCTGCGAGGAGGCCGAGCGGCAGGTGGGCGTATTCTGCGCCCTCTCCATCGATGGCGGCCCGACCGAGCAGGGCATCGACTCCACCGTCATCGACCTTGCGGGCGAGGATCCACGGATCCTCCGCGAGGGCGCCATCGATCGCGACACCATCGCCCGTATACTGGGCGTGTCCCAGATCCCCGTATTGAGGAGTGTCCGCCCATGAGACTGGCATTCGGGGCCGACCATGCTGGCTTTGAACTGAAGAACCACCTTGTCGAGTTCGCTCGCACCCTTGGCCATGAGGTGCTCGACCTCGGGACCCATGGCCCCGAATCGGTGGACTACCCCGACTTCGCCGAGGCCGTCGCCGGGAAAGTCGCCGATGGGGAGGTAGACCTCGGGGTCGTGCTCTGTAGCAACGGCGTGGGCATCAGCATCACCGCGAACAAGGTGCCGGGCATCCGCTGCGCGCTCTGTCATACGAGCTGGGGCGCTGCCCGCGCCCGCCAGCACACCAACGCGAACATGCTCGCGCTCGGGGCGTGGGAGATCGGCCGTGGCGTCGCCGAGGACATCCTCGCGGCCTTCCTCCGCAGCGAGTTCGAGGGCGGCCGCCACGAGCGGCGCCTCAACAAGCTCATGGACGTGGAGAAGCGGGGGATCGCCGCCCGGGCGGCCTCGCGGTGAACGAGGGTATCGGCAAGAAGACCATCCGCGACATCGACGTCGCCGGCAAGCGGGTCCTCGTCCGCGCCGACCTCAACGTGCCCATGGAAGGCGGCGCCATCACCGACGACACGCGCATTCGCGAATCGCTGCCCACCATCCGCTACCTGCTCGACCACGGAGCCCGGGTCATCGTGTGTTCGCATCTCGGACGCCCGAAGGGGCCAGAACCGGAGCTCTCGCTCGCCCCGGTCGCGGGCCGCATGGCGAACCTGCTCGGCCAGGAGGTGCTCTTTGCCGAGGACTGCATCGGCACCGTGGCCGAGGAAGCCGTGGCCGCAATGGGCCGGCATGTCCTCCTGCTTGAAAACCTCCGCTTCCATCCCGAGGAAGAAAAGAACGTCCCCGCGTTCGCACAGGCACTCGCCAGGCTTGCGGAGATCTACGTCAACGATGCGTTTGGCGCCGCCCACCGTGCTCACGCGTCCACCGAAGGCGTGACGCACTACCTCCCCGCGGTCGCCGGTCTCCTGATGGAGAAGGAGGTGCGCTACCTCAGCGCCCTCGTGGCCAATCCTCCGAAACCGTTCGCGGCCATCGTTGGCGGCGCCAAGGTGAGCACCAAGATCGCCGCCATCGAGCACCTGCTGCCGAAGCTCGACATGCTCTTCGTGGGCGGTGGCATGGCCAACACGTTCCTCAAGGCCACCGGGATCGACGTCCAGATGTCGCTCGTCGAAGACGAGCAGGTGGAGGTCGCGAAGGCGATCCTCGCGAAGGCCGGGGATCGCGGCGTCGCCGTCCACCTCCCCCGCGATGTCGTGGCCGCGAGCAGGTTCGCCGCTGACGCGGAGGCGCTCACCCGCCCCGTGAATGAGGTGCCGAAGGGCTACATGATCCTGGATATCGGCCCCGGCACGGTGAAGGCCTACGCCGAGGCGTTGAAGGCCATGAAGGCAGTCGTCTGGAATGGCCCCATGGGCGTCTTCGAGATGGAGAAGTTCTCTGCCGGTTCGTTCGGGCTGGCGCGCGCGCTGGCTTCCCTCGATGCGATCACCGTCGTCGGGGGGGGCGAAACGGCCGCGGTGGTGGCGCTCGCCGGCCTCCAGGACCGGTTCACCCACGTCTCGACCGGCGGCGGTGCGTCGCTCGAGATGCTGGAAGGCCGGGAGCTCCCGGGCGTGGCCGCGCTGCTGGATGCCTGAGGTGGCCTCTACCGCGGGCGCCCGCTTCGAGCTTGCCGGGCCGTTGCGCGTGTGGGCCATCCGCCGCATCCTCCCCATCCGGGCGAGCCGCCTTCGCGTCAGCGTGCGCGGCCCGGAGCGGCTCGTTTCGCGCTTCGGCCGGGCCACGCCCCGTGGCACTCCCACACCCCACAGGAGTTGATATGCGCAGGCCATTCGTCGCCGGGAACTGGAAGATGAACACCACGGAGGCCGAGGCGGTTGCGCTCGCTCGCGAAGTGGCCGCGCAAACGGCCGGCGCCAGCTGCGATGTGGCGGTCTGCGTCCCCTTCCCCCACCTGGCCAGCGTGCGCGAGGCGCTGGCCGGCAGCCACGTACGCCTCGGCGCGCAGGATGTCTACTGGGAGCCCAGCGGGGCCTACACGGGAGAGGTGAGCGTGCCCATGCTCCAGGACTACTGCTCCCACGTCATCATCGGCCACAGCGAGCGGCGCCAGTTCTTCGGCGAGACCGATGACTGGGTGAACCGAAAGCTGGCCGCCGTCCTCGCGTCGCCGCTCGACCCCATCGTCTGCGTGGGCGAACTGCTGGCGGAACGCCGGGCGGGGGATACGGAGAAGGTGCTCCATCGCCAGCTCCGCGCGG
This sequence comes from Tepidiformaceae bacterium, assembly GCA_035326025.1. Taxonomy (GTDB): domain Bacteria; phylum Chloroflexota; class Dehalococcoidia; order Tepidiformales; family Tepidiformaceae; genus Amarobacter. The sequence continues at coordinate 13,399 of DAOKYT010000051.1, forward strand.
GGCTCGCGGGGCTCACGCTCTCCGCCCGCGTCACCATCGCCTACGAGCCCGTCTGGGCCATCGGTACTGGCGAGACGGCCACGCCCGAGGTCGCGCAGGAGGCGTGCGCCTACATTCGCGGCGTCCTGCGGGAGATCGCATCGGCCGCCGCGGATGCCATTCGCATCCAGTATGGTGGAAGCGTGAATCCCGATAACGCCGCCTCGCTGCTTTCGCAGCCCGACATCGATGGCGCGCTGGTTGGTGGCGCATCGCTCAAGGCTGGCCAGTTCGCGGCCATCTGCGCGGCGGCGAGGGCCTGATGCTACGCCGCCTGGTGGCCATCGTCGGCGCGACGGGCACCGGCAAGTCGGCCATGGCCCTCGAACTCGCCCTGCGGCTGGGCGGCGAAATCGTGAACGCCGACAGCCGCCAGGTCTACCGCGGCATGGACATCGGCACCGCCAAGCCTTCTCCCGGCGATCGCGGGCGCGTTCGGCACCACCTGTACGACATCGCCAGCCCGCGCGAGGGCTACAGCCTGGCTTCCTACCAGCGAGACGCCCGCGCAGTCCTCGACCAGGTCTGGGAACGGGGCACGTTCGCCTGGCTGGTTGGCGGTACGGCCCAGTATGCCTGGGCGCTGCTCGAAAACTGGCAGGTCCCGGAGGTCTCGCCCGACGACGGGCTGCGCGCGGAGCTGGAAGCCTTCGCCACCAGGTACGGCTGGGAGGCGCTCCACGCCCGCCTCGCGTCCGTGGACCCCACGGCGGCCGGGCGCATCGACGGGCGAAACATCCGGCGCGTGATTCGCGCCATCGAGGTCTACGAGAAGAGCGGCCGGCCCATCTCCGAATGGCAACGCAAAGGCAAGCCGGACTTCGAGTTCCTGCTCTTTGGCATCGATGTCGAACGCCCGGTGCTGTACGAGCGCGTCGATCGGCGCGTCGAGGCGATGTTCGCCGGCGGGCTGCTGGACGAAGTCCGCGCGCTGCTCGACTCGGGAGTTCCGCGGGATGCCCCCGCGATGTCGTCAATCGGCTACGCGGAGGCGGTGCGGCACCTGGCCGGTGACTGCACCCTCGCCGAGGCCATCGAGAAAACGAAGATCGCCACCCACCGCCTCATTCGCAGCCAGGACCAGTGGTTCCGGCGCGACGACCAGCGGATTACCTGGGTGCGCGACGCCGAAGACATCGAAATGCAGGCCAACATCTTCACCGGGGCCTGCACGAATGTGATCAGGGGCGAGCGACGGTAGGGAACCGCCGGCGCGTCTCGACACTACGGCGGTGTGTTCGGCCGCAATCAGCAGCTCCCGCCCGCGCGGCTGGAGCCGGGATGCGGTGCAATTGAGACTGAGTCCCATTGCTGCGCGCCGCGCCGTCCCGTAGACTCGTCCCATGCGTGTCACCAAGATGCACGGCCTCGGCAACGACTATGTCTACCTGCTTCCGGACGGGGAGATGGACTGGCCGGAGATTGCGCGCCGGGTCAGCGACCGGCATTTCGGGGTCGGAAGCGATGGCCTCATCCTCGCTCTGCCGTCGACTGTGGCGGATATGAAGATGCGCATGTTCAACGCCGACGGGTCCGAGGCGGAGATGTGCGGCAACGGCATCCGTTGCGTCGTGAAGTTCGCCGTCGAGGAAGGGCTGGTCCCGCCGGATCGCGACGTGGTCACCGTCGAGACGCTCGCCGGCATCAAGACACTCCGGCTCTTCCGGGAGGGCGGCGTGATCGTGGCCGCGCGGGTCGACATGGGACCGCCGAATTTCGACCCGGCCTCGCTGCCAGCCAACGTCGAGGGCCCTGGCCCCGTCATCGACCTCCCGCTGACGGTCGACGGCATGGACCTGAAGCTCACGCTGGTGAGCGTCGGCAACCCGCATGCGATTCACTACGTCGATCACGACCCGGACCAGTTCCCGCTCGAACGCATCGGCCCGCTGGTCGAAAACCACCCGCTCTTCCCCCGGCGCACGAACTTCCAGGTGGTCCAGGTGCTCGACCGGGGACATGTGATGCACCGGGTCTGGGAGCGCGGCTCGGGCATTACGCTCGCCTCGGGCACCAGCGCGACCGCGGTCGCGGCCGCTTCGCGCCTGCGCGGCTTCACCGGGGACCGGCTGGTCGACTCGCTCCCCGGGGGCGACCTCGTGCTCGAATGGGACGGCCAGGGCTCGGTCTTCATGACCGGCCCCGCGACTCGCGTCTTCGACGCCGAGTGGTATGCCTGAACCCGCGGGCCGCGCAACCGATTTTCGGCCCTTCGGTCCCTTATCTTGAACCCGTCCGTGCTTCACCGTTAGCCGTCATGTGCGAAGCTGGATGCGGGTCATCGCGCTCCATGGAGGTGCCCGTGTGAAACTCGAATCGGTGCTGGCAGCCAAGGGCCCCGGGGTGATCACCACCCGTGCCGCAACCCCCATCGCCGAGGCCATCGCCCTTCTTTCCCGTCACAATATCGGAGCTCTCGTCGTCGTCGATGCGGCGGGGCGCCTGTCGGGAATCCTCTCCGAACGCGACGTCATCCGCCACATGGCGGCGTCCGGGCGCCCGGGTGAGGCCACCGTGGGGGACTGGATGACACAGCCGGTGACCGTTGCCACGCCGGCGGATGACGTCGATTCCGTGCTCCGTACCATGACCGTTCGGCGCTTTCGCCACGCGCCCGTGGTCGATGGGTCGCGCCTCGTCGGCATTGTCAGCATCGGCGACCTGGTGAAGGCGGAGCGCGATGATTACATGGGCGCCATCGAGACCCTCGAAACGCAGTTGATGGACGCATGAGCGGCGCGTCCACAAGCTCCAGGGCCCTCAACGTCGCCATCATCGGCGCCGGCCCGGCAGCCTTCTATGCCGCCGAGGCGCTCCTCCGGGATGGCCCGGAGGATATCCGGGTCGACATGTTCGACCGGCTGCCCACGCCATTCGGGCTGGTCCGGCATGGCGTCGCGCCGGACCACCAGAAAATCAAGACGGTCACCAGGGCGTTCTCCCAGGTGGCCGAAGACCCCCGGTTCCGCTTCTTTGGCAATGTCGAGTTTGGGCGCGACATCTCCCTCGATGACATCCGGGCGCACTACCACCAGGTACTCTTCGCCACCGGCGCCCAGACCGATCGGCGCATGGGCATCCCGGGCGAGGACCTCCGCGGCAGCCACCCTGCCACGGCTTTCGTGGCCTGGTACAACGGGCACCCGGACTTCCAGGATTGTTCGTTCGACCTGTCGCAGGAGCGGGTGGCGGTGGTTGGCGTGGGCAACGTGGCGGTCGATGTCGCGCGGATCCTCTGCCTCTCCCGTCAGGAACTCGAGCGGACGGACATGCCGCGCCGCGTGATCGAGGCGCTGGCGGCGAGCCGCGTCCGAGAGGTCCACCTGCTCGGCCGGCGGGGGCCTGCCCAGGCCGCCTTCACCACGCCCGAGCTGAAGGAGCTTGGCGAGCTCGCAGAGGCGGACCTCATCATCCGGCCCGAAGAAGCGGCGCTCGATGACCTCAGCCGCGCCGAGCTCGAAGCGAGCGGCGACCGGATACTCCGGCGAAAGGTGCAGATGATCCAGGAATTTGCCGCTCGGGCTCCCGCTGGCAAGAAGCGGCAGCTCTTCCTGCGCTTCCTCGTCTCCCCGGTGGAGCTCGTGGACGATGGCACGGGAGGGGTGGGCTCGCTGCGGCTCGTCCGAAACCGGCTGGTGGCCACCGATTCAGGCACCCTCGCGGCGGAGCCCACCGGCGACTTCGAAACCCTGCCCGCGGGGCTTGTGTTCCGCTCGGTGGGCTACCGGGGCGTCGCGCTCCCGGGCGTCCCGTTCCACGAGCGTTGGGGCGTCATCCTCAACCAGGGTGGGCGCGTCCTCGATGAAGTCACGAACCAGCCCATCCCGGGGATGTACACCTCAGGCTGGATCAAGCGGGGCCCGTCCGGAGTGATCGGCACCAACAAGCCCGACTCTCTCGAGACCGTTGCCGCGATGATCGCGGACGCGGCGGCCGGGCGGACGTTCACGCCGGACCGATCGCCACTCATCGACTACCCGGCGCGCATCGAGGCCGCGGGCGGCCGGTGCGTCACGTTCGCCGATTGGCGCCGGATCGATGCCGTGGAGCAAGCACTCGGCGCCCGCGAGGGACGCCAGCGCGCGAAGCTCGCCTCGATCGACGAGATGTTCGCCTGCCTCGACGCGGCTGGCGATGGCACCTCCCAGGTGGCCGCCGCGGCGGGGTAGCGACTCGGCCCCGTGGCTGTGGGGAAAGCGCATGTTAGGATCGGCTGGTGCCGCGAAGGCCGGGCTGGCCCCGCCTTTGCCGCCGCTCGCCGGCAGCACCCCAGACCCGACACAGGACCTGTCTCCATGAAGCTCGCGAAGCGCGTCGAGGCCCTGCCTCCGTACCTGTTCGCCGAAATTTCCAGGAAGATCGCCGCCAAGCGCGCCGAGGGCGTCGACATCGTGACGTTTGGCATCGGCGACCCGGACCTCCCCACCCCGCGAAACATCCTCGACGCGCTCCACCAGGCCGCCGAAGAGCCCGTGAACCACCGTTACCCCGAGTCGGAAGGCTTACCCGAACTGCGGCAGTCGATCTCCGACTGGTACGAGCGCCGCTTCGAGGTGAGGTTCGACCCGGTGACGGAGACCCTGCCGCTCATCGGCTCGAAGGAAGGGATCGCGCACATCGCCCTGTGCTTCATCGATCCCGGCGATGTCGCCCTGGTGCCGGATCCTGGCTACCCGGTGTACGAGGTCGGCACGATGTTCGCCGGGGGGACGAGCTACCGGCTCGATTGCACCCGCGAAAGCGGTTGGAAGCCAGACCTGGACGCCATTCCGGCCGACGTGGCCCGGAAGGCGAAGGTGCTGTGGCTGAACTACCCGAATAACCCAACCGGCGCCGTCGCGGACTTCGACTTCTTCGAACGGGCTGTCGCCTGGGCGAAGAAGTACGACGTCGCCATCCTCCACGACAACCCGTACTGCGATGTGGCCTACGACGGCTACAAGCCCATCAGCATCTTCCAGGTGCCCGGCGCCCGGGATGTGGCCGTGGAGTTCAACTCGTGGTCGAAGATTTACAACATGACAGGCTGGCGCATCGGCATGATCGTGGGCAACGCCCGGATGGTCGATGCCCTGATGCGCGTCAAGTCGAACATCGATAGCGGCATCCCCCAGGCCATCCAGAAGATGGCCATCGAGGCCATCTACGGCCCCCAGGACTGCATCGACGAGCACAACGCCATCTATCAGCGCCGCCGCGACCGGATCGTCGAGGTGCTCCGCAAATGTGGCCTGGAAGTCGATACACCCAAAGCCTCGCTCTACGTCTGGGCGAAGCTCCCGGCCGGGGTGACCAGCGCGGAATACGCTGCTCGCCTGATCGACGAGACCGGCGTGGTGGTGACGCCCGGCCGTGGCTATGGCCTGAACGGCGAGGGCTACATCCGCCTCAGTGTCACCACCCCGGACGACCGCCTGGAGGAGGGCATGCGGCGCCTGGAGGCCTGGTCGGCCAGGTAACGCGGCTTCCAGCGGTACCAGCCCATGCTGGCAGTAATCGGGCCCGGTGGGCGGAGCGGTCGTGATAAACTGAATCCATGACGAACGAGTTCACGGCCATCGTTGAACCGGCGGACGAAGGCGGTTTCTGGGCCTACTGCCCGGAGGTCCCCGGTGCGAATGGCCAGGGCGAAACGCTGCAGGAGACGCTCGAAGATCTCGCCGCGGCTATCGAGCTTATGCTCGAAGTACTGCGCGAAGAGGGCCTCAAGAGAGCCTCGGCAACCGCGAAGCGGGAAACTGTCCGCATCGGGTGAAACGCGTCAATCTGATCCGGCACCTATCGGCCCACGGTTGCCAGTTGCTCCGTGAAGGGCGTTCCCATTCCGTGTGGATCGACCCCACCACCGGCGCCCGGGAGGCCATTCCCCGCCACAGCGAAATCAAAGACCAGCTCGCACGCCGGATCGCCCAGAGGCTGGGTGTGCCACCTCCTCCCGGTTGCACCGTGACTCCCGCCTCAGTGTCACCACCCCGGACGACCGCCTGGAGGAGGGCATGCGGCGCCTG
>DAOKYT010000052.1:0-3039 GCA_035326025.1 Tepidiformaceae bacterium
GCCTCATCGAACGTAGCGCGGCGTGGCGTTGGCGAATGCGTAACGCTTCACAAATTCCGGCCAAAGGGGGAGATGCCAACCCCCGCGGGCTGGCTGCTGGCCCAGCGCGACGGGGATGGCCGCCGACCCCATCGCCAGCATCCTGGCCGCGCAGCACCCGGAGGGCTATTGGGTGAAACCCGGCGCGGGCTACGGCCCTAAGTACACCGGCACCGCCTGGCAGGTGGTCTTCCTCGAACAGCTCGGCGCTTCCGCAAGCCCCGACCATCTACTGAACCAGGCCGACACCGCCCTCTGCGCAAAAAAGCGGGCCCTCCCGCACGCTTCCTGAGGCGCCCCGTCTCACAGCACGCGTCGTACGGCTACAATCCTACTCAATGCCTCCAACGCCACAGGCTCAAGCAGAAATCGCCGAGATAGTCAGGCGCTACGAAGCCTTGACGCCCACTGAGAGACGGCGGCGGTATCAGGGCAAGGAACTCCAGACGTGTCAGGACTTCATTCTCCCCCTGTTTCGGGCACTGGGCTGGCAGACCGAGACCGATGCAAGCGGCAACACGGACGTCGTGCAGCAATTGGGTGTCGCCGGCGGCCGCGTGGACTACGCCTTCAAGACGGGCAATGTGACCCGCTTCCTGCTGGAAGCCAAACACCTGGTCACCGACATGACACGGCCAGAGTGGGCCATCCAGGCGGTCGGCTACGCCTATAACAAGGGCATGCACTGGGCGGTACTTACGAACTTCGAGACGATTCAGGTGTTCAACGCACTCCACGAAGGCTCGCCGACCCAGCACGTGGTCCTTAACCTTCGATGTGAGGACTTCATCCCTGAACTCGACCGGCTTTGGCTGCTTTCGAAGGAGTCCATGGCGGCGCACCTGTTAGATGCTGAAGCTGTGTTGACCGGCGGTGCCGAGCCCCGGGAGCCGGTCGAGCAGAAGCTGGCAGGAGTTCTGAGGCGTGCCCGCCAGGATCTGTTTGGGGAGCTTGTCGTCAGGTATCCGCAGATGGCTTCGGCGGAGGTCGATGACCTCGTTCAGGAGCTGCTGAATCGCCTGGTCTTCATCCGGACCGCGGAGGACCGGGAGATTGAGGACTCTAGACTGCGCGAGGCGTTGCACCGCTACCGTACCCGCACGCTCGGTTCGACGCTCCTTGGTGAAGTCAACCAGATCTTCGCGTACTACGCGCAGCGATATGACAGCGACCTGTTCCCCGTCATCGGCGACCGCTGGGCTTCAGCCTACGTGGATGACACGCGAGTGGCTGAAATTGCGAATTCGCTCTACCGGCCGCCTGGCACGAGCGTGGAGTTCGACTTCTCGGCGATCAGCGCCGATGCCCTTGGCCGGATTTACGAGCAGTACCTTGGCTTTGAGGTGCGCCGACCGGCCAAGCTCCCACAGAGTTCGCTGCCGGGGCTTGCCGCACCCACAGAAACAGTCGGCCGCAGGGAGGCGAGACGGCGCCGGGGGGTCTACTACACGCCCAGATTCATCGTGGACTACCTTGTGCGCCATACGGTTGAGGCACTTCTCTATGAAAACCCGGATCGGCTTCACGACGTTCGCATCGCTGATGTTGCGTGCGGGTCCGGAAGCTTCCTCATCCGGGCGTATGACGTTCTTCTTGAGGCCTCGGGCTCTGGGATCTCACAGGATGAACGCCTGGCGCTTCTACGGCGGTCGATCTTTGGGGTCGATCTCGACGAGCACGCCGTTAACGTTGCGCGGCTGAATCTCCTCTTGCGGGCGCTGGCGGCTCCCATGAAGCTGCCCATGCTTCAGGAGAATCTCGTCGTGAGAAACAGCCTCATCCATGGCAGCGCAGAGGAGCTTCGACCCTTCTTCGGAAGTGACTGGACCTCAAAACGGCGGTTCGAGTTCAGCGAAACGTTCCCAGCCGTGGCAGTCGAGGGCGGCCTTGACGTGGTACTCGGCAATCCCCCGTACGTTGAGATCCAGACCCAGGATCGCCGCGAAGCGGACTACCTGCGCGCGAACTACGCCGTGAGCGGCGCGTTCGACGTCTACCTGCCGTTCATCCAACGTGCGCTGGAACTCGTTCGTCCTGGCGGCCGCGTGGGTTACATCGTGCCGCACAAGTTCATGACCAACCAGTACGGGAAGCAGCTCCGGGAGCACCTGGGCGGGGAAGCTGCTGTCGAGGAGATCGTCCACTTTGGCGACCAGCAGGTCTTCGATGAAGTCACTACTTACACGTGCCTTCTGCTGCTTCGGCGCAACGCGGGGCTGGAGCGGACGAGGATCATCCGCCCGGTTGGACTCGACTCCGGGGGCCGGCAGGATCGCGACCGGCTTGCGGAGGTGGTTGAAGGCCTCGACAGGAATCACATTCCACCGGGGTCCAGCGTCGAGCGCGGCGAGATCGATCATCCTTCTGGCACCGGGCCGTGGGTCCTCACCCTAGGCAACGCTCGGCGGTTCGTCGAGCGGCTGAATCTGGAATGCCCGCCGTTCTCGGAGGTCGCGTCCCACGTCTTCACGGGGCTTCAGACTAGTGCTGACCACGTCTACCACCTGCGTGCCCTCGGGCTGCCCAGCGGTGCGGTTGGCTACAGGAGGTTCAAGCGTGAAAGGGGGGAAGGAGCTTCAGAACTCGGGGCCGCTCGTGAGTTCGAGCCTGATCTAATCAAGCCCTTGCTAAGTGGAACCGATGTCGATCGCTACGAGATCAGGCGGAGCGACGTGCATTTGCTATTCCCCTACACGGTGACGTCGCGCCACGCCACGCTGATTCCGCCCGAGGAGATGCAGACTCGATACCCAAAGGGGTGGGCCTACCTGAAGCAGCACGAGCAAAAGCTGCGAGCGCGCGAGGCGAACGCGGTGACCGGGGAGCGCCCGTTTGATGACGACGAATGGTATCGCTTTGGGCGTTCTCAGAACCTTGGTCTGCACGATGAACCCAAGCTGGCCATCCCGCGGCTTGTTGGCCGTCTTAGCGCAGGCATTGACGCCACTGGGCTCTTCTCATTGGACAATGTTGATGTCGGCGGCGCGTTGATTTCGGATG
>DAOKYT010000052.1:3049-18890 GCA_035326025.1 Tepidiformaceae bacterium
TTTGGTGCGCTGCCATGCTTAACTCCCAGGTCTTGAACTTCGTCTTTCGGCTCCAGGACAACACTTTCCGCGGCGGCTTCCGGACTGCCAATCGCCAGTTTATTGACCCACTGCCCATCGCTCCCGTTGATCGTGACCCGTCGCTTTCTGCCCGGATCATCACGCTCGCCCGAGAATTGCACGGCCTGAAGGAGAAGCAACGACTGACCGACCCGGCGGACGCTGGGCGGCTGGCGCAATTGGAGCACGAGTTCAAGGACGGCGATCGGGAGATGGAGGAATTCGTTGCTCAGGCGTATGGCCTCAGTGCCGGCGAGCGTCAGTTGGTGTTCGGCACGGAGGTCCGGGGGTAGCCGCACCGCTCAACTGCTTTCCCGCTCCTCCATCACGCGCGCCCATTCCGCCTCCGGGTCTTCGCTGCCCAGGTGGGCCGCCGCGGTGCGCCGCGACTGGATGCCCGCCTCCACCAGCGCCCGTTCCTCCGTCACCTGCCGCGAGCGGTCGACCGGGAGGATGGGCCCCCAGTGCATCACCGGCCGCACGCTGGCGGTCTCCACCCCGGCGAACTGCTGCAGCAGCCGCAGGATGAGCTCGGCCCGCCGCTCGTAGACGGCCGTGCGGATGCGCTGCTTGCGCGCCACCTTCCGCGCGATGGGGTCGAGCTCGGTGTTGAGCGCCACGCCGCTGAGGCCCTGTGGGTTGTGCCCAAAGGCTGTCCGCGGCGATTCGCCGAGGTCGTGGAGCGTCCGGTAGACGAGGTCGATGTATTCGCGGTGGAGGGCCACGCCGCCGCCCTGGAGCAGGTCCAGCAGGTAGGCTTTCGCGCTTTCCGGCACCTCCCAGACGGCGCCCGGTTCGACGGCAATGTCCTGGGCGCCCTGGACGCCTTCGAGCACGGCGATGGGGTTGCCCGAAAGCTCCAGGATCTGGCTGAGCTGGCTGAACGCGCGATTGAGTTCGCGGCTTGATTCGACCAGCGCCGGGATGTCGCTCGCACCCCAGGCCTGCTTCGGTTCGCGCACGTTTGGGAAGAGGACGAACGGGATGAAGCCGTAGGGGTTCGGCTGCCGTTCGGCGAGCTCGTTGCCGCGCCAGAGCTCGAAGGCCGAGGGCGTCCAGTACTCGGTCACCAGGTCTTCGGGCCGCCCGGGCAGGCCGGGCCCGGCCGCGAGCCGGTACTGCGAGGCGATGGCCACCAGGCGCGCCGGGTCGTCGGGCTGGCGCCAGGCGAAGATGCCCTGCGCATCGGGCGCGGTCACCCGGACGCCGCCACCGGCGGCATCCCAGGAGACGCGGTAGCAGGCGTCGCCGAGGACGGCGCAATCGAGCTCGGTCTCGTAGTCGAGCTGGGCGAGCGCGTTGGCCTGCTCCACCTCGCGGTAGGCCCGTTCGGCGGCGCGCGCCCGCTCAGCGCCGCCTTCGCCCCCCTCGAGCTGGATCGACGAGCCGGTGAGCAGGTAGCTCGTGACCTTATCGATGAGGGCCTTCGCGTAGTTGAAGGTGAGGCGCCGCTCTCCGCGGCGCGGGCGGCCGGCCCATTGCGAGCCCTGGTAGAAGGCCAGGTTCTCGCGGTAGCGCTGGCGGCGGTCCTCGTCGAGCCGCTGGAGGAGGAGGGGCAGGGGAGTGGCATCGGCCATGGCGCACCTCGGGAGGGAAGTGACACACCCTCTGCCGGCGGTGCCCGCAGCTCCAAGGCCCGGGTGGCAGGGCGGGGCGGGCTGCCGCGCGGCGGAGGGTGGCATGCGCGAGCGCCGCTCCCTCCCCGTCGCGGTTCGGAGGCCTGGCGGGGTGGGGCACTTCTCCCTTCTCGCTTCTCCCTTCTCCCTTTCTTTTCTCCTTTCCTTCCGCCAAACCGGGGTCAAACGTACACTCGGGCTACACATCGCCCCCGGAGCTGTTATGCAACGCCGGCTCTTGCTGGCCCTTTTCGCCTGTTCCCTCATCGTGCCGGCGTTCGCTGCCTGTGGCGGCGATAGTGGCACGGCCGGCGCCAGCCCGACCGGGACCAGCGCGCCTGGCGCCACCAACTCCTCCACCACCGGCAGCTCGCCAAAGCTCGATGGGCCCGCCAGCAAGTACTCCGTCGCCATCACCGACCTCGGCGTCAACTGGATCACCGATATCCCGGCCACATTCGTTCTGAACATCGAGAATTACGCGCCCACGCGCACCTTCAGCTCGGCCGAGGAAGGCAGGCGCCTCCTGGCCGAATGGGGCTATCAGAGCGGCTACGAAACGGGCTACTCGCCCGAGGGGCGCGACACCGCCGTCCTCAATGGCGCCTTCTACGTCCGCGTCGAATCGCACCTCTTCGCCGACGAGGCGGGAGCGAAGGCCGCGATGGCCTATTTCGAATCGATCATCAAGTCGACTGGCGCCAACCCGGTGAGCGCGGAGGCGGTCGGCAATGAATCCGCCGCTTTCACGGCCACCTTCGGCACCATCGGCAAGTCGAAGGTGAACGCCGTCTACCACCACGTGATCTTCCGCCGGGGGAACCTGGTGACCGTGGTGCTGACGAAGGGCGCCGAAGGCTTCATGAAGGTGGACCCGGCGCGCGAGGTGGCGCTCATCGCCGATCAGAAGGCGCTCGGCCAGAAGCCGGCGGTCGAACCGACGCCCACGAGCAACTACACGCCGGCCGCCGGCAACTAACCCGGAGGCGCGATGCGCAGGAACCAGCCCCTCCTCATCCTCGCCGCCGGCCTGGTCCTCATCGCCATGGCCGTGGTGGTGATCTTCCTGGTGGCCGGGAACAATAGCGGCGACCCGGACGTTAGTACGACCGTGGATGGCAACAACGGACCGGCCAGCACCGGTGGCACGCTCGGGGGCCCCGAACCCGTGGTGGCCCTGCCTGCCTCGAAGTACATCCCGCTCATCAGCGAGGTGCCCGGCGAGAACGAGGTGAACGTCTCCGATACGTTCACGATGAACATCACCACCTTCACGAGCTCGTACTGGTTTATCAACGACCAGGAAGGGCAGGACCGGGCGCGCGAGTGGAAGATCGTGGATGGCTACCAGGTGCTCTACCAGCCGGTGGGGCTTTCGGCCCAGGTATTGCAGGGCGGCTATTACAGCACCATCGAGACCTACCTGTTCGCCGATGCCGAAGGCGCGAAGGCAGCCTTCGCGCATCTTTCGGACAAGATCGGGTCGCTGCCGGGCACCGAGAAAGAGAAGCCGCGTGGCCTTGCCAACGAATCGGCGGCCTACAGCCTGGTGCAGGGCACGATTGGCACCTCCGAGGTGGTGGCGGTCTACCACCGCTTCCTGTTCCGGCGGGGCAACGCCGTGGTGAGCGTCCAGACGTACGGTGGCGAACCGTTCATGACGATCGACCAGGCGCGCGAACTTGCGGTTATGATTGACGACAAACTCCTCGGCCAGCGCCCGGCCACGGAGCCCACGCCAATCCCAACCCCGGCGATCATCGGGGTAGATTCGAACTGAGCGGATAACCGCGGGGAGGTTGTGTGCGCGCGCGATGGCTGGGCATTTTCGCCCTGGTATTGGCCGCGACCACGGGAGCGGCAACCACCACCCTTCATGAACCCATTGCCCTGGCCGAGGCCCCGGAAGCGTACGTCGATGTCCAGTTCGATACGGGGGTTTCGGCCCAGGAGTTGCGCGCCGATGGCCTGCCGCCGACGCTCGCGGAACAGGGGTTCCGGCGCCTGGCCGTGCCGAAGGGGAAGACGGCCGGCGAGTTCCTGGCGGAACTGCGCGCCCGCCCGGATGTCATCTCCGCGGTGCGGGATGCGCCGGTCTACGCCGCCGGCATCCCGGATGACCCGTACTACAACGCCAACCAGGCCCAGTACCTGGGGATGATCGGCGCGCCGGGAGCCTGGGATATCCACACCGGCTCAAGCCAGGTCGTGGTCGCCGTTATCGATAGCGGCCTCGATGTCACCCACCCGGAATTCGCGGGGCGGCTCTGGGAAAACCCGATCGATAACCAGAGCGATGGCATCGACCGCGACGGCAACAAGTGCACCAACGACCGCTACGGCTGCCGGTATGTCTCGCTGACCACGGCCAACGCCGCCCTCTGCGGCTACACCAGCTCGCTGCCCACCGGCAACATCCTCGACGACATGGGCTCATCGCCATCGAACATCGGCAGCCACGGCACGCTCGTCTCGGGCATCATCGGCGCGGCCGGGGACAACGGCCAGGGCATCGCCGGAGTCGCCTGGGACGTGAAGCTGATGACCGTGAAAGTGCTCGATTGCCAGGGCGAAGGCCGCATGGCCGATGTCGCCGATGGCATCGAGTACGCGGTCCGCAACGGCGCCCGGATCATCAATGTCTCCGTGGCATCGAAGCCGGGCGACCAGGACGCGGACAGCCCGCGCCTGCGGGCGGCGCTCCAGCTCGCCCAGGACTCGGGCGTCATCGTGGTGGCGGCGGCCGGCAACCATCCCGTCGGCTCTTCCCAGGTGGGCACGGCCTACCCGGCGGCGTATACCGAGTTCCCGAGCCTGATCGCCGTCGGCGCCTCGAACAACCTGAACGACAACATCTGGGCCGCCTACTCGAACTACGGCCCCGCGATCGACTTCGCCGCGCCCGGCAACAAGCTGGTGAGCACCACTCGCACGGACATCGGCCTGGCAAACCCCTATGCGGAGATTGGCGACGCGCGCGATGGCTACGAGGGCGGCACCAGCTTCTCGACGCCGCTGGTGAGCGGGACGTTCGCGCTCATGATGTCGCGCAATTCGCGCCTGGCCGCGGCCGACTACATCAAGGCGGCGCGCGATGCGGCCACCCCGGCCGAGCCGGCGCCCCACGGCCAGAACTGGGCGGGCTCGGGCATCATCAACATGGCGGGCGCCGTGGCGCGCGTGCCCATGTCGATCAGCGGCGCGCCCCTGAAGGACTGGAAAGACGTGCCCGGCGGCACCGCCATCCAGGCGCTCATCGAAAGCACCGAGTGCGGCAGCACCACGGCCCAGGCATTTGGCCGGGCGAGCACCTACTCCATCAAGGTGCGGAGCGCGGCCGAATCGCCGGGCTGCGGGCTGCCGGGCCGCACGGTCACGCTTTACATCGGCGGCGCGCCCGCGAAGCCCGCGCTCGCCTGGCCGGGCGCCAACGAGGATATCGGGCTGGTGAGCAAGGACGTGAGCACCGTCTCGCCCGGGCCGGGCGCGATCGTGGTGCAGCAGCTCAACGGCCAATGGTCGAACATCGCCCACCTGGAGCCGACCGGGAACCTGCCGGGCGCTGCCTCCAGCCTCCCCACCCCCTGGAAGGTCATCTACCGCTGGGACCCGCTGAAGATGTTCCTCGACAGGCCGGGGGGCTACCGGCGGTTCGCCCGGCTGGCGCCCGCCTATGCGAGCGACTACCCGCAAATCCAGCAGTACGACGCCTACTGGGTCGATGCACCGGCCACGAACCTGGCGAGCCCCAACCCCAATCCCGCGCCTGGCCGCGCCATCGAGCTCCAGCCGGGCTGGAACAACTTCACCTACACGGGCACCAGCAAGGCGGTCGCCGAGGCCCTGGCCGGGGTGAAGTACACCCAGGTGCTGCAGTTCGATAACCCGACGAACACATGGCTTTCGCACTTGCCCGGCCAGCCCCGCTATGTGAACGACTTCGGCGGGCTCTTCCAGCTCAAGGTCTACTGGATCTACGTCAGCGAGCCAGCCACCCTGGTGATGAATTAGCGCGGCAATTCCGGGCTGGCGGCGGCTCGCCCCTGCCCTCACCCCTTATGCGCAGGGGGGCGGGAAATTGGACTGTTTGCGAACGAGATGCCGCCGTCACCGTTCTGGAGACCGGCACGATCACGCCGAAGGGCTGCCCGGGCATGGAGATGATGACCAGGCTGACCGCCGTCCGGCCAATGCCGGGGACCGGGACGCGTGGGAGGCGAGCTACCTGCAGGCCACGCCGCCCACCGAGACCGCGAGCGCGGCGGTCCGGGAGGTGCCGTCCTTGAAGAGCGCCGTCAGCGACACCGTATGGCAGCCCGGCGACGTGAACGTCACGGACACGCCCGCGACCCAGGAGACGGTGCCCGAAGGCGTCGTCCAGGTCTGCTTCAACACCTGATCCTGGGGCGCCGAGGCGTCGTAGAACACCGCCGTCTCACCCACTTCCGCGGTGGTGGGCCCGCTGATGGCGGCGTAGGGGCCGGCGGGCGTGGCCGTTGGCGCGGGCGTGGGCTCCCGCGCCGGGGTGGCCGTGGGGGTGGGGGTGTTCGTTGGCTGTTGCGCGGCCGGGCGGGCCGTGGGCGTGGCTGGCGGCAGCGTGGGCGTCGCCGGGGGCGTCGCGGTGGCGGCGGGCGGCGTGTTCGAAGCCGCGGTGGCGGTGGCCCCGCCCACGTTGAGCGGGCCAGCAGCCCGGGTGCCCGCGGCCTGTTCCTCCGGCGTGGGCGTGGCCGCGGCGCGCGCCTCCTCCGAGGGCGCCGGGGCGGCCAGGATCGGCCCGTCATCATCCCCGTCGCCGCCACCGTTGAGGAAGAGCGCCGCCGCGAGCAGGCCGATGCCGGCGACAACCAGGACGCCGCCGAGGGTGGTCATGAGGCGCGTGGCGCCGAGCCCGCCACGGGGCGCGGCGGCGGGCAGGTAGCCGATCATCCGCGCGAAGGCCACCAGTGCGGCCTCGAACTCGCGCGGCTGTTCGAGGTTCGCGGCGTGCCCCGCCTCGGGAAGATGGACAATGTGGACGAGCCCTTCGGGGAAGCGGGCCGCGAATGCCTCCGCTTTCGGGGCGAAGTCCGCATCGCGGTCGCCGACTACCAGGAGCATGGGCATAGCAAGCTCGGGATGGCGCTCGTAGGCGTTCACCTCCACCACCAGCGATTCGACCGTGCCAGCCAGCCCGGCCGGCTGGATGCGGTCGAAGTCGCGCGTGAGGAGCTCCTTCGAAACCGGGTCGAGCCGGCGGGAGTGCGCGGGGTAGAGGCGGGTCTTTTTCAAGAACCCGGTGCCTTCGGCGCGCACGCGGGCGGCCATTTCGGCCATGTCCGCCCGGGCAGTCTCGCGCCACTGTGGAGGGCCCGCGGCCGAGCTCGAGTTGATGATGGCGAGGCCCGCCACGCGCTCGGGAACGTCGAGCGCGAACCGCAGCGCGAGGGCGCCGCCGAGCGAGTGCCCGCAGAGCAGCACCTGGCCGAAACCGAGATGGTCGAAGAGGTTGATGAGCCGCCGGATCGCCTGTTCGGGCCCATAGGCGGCCGAGGCGATGGGCGCATCGCTGTTCCCGTGGCCGAGGAGATCCACGGTTACCACCGTGAAGTGTTCGCGCAGGCCATCGAGGTTCGCTTCGAACGAGGCCGAGCTCGCCGTGAACCCGTGGATGAGGACGACGGGCGGCGCACCCCCGGGATGCGGATAGACCTGGTAGCCGATGCGCTGGCCGGGTGCCCCGAAGAGCGGCATAGGGCGACTGTAGGTGCGCCGCGGGCGAGGCGCAAGACAAACGATCGGCAGGCCGCCAGGCCCGTGGCCTTTCAGGCCAGGTGGAACTGGCCTGCCGCCTCGTTCAGCGCGCGGGCGAAGTCGCGCATGCGGGTCGCCGTCGCCGCCAGCTCCCCGGATTGCGCCGAGAGCTCCTGGGTCGAGGCGGAGACCTGTTCGGCCGAGGCCGACGTTTGTTCCGAAGTGACCGAGACCTGGCTGATGGCCATGCTCACGCGCTCGGTCCCGCCGGCCATTTCGGCGGCGCCGTTGGCCGAATCGCTCGCCAGCGCCGCGATGGCCCCGGTCGCATCGATGATGTGGCGGGCGCCTGCCGCCAGCTCCCGTACCTCGCCGGCAACTTCCTGCATCTGCCCGGCCGATTGCCCCACCGACGTGAGGATCGATTCGAGCGCATCGCCCGCGGCCGCGGTGATCTGGCGGCCCGCCTCGACATCGCGCACGCCATCGGCCATGGCGGCCACGGCATCGCGCGTGCCGGCCTGCACCCGGCCGATGAGCTCGGCGATCTCCTTCGTGCTGGCGCTCGAGCGCTCGGCGAGGCCGCGGACGCTCTCGGCGACCACCGCGAAACCCCGGCCGGCCTCGCCGGCGCGCGCCGCCTCGATGGCGGCGTTGAGGGCAAGCAGGTTCGTTTGCGAGGCGATCTCGTCGATGACCTTGACGATGTCGCCAATCTGGCCGCCGAGCTCGCCCAGTTGCGTCACCCGCCCGGAGGCGCGCGCGACCGCCTCGGCGATCGATTCCATGGAGGTGACAGCCTGGGCGACGGCCCGCCGCCCTTCGAGGGCCGACTCCTTGCTGGATTCGGCCGTGCGGGCCACCGCCAGGGAGGCCTCTGACGCCCGCGCGATGCGCTCGCCCATGGAGGCTGCTTCGAGCTGGCTTGCGCGCGCCGATTCGGCACTCGATTGCGCGCTCGCTGACAATTGCTGCGAACCGGCGGCGAGCCGCTCGACTTCGGCCGTCGAATCATGCGCCAGGCTGTTCAGTGCCACCGTCGAGGTCGTGACCTCGTTGATGGCCGTCGCGATCTGGTTCGTCGCCTGGGCCATCTGGTTCGACGATTCTTCGAGCTGCTCCGAGGCCGAGAGGATGGCGAGGGCGTTTTCCTGGACCGTGCTGACCAGCGCCCCCAGGTTGCCCACCATGCGCCTGAGCGCGTTGCCGAGGGCATCGTCCTCTCCCCGCGGCTGGACGGTGGCCGCCAGGTTGCCGGAGGCCACCTCCTCGGCGGCGCCCACCATCTCCCGCAGGTAGCCGGTCATCTCCCGGAAGGCGCGTCCCAGGTCGCCCATCTCATCCGACGACGTGGTGTCGACCTGGACGTTGACGTCGCCGCGGGCGAGCCGGGCCGCGGCGGCCGCGGCCTGGCTGGCCGCGCCGGAAATGGACCGGGCGAGCCAGGTGCCGCCACCAATCGCCACCACGGCGGCCACGGCCGTCAGCCCGATGAGGAGGAGGCGGGAACTGCCGGCAGCGTCGGCGGCGGCCTTGCGGGCTTCGAAGGCGAGCTGAGAGTTATGGCCGGCGGCCTCGTTGAGCGCCTGGTTCATCTCCTCGACGGTTGCCTGCATTTCGCTTGCGGCGAGGGTGGCGCCCACACTGTCGCCCTTCTCGATGAGCGCGAGCACGTGTTCGCGCCCGGCGATCACGGATTCCACCCGGGCCTCGACGGGAGCCCAGGCCCGCGCCGCCGAATCGCTCGAAAGAGTGGCGCGGTAGTTGGCCATGGCCGCGCGGGCCTGCTCCATGGCATCGCGCGAGGCCTGGATGAGCGCCTTGCGCTGGCCCGCGTCGGCGGCGAGCATTGCCCGCTTTTCGTTGGCGAGGCTGGCGATCATGTGATTGCTGGTGAGCAGCGAGTACTCGATGCCCTTGACGTTTTCGCGGTAGACCGCATCGGTCCGGGACGAGGCTTTTTCGAGCTGGACCATCCCCACGATCGCGACGATGGCCATGAGGCCGATAACGGTCAGGAACCCTCCGAGGATCTTGTGAATGAGCCGCAGCTTGAGATGGCGAAGTTTCATGCGCGGGTGCCCCCTGTCCGCCCGGGTATGGCGAATGCCCACCGCGGGGGGATGTACTCTCATCTTCGTTAGCGAACTTCCGGGGCTCCCTCCGGAGTGGCACGCAGGTGAACGGCGGGTTGCACTTAAGGCGCGGCGCCGGATCCCTCACTTCCCGGGTAGCTGGCGCCCATGCGCTCCAGGCGTACCATGGCGCGGTGGACATCGACTATGCGGTCCTTGCCGACCACGCCGAGGTGGTGGGGAACAAGCTCTACCTGATGGGTGGCGGCTGGGACACGGTGGGGGCGAACGAGGCGCCCGCGCCGGTGCGCCTGGCCATCGCCGCCGGTGTCCGCATCGAATGGGACGAGACGAACGTGCCCATCCCGGTCCTCATCACGATCGATGACGATGACGCCCAGGAGGTGCTGCGCCTGCAGGCCGAGGTGAACATGGGCCGCCCGCCGGGGCTCCCCGCCGGTTCATCCCAGCTGTCGCAGGTGGCCGCCACCGTGCAGGTTTCCCTGCCGCGCTTCGGCGGCTACCGGGTCAACGTGATTGCCGGTGGCGGCGAGAGCGAAGTGCGCCGCGAGCTGCCGTTCCGGCTGGTGCGCCGCGGGCAGCCGCAGACTCGGCCGGCCTGAGCGCCAGCCAGTATGCCTCAGGCCCGCGCCGGGGCGGCCCCGCCCACCGATGCCCGCCCCCGGGCCAGGTACTCATCGTCGAGCGAGAGGTAGAGTTCCTCTTCCTGGGCGATGTGCAGCCGCAGCACGGCGTGGAGCGCGTAGAGCACGCGGCGGATGTCGGCCAGGTCCTCGCGCTCCGGGCCGGCGGCGGGCATATCGTCGTGCAGCGACTGGAACTGGCGGACCAGGTGGAAGATCTCCTGGTGGGTGCGGCTCATGGGCGCCAGGGGCTCTTCGCCCCGCAGCAGCGCGGCGAGCTTTGGATAGAGGGTGCGCTCGTCCTCGCGCTCGTGCGGGAGAATGTCGCCTTCGAGGAAGCTGGCGATGCCACCCATGGCCTCGGCGGCCTCGGACTGGCTCATGTCCTCGATGCGGTCGGCGAGCGAGCGGAGCTGTTCGACCGCGGGCCCGAGGCGGAGGTGCTCCCGTTTCAGATCCTCGGCCAGTTCGGCGGGGATGCGTGCCGTTGGCGCGCCACTCCGGCCACCTCCAAGTGCCCGCAGCGCGCTCAGGATCGCCAGCACGTCGATGCCCTCCTGGAGCACCGCTCCGGCCACCGGCGGCAGATAGCCGAAGGCCGCGAAGCCCATCGCCACGAACGAAAGGCTCATGCCCAGGACCATGCTCTCGACCGCTATCGCCCGCGTGCGGCGAGCGATGGTAAACCCCTCGGAGAGGCGGTCCAGCCGGTCGACCATGAGCACGACATCGGCCGCCTCGGATGAGGACGTGGCGCCGCGCACGCCCATGGCGACGCCGACATCGGCCGCGGCCAGGGCGGGCGCGTCGTTGATGCCATCGCCCACCATGAGCGTCACCCGCCGGTCCTTCGAGCGGCGGACCGCGTCGACCTTTTCGCCCGGCGTGAGCCCGGCCAGCACGCGGTCGACGCCGAGGGCCGCGCCGACCGCACCGGCGATGGTCGGGTGGTCGCCCGTCACCATCACGACCTCGCCGACCCCGGCGCGCTTGAGGGCGCGGATCGCCCGTGGGGCCTCGGGGCGGATCGGGTCCTGGAGCACGAACGCCCCGGCGAGCTCGCCATCGACTTCGACGAAGACGCTGGAACCGCCCTCGCGCTGGATGCCGCGATAGAACCGGCGGGCCGCGTCGGGGAGACCGCCATCGCCCTTGAGCCAGGCGAACTTGCCGAGCCGCACGTGCCGGCCATCGACGATGCCCTCGATGCCGGCCCCGGGGCGTTCGCTTACGTTCGCCGGGATCGAGAGCGCGAGCCCCTGGTCGCGCGCGGCGCGCACGAGCGAGGCAGCCATCACGTGGGACGAGAGCTGATCGAGCGAGCCCGCGAGGCGCAGGATCTCGGTTTCCGGGATCGACCCGAACACGCCGATGCGGTCGACCACGGGCTCGCCGGCGGTCAGCGTGCCGGTCTTATCCATGTAGACGGCGCGGGCGCGGGCCATGACCTCGAGGGCGCCGCCGCCCTTCACCACGATGCCGCGCCTGGCCGCGCGCGAAACGCCGGAGACGATGGCGATGGGCGCCGCCAGGAGGAGCGGGCAGGGCGTGGCCACCACCACGACGGCGAGGGCGCGCTCGGGGGTGCCAGCCAGCACCCAGGCCAGCCCGGCAACGACCAGGGTTAGCGGCAGGAAGAACATGGCGTAGCGGTCGGCGAGCCGGACCAGCGGCGCCTTCGATTCCTGGGCGGCGCGTACCAGCCGGATGATGCCCGCATAGGTGCTCGCCTCGGCTGTCGCCGTGGCCCGGATGCGGAAGGGCGAGCCGGCGTTCACCACGCCGCTGGCCACACGCTCGCCCATCCCGCGCTCCACCAGGCGGCTTTCGCCCGTGAGCGCCGATTCGTCGAGCACGGCCACGCCCTCGACCACCATGCCATCGACCGGCACCACATCCGCATCGCGCACCACCAGGATGTCGTCCGCCCGCACATCCTCGATGGCCACCGGTACCAGCTGGTCGCCCTCGACGCGCACTGCCGTGCGGGGCGCGCGCTGGAGCAGCGAGGAAAGCTCGCGGCTGGCGCGCGCCTCGGCGTATTCCTCGAGGGCGATGCCGGTGGCGACCATGATGGCGATGACCGCGCCGGTGAGGTATTCGCCAAGCGCCAGCGAGCCCGCCATCGCGAGCACGGCGATGATATCGACGCCGGCGCGCCGCATGAGCAGCTGGCGGGCGATATCGGTGACGAGCGGGATGAGCGCGACCACGGTAGTGGCGGCCCAGGCGCCATCGGCGGCCGAATCACTCCCCAGGGCCCAGGCAGCCGCGCCGCCAACCACCCCCACCAGCGTGGCGGCGAACAACCAGTACCGTTTCGCGAGCTCGATCACGCGATCCATCTTCGCCCGCCCGGCGCGGTGTCACCACGTCCATCCGGCCGCGTATTCGAACCCAAAGGGCGGCAAAACCGGCGGCGAAGGTTCAGGGCACCACTTCGAACGCCCAGCCCACTACCTGCTTCGAATCGGCGAGCGGGTTGTTCGGGTCCTGGACGGCGAGGGCGGCGGTGTGCTTGCCGACGGCCAGGCCCTGTTCGGGCGTGAAGCAGACCTTCCCGGTGGTGGGCGCTTCACGCGTGGGGATGATCCAGAGGAGTTGATCGGTCACTTCGATGCCATCGACCGCCATGCGGAACCACTGCGCGTATTGCGGGAGCCCCTCGAAGGTGACTTCGGCGCAGATGCCCTTCGGTTCGCCCAGGTCCGTCGTCACGGTCGACGCCTGGGGCACTTTCGCGGCGTGTTCGGGGGTGATCTTCGTGATATTGCCGCCGAGCAGGGGCGCCGGGCCGAAGTCATCGGGGATGGCGGGCGTGCCCGGCGTGCCGGTGGCTCCCGGCGTCGAGCCGGTCGCGGGCGAATCGGGCCCATCGCCACAGGCGGTGAACAACAGCGCGGCGCAAGCGAGGGTGAGGGGAACGAGGTAGCGCAACTTCATGGGCCGAAGCCGAGGCTAGCATCGCCCCGCCACTCGAACCAGCGTGCCATCTGCACCTTGGCTTTACGCTGGCCGGCGCGCCAGCCTCGCTCCCAACACCAGACCCGGAGGACTTCCATGGACGACAACGCGACCACCACGCCCGAGCTCACCCTCGAAGCGCTGCAGGACCAGCTTGCCGAACGCGAGGCCGAGCTGGCCGCCAGCCGCGAGGCCGGCCGCGCCGCCATCGAACGGCTCAAGGCGGCGCTCATCGCCACGAACCCGGCCATCGACCCGGCGATGCTCGCCGGCGAGACCGTGGACGACGTGGAAGCGAGCTTCGCCGCCGCCGCGGCGCTGGTCGAGCGTGTGCGCGAACAGGTGCGCCGCGAAAGCGCGGCGTCGGTCCCCGCGGGGGCTCCGCCGCGGGCCGCGGCCACACCGCGGACGGCTATCGAGAAGATCCGCGAGGGGCTTTCGCGCCAGGCCCCGCGGGGTTAGCCGGGGAGAGCTTCGTGGACCCGCACATCTCTCCGCGCGGTCAAGCTGTCAGGCGTATCGGCCCCGTTGCCGGCTCCTGGATGGGGTCCCCGTGAACCAGCGCCGACTCGACCCAGACCGCCATGGCCTCATCGAGATTCCGGATGGCCTCCTCTGGCGTCTCACCCGCAGAGAAGCACCCCGGGAGCTCCGGAACCTCAGCGAGGTACCCCTCACGCGGTTCGCCAGTGATGACCCTGTGGTAGGGGCGGCGGATGATGGCCTGCACCTGCGCTTCGAGCTCTTCAGCCGTCATTCGTCATCCTCTCTGGTGTGCTCCAGCACAATGCGCACATAGACCGAGAGCACATGCGGCCGGCGGAAGGGGATCACGAGTTTGTCAGTACCCCGGCGAAATCCGAAATGACTGCCTCGCGACCTATCCAAGGTCCAGCCAGACAAGTCTCGCAGCCGCCGCAACTCCTCGAACCGGACGCTGTTTGGACGTTCCGCCAGCCGCCGGCGGGACTCGCGACGGTCCATGCGACAATTCCAGCCCACGATGTGGCGGCTGTTGGCTTCGGCCGCAGCGCGGGCCCGCTGAACATCCCCGCGAGGTCAGTCCCTGGCCAGGTCGGCGATGAGCGTGTGCGGCTTCGGGAAGTCGGCATCCACCCAGACCGCGACGAGCTCGGCATCCTCCGGCACCTCGAAGGTGATGAACCCGCGCTGGCGCTGGCCCGGGGCGAGCTCGCGGCTGGTGAACTCCGGCTCCTTCCCGCCGAAGTCGAAGTCATAGATGAACCCGTCGCTATCCTGCAGGGTGAAATCGAACGGGCCGCTGGAGACCTGCTTGTCGAGGGCCTCCTGGGTCACCTCGATGACGACCCAGCGGTTGCCCTCATCGGGGCCGAAGAACTCCCCGGCCTCGGCCGGGTCCTCGATGGCGTGGACGGTGTAGCGGCTGCCGCCCGCCTCGACCGGCGTGCCGATGGCCGGCCCCGATCCGGGGCTGGGCACGGGTTGCTGGTCCGTGGCGGCGTCATCGTCGCCGCCATCGTTGAAGCCGCCATCCATCGCGAGGCCGGCGCAATCGGTTTGCACCCACTTGCCGTCCTCCCAGGTCCACTCGATCCACTCTTCTTCCTGGGTCTCGTCGAAGCCTTCGCTGTCGGACTCGACCACGACCATGGCCTCGCCGCGTTCGCCCTCGACGTTGCGGACCTGGACGTCCTTCACCTTGATGTCATCGAGGCCGGCGCCGGCGAACGCTCTCATGAACGCCCCGGCGACCTCCATGGCGTCCTTGAAGTCCTCGTAGGAGGTCTGTTCGCGGCACGCCTTCGCGTACGAATCGTAGAAATCGCGGAGGTCGCCGCCGAACATGCCCTCGGCGGCGCGCCGGACGGCCTTCTCGAGGCCGGCCTCGGACTTGCTATCGCCGCCACCGCCGCCGCAGGCTGAGACGAACACGAGGGCCACGGCGGCAAGGATGCCGGGCAGGACACGCATTGGGCTTCACCTCCCAGGAGGCAGAGTCTGGGCGATACGGGGTGGGGTGGCAAGGGCGGCGCGGCCTGCCTGCGGACGCGCAGGGCGAATGCTACAGTAAGGCGGTAAGGACACGACCTTGGGAGCCGCCATGCCCACCATCGCCAAGATCACCGCAAAGGGCCAGACGACCATCCCGCGCCAGGTGCGCGAGGCGCTGATGGTGGCGCCCGGAGACCTCATCGCGTGGGAGATCGGGCCAGACGGCACTGCCACGGTGCGCCGTGTGCAGCCACTCGACATCGAGTACCTGCGCGCTCTCGAAACCACGCTCGCGGAATGGGCGGGGTCAGCTGATGAAGAGGCTTACCGTGACCTTTGAGCGGTTCACCGTGGTCCGTGTCCCGTTTCCCTTCAGCGACCGGAACGCAACCAGGAACCGCCCCGCGGTGGTTCTCTCGGACGCTCAGGCGTTCAACACGCCGGCGGGGCATTCGGTGATGGCCATGGTGACATCCGAGCGCAACCCGCCGTGGCCGCTCGATTACGTGCTAGGTGACCTCACCGCGGCGGGGCTGCCCGCGCCGTCACGGGTGCGCTTCAAGCTCTTTACCCTGGACCACCGGCTCGTACGGGGAGAGTTGGGCGCCCTCTCCCGGGCTGACGCCGGCGAGGTTGAGGCGCGCCTCGCGTCGCTCCTGGGCGGCGCGGCCTGACCCTCACGCGAGGGGCACTCCGGGTGTGCTGTTGACGCCCGGGCAGCGGGGGAATTGGTCGGGGTGACAGGATTTGAACCTGTGGCCTCTACGTCCCGAACGTA
>DAOKYT010000053.1:0-18883 GCA_035326025.1 Tepidiformaceae bacterium
GCTGGTGGTTGCCCGCGGCATCCGTGAACTCGCCGCCGGCGACCTCGAGGCCAGGGCGGCCGTCCCCGGCGCCGACGAAGTCGCCGCACTCGCCAGCGATGTGAACGCGCTCGCGCTGCGGCTGGGCGAGGCCCGGGCCGAACGCATCGCGCTTGATCGCGAACGGCGCGACCTGACGGCCTCGATCTCCCATGACCTGCGCACCCCGCTTTCGACCATCCGCGCAATGGTGGATGCCCTGGACGACGGCGTCGTGAGCGACACGGCCGGGATGAAGCGGTACTTCGTCACGATCCGCCGCGACATCGAGCGCCTGGACAGGATGATCGATGACCTCTTCGAGCTCGCCCAGATGGATGCCGGGGCCCTCCGTCTCCAACGGGACCACGTGGCCCTGCACGAAATCGTGGGCGATGTCGTGAGCGCGATGCGGCCCCGGGCCGAGCAAGCAGGGCTGACGCTGGACCTTGTCATCGCCGGCGAAACCTCCGAGGCGCTGCTCGACGGCGACCGGCTTGAACGGGCCGTTGCGAATCTCTTGCGGAACGCCATCGAACACACGCCGCCCGGGGGCCGCGTTTGGGTGACGGTCGCCGAGTCCGGTGGACAGGTGTCGTTGGAGGTTGCGGATACCGGCGAGGGCATCGACCCGGCGGTACTTCCAAACATCTGGACCAGGTTCTACCGGGCCGAACGCTCGCGAGCGCGCCCCGATGCCGGCTCGGACGGGGCGGGCCTTGGGCTCGCCATCACCAGGGGAATCGTTGAAGCGCACGGCGGCACGGTTGAAGTAGCTTCCGAACCCGACCTTGGAACTACCTTCACCGTCCGCATCCCGGTCTCGCGCTAAGGCGGCGCCCGCCGGCGGCCAACTCACCGGCGGGCTCGTTCGGTGCCCGTCTCGCCGTCTCAGATCGGGCGGAAGACCGGGATGGGGTATTCCCCGCTGTCCTGCTTCTCGAATTCAACCCGGACACGCTGGCCGATCTTGACCTGCGTGGTCGGGTCGCCATCGACGAGCACGTTCGTGAGCATGCGGAAGCCTTCGTCGAGGTCGACATAGGCGACGGCGTAGGCGCCGAGCTCCTGGAAGCCGGGGATGCGGTTCTGCATGACGACGGAGAAGGTGTAGACGGTGCCCTCGCCCTTGGAGACGTTCCAGGTGAGGCCGCGGCCGCCGCACTTCTGGCAGTGGGCCGTGGGGTAGAAGTTGACGGAGCCGCAGTCGTTGCACGTCTGGTAGCGCAGCTCGCCTTCCTTCACGCCGTCCCAGTAGGGCTTCGTGTCCGGTTCGGGGAAGAGTGGTTGTGGTCGATTCGGCATGTGATGACTCCTTTCAGTGCCCGGGCTAGTCGGCGGCGAGGATGACGGTCCCGCCGGTGTGGGTGGCGCCGAGGAGGCCGCCGTTCCCATGGGCGACGGCCAGCCTGGCGCCGGGCACCTGGGAGGTGGACTCGCCGCGAAGCTGGCGGGTGGCCTCCAGCAGCAGGAAGAGCCCCCGCATGCCGGGGTGGTTCGATGAGAGGCCGCCGCCATCGGTGTTGAGGCTGAGGCCGGGCCGGTCGAACGCCAGGTGGCCATCGCCGACGAACTGGCCGATTTCGCCCTTCTTGCAGAAGCCCAGGTCTTCGAGGCAGACGGCGACGGTGATGGTGAACGAGTCGTAGATCATCGCGATGTCGATCTCGGACGGGGAGACGCCAGCCTGGGCGAAGGCGGGCGGGCCGCTCTGGGCGGCGGCGCTGACGGTGATGTCGCCGCCGTTCTCGCGGTACTTGGTCGCCTCTCCGGTCCCGATGATCCAGACGGGCTTCTTCTTGATGTCGCGGGCGACTTCGGGCGCGACGAAGACGGCCGCGCCGCCGCCATCGGAGACGATGCAGCATTCAAGGAGGCGGAGCGGGGAGGCGACCATGCGCGATTCGAGCACGTCGGCCACCGTGATGTTGTCTATCTTCGCGAACTGGAGGTCGGTCAGGGCCTTAACCGCCTCGGGATTGCGCATGGCGTGCTTGCGCGTGGCGACGGAGATCTCGGCGAGCTGTTCGTTGGTGGTGCCGTACTGGTGCATGTGCCGCTGCTTGACCATGGCGTAGTTGCTGATGAGGGTGGAGCCGTAGGGAGCTTCCATGTTTGTCTGCCACGAGGCGCCGCCGAAGCGCCCGCCGGTGCCGATGGCCATGCGGCTGGAGGCCGCGGTGGAGCCATAGGTGGTGACGGCGACCTTGACGCGGCCAGCGGCGATATCGCGCAGGGCGTGGGCGGCGTGGAATTCGTAGGACGACCCGCCGACCTGGGTGGTGTCGATGACGCGGGGCTTGAGGCCCAGGTAGGCGGCAAGGCCGAGACCGCCGCCGCCTTCGCCATCGCCTGCATCGTAGAGGCCGTCGACGTCGCTCCATTTGAGGCCAGCGTCGTCGAGGGCGGCCTTCAGGGACGCGGCCTTGATCTGCATGGCGGAGACGCCCGGCGCGACGCGCAGGGGGTATTCGTGGATGCCGGCGATTGCCGCCTGGCGAACCTGACTCATGAACCGATCCTCCTCAGCATTCGCCGTGCCGGCGGCCGCGCGCGGGTGCAGGGCCCGCCCTGGCATGGTTCGCGCGTTGGACGTGGGTCACGGCTTGTCCGCTCAGCCACGCAAGGATAGCGTAATCCGATGCGGATCGGGCTAATCGCCGACACCCACCTCCCCTCGCTCGTACGCTCGCTCGATGAGCTCGGGCCAGGGATCGCCGATGTGCTGCGCGGAGTCGACCTCATCCTGCACGCGGGCGACGTCACGGCCCCGTCGGTGGTCGAGTGGTGCGCGCAGTTCGCGCCGGTGCTGATAGCCGAAGGGAACAACGATTTGTTCGACGACGCGCGCATGGCCAGGAAGCAGCTGCTCGACATCCACGGCTGGCGGATCGGCATGGCGCACGAACTGCGGCCGGAGTCGCGGCCGATCGAACAGATCCTGCGCTCATCGCTCGATGGCGAGCGGGTCGACATCCTTATCGGGGGCGACACGCACGTGGAGCGCCTGGAGTTTCGCGAGGGCGTGCTGCTGATGAACCCGGGCAGCCCGATCCTGCCGCACCACCTCTCGACGCGGCTCGGCACGCTCGGCGTGATCGAGGTCAGCCCCGCGAAGGTGCGGAGCGAGATCGTGGTGCTCGGCCACAGCGAGGGCGCGCCGAACCCCTGCCGGGCAATGACGCTCGAGGTGGAGGCCACCGCGCTGGCGCGGAACGGCGGCCAGACGGCGCCGGAAGCGGCGCGCTAACGCGGCGCGCGGCTCTCTACCGCGAGTAGTTCCCGGCCGTCGTCTTCACGCTGAACGAGACGGGGCCGTTGGCCGGGACAACACCGGAAACACTGCCGAATCCGCCGAAGGGCGCGGGGGGCGGCACCTGGTTGCCGCTCAGGCAGTCTGGATGGGTGAACGGCCTGGTGATTGCGTACGTCGTCGTGCCCTTGATGTCGGCAGGTGACGAGAACGGCCCCCCTGTTGGTGCGATCGTCGCCGAGAGAGTACTTGAGAACGTGTCGGTGGCTTCGGCCTCGGCGATATCGACCCGCTGGCCATCGGACATGCACTCGTTGGCAAGCACCCTGACCCTGGTTCCGGAAAGGGTGCCCGCCACCGTGCCCGCGTCGAATTTGAAACTGAACGTGAGCGTCGTGTCGTACCCATTCATCGGGAAGTTGTACGTCACGGTCCGATTGGGCAGCGTTGCTGGTGCCGGCGTCGCCGTGGGCTGAGCTGGCGCGGTCGTGGCAGTCGGAGTCGCCGTCGGTGTCGCGGTTGCTGGAGCCGGCACGGCTGTGTTCGCCGGCGGGGCGGTTGGTTGGGCCGGTGCGGTGGTGCGTGCCGGAGCCGCGGTGGGTTGCGCGGGGACGGTCGCTGATGCAGCCGGGACAGTGGTAGCCGTCGCGACGGTGGGCGTCGCGGCGGGCGCCGGTGAGCGCGCGGGCGACACGGTGGCGGCAGTCGTCGCCGTAGAGGTGGGCGATGCCGCAGGCGTGGCCGTCCGGGCGCCGCCGGGATCAGCCGGGGTGCCACCGTCGTCCAGGACGCCAACGGCACACCAGCCCGCGAGTACCGCGACCGCGACCACGCCGGCCCCGACGGCTCCAAACCGGAGCAGCCGCGAGTTCCTGGTTTGATTGTTGCCTGGTTGTCCGGATGCCATCGGCGCCCGCCCTGTCTGGAATCCGCAAAGGATAGCGCAATGCGGCGTTCGCACCCGCCGCTGCAAGCCCCCGGGATCGCGCCGGGCCCGGGGGATGGCCGGCGCCGGGATCCGCGCGGATAGTCTCGACGATTGTCGCGTTATTGTCGTGATCCTGTACCACTCGTCGCGTCCGGCACGGAGTACGTGGCGGGACCGGTAGCGGGCACTGGTCTCGCGCGAGGTGCGCGCTTCGTCCCCGACCGGAGCCACCAACTTGAAAGGCCGCCATGAATGACCTTCGACGGCGGCGGCGGCGCCCCGGCACGCCGGCGGCCACCCTCACCCCGGCGGGCAGGTGCACGCCGCCGCGGTTCCCTGTCATACTCCGCGCATCGAATGGAGGCTGGCAGTGGAGTTCGAATTTTCCCCCGAGCAAGAGGCGTTCCGGCAGCGGGTGCGGCAGTTCATCAAGGAGAATTGGACGCCGCCACCACCAACGGCGCGGCCTGGCGACGATGTGACGAACGCGGCGGAGCGCGAGTACGAGAAACGCCTCGCGCGCAACGGCTGGCTCACCATGGCCTGGCCGAAGGAGTACGGCGGGCTCGGCGCGAGCCACATGGAGCAGCTCATCTTCCGGGAGGAGAGCGCCTGGGCGGGGGCGCCCGGGGGCGGCGGCCAGGGGATCAGCATGGTCGGGCCCTGCCTGATGGTGCATGGGACCGAGGAACAGAAGCGCGAACACCTACCGAAGATCGCCTCGGGCGAGGTGCACTGGGGCCAGGGCTTTAGCGAGCCCGGATCGGGTTCGGACCTGGCCTCGCTCCAGACCCGCGCGGTCCGCGATGGCGATGACTTCATCATCAACGGGCAGAAGATCTGGACCTCCGGCGCCCACCACGCCGACTGGTTCCACGTGCTCACCCGCACGAACCCCGATGCGCCGAAGCATCGCGGCATCTCCTATTTCATGGTCGATGCGAAGAGCGCGGGGATCACCGTGCGGCCGCTTATCAACATGCTGGGCGACCACGAGTTCAACGAGGTGTTCTTCGAGGACGTGCGGGTGCCGGCGGCGAACATGATCGGCGAAGAGAACCGCGGCTGGTACGTCGCCACCACGCTGCTGGACTTCGAACGGTCGGGCGTGAACTGGTCGGCCGGGGGCCGGCGCCAGGTCGAGGAGCTGACGGCCTTCGCGAAGAACACGCGCGGGCCGAAGGGCCGGGTGATCGACGATTCCGGGGTGCGGAACGGGCTCGCGAACATGCGCATCGAGGTCGAGGTGAGCCGGCTGCTGAGCTACCAGGTGGTGTGGATGCAGAGCCGGGGGAAGATCCCGAACCACGAGGCTTCGATGTCGAAGCTGTTCGGGAGCGAGCTCGGACAGCGCATCGCGAACTTCGGGATGAAGCTCATCGGGCTCAACGCCCAGCGCATCGATGCGAACGACCCGGGCGCTCCGCTCCGGGGCGCATTCGGCCGCGCCTATATGCGCACGGTTCCGGGCACGATCGCGGCGGGGACGAGCGAGGTGCAGCGCAACATCATCGCGACGCGAGGGCTGGGGCTGCCGCGCGGCTAACCAGGTCCGGGCGGCTGCGCGGGTGGAGCCCGCAGCCAGCGATCCCGTTTTGGCGCCCGGGAAGTGTGGCGGGCAGGCCCGCGCCTGGATGGCGGCGGAAACCATCGTGGCAGCGGCGGCCTGAGAAGTTTGCGCAGAATTGCGCGAATGCCGTTCGTATGGCCTGATCCCTTGCATACCGATCAAGCCTGTCATTTCACGGTGCCCAGTTGACAGTTTCGGAAGATTTACACGATTTCTCGCTCTGTTCGTGGAACCTCGCCACCGTCGAACGATCCCGTGTGGGCGACGTGCGCGCGGAGGCCACCAGCGCGCACCCGGCCGGCGCAATCGTCGAGACGTGCCAGCGGATCGAGGCGTACGCCTGGGGATCGCGTTGTGACTGCGCCGCGGATCGCCGGCTCCGCGGTTTTGCCGCCGTGCTTCACCTGGCGACCGTCGCCGCGGGGCTCGATTCGGCGGTGCTGGGCGAGGCGCAGATCCTTGGCCAGGTGCGCGCGGGAGTCGAGGCTCTGCGCGGGCGAAGCCCGGACATCATCGATGCGGCGATCGCATCGGCACGCCAGCTGCGGGCGGAGGCGGGGTTCGATGCCACCACCGGCCACCTGCTCGACCAGGCGCTGCCGCTGGCGGGGCTCCCATCGCGCGGCGCGGCGGTCGTGATTGGCGCCGGGGTGGCCGGGGGGCTGGTGGCGCGGCGCGCCCGTGACCTGGGATTCGAACGGGTGGCGATCGCCTCACGCCGGCCAATCGACGCGCCCGCCAGGTTCGGAGCCGACCGCTGGCTCGACCTGGCCGCATTGCCGGGCACGGGGCCATTCGACGTCGCCGTGACGTGCCTGGGATCGGCCGCACCCGAGCTCCACAACCGCGACCTGCCACCAGCGCGGGCGTACATCGATCTTGGCTCGCCGCCGAACATCTGCACGCGGGTCGCCCCGGTGGTGCGCCTGGCCGACATCATCGCCGCCCGCGGGGATGACCCGGCCGGCGCGGGGCAGCGGGCGCGGCTGCAAGGACGGCTGCGCGAAATCCTGGCGAGCCGCCTCGCGATGGCGGGGGAGCGGTCGGACACGCCGCTGGGCCGCGTCCGCCGGGAAGTCGAGCGGGTGCGCCAGCGCGAGGCGGAGCGGATCGCCCGCCTTCACCCGGACCTCTCGCACGAGGCGATCGAGACGATCACGCGGGCCCTGGTGAACCAGATCTTTCACGTACCCTCCGAGCGGTTGCGCGCGATGGGGGACGCCGAGCTCGGCGAGCGGCTCGCCGACCTGTTCACGACGACGGAGGGAACCCCATGACGACCGCCATGCCCGCGACCATGAGCGACCCGGTCAATGCCGCCATCCTGGCGGTCTCGGAAGACCGCATCGCAGGGTTCCACCGCGACCCGTTCGCCGTCATCGCCCGGCAGTGCGGCCTGCCGGTGGATGAGGTGTGCGAGCGGATCGCGGCGATGCTCGAGGCGGGCACGATCCGGCGTGTCCGCCAGACGCTGCTGGCGACGAACCTGGCGGAGGGCGCCCTGGCAGCCTGGAAGGTGCCCCCCGAGCGGCTGCAGGAGGCGTTTGACGACCTGTTCGAAAACGACCCGTTCTCCGGTCACGTGGTCATCCGATCGGGCGAGCCGGGGAGCGCGGGCGCGGAGTACCGGCTCTGGACGACGCTGAAGGTGCCGCAGGGGTATTCGCTCCAAAAGCATGCGGCCCACCTCGCGCGGCGGATTGGCGCCAGCTCGCACCGGCTGATGCGGGCGCGGGCGCTGTTCGCGCTGGGCGTAGGGCACACGCGGCGGCGGAGCCTGGAGCCCGGCGCGCGCGCCGAGGCGCCCGCCGGGGTGCAATACCCGGCGGTCACGGAGCTGAGCGAGCGCGAATGGCGGGTGCTCACCGAGTTGAAGCGCGAGTTCGAGGTGGCCGAAGTCCGGCCCAACCCCTGGCAGGAACGCGCCCGCGCCGCCGGCGAAACGCTTGACGGCTTCTGCGAGGTGGCCCGGCGGCTGGCGGACCGGGGTGTTATCGGCAGGTTTTCCACGTTCCTGGAGCATGTGAAGCCCACGGCCGGCGGTGAGCGCGCCACGCGCTACAACGCGCTCTTTCACTGGGCCGTTCCGCCCGGCCAGGAGATCGCCGCGGGCCGCGAAGTGGGCCGGCACCACATCATCACCCATGCCTACTGGCGCGAAGGCGGCCCCGACTTCCGCAACGTGAACGTGATGGCGGTCGCCCACGGCATGGAGAAGGAAACGGTGCTCGCGCACAAGGCGGCGATCGACGCGCACCTGGCGGAGGCGGGTGTCGAGGTGACCTATACCAACGTCTTCTGGGGCGGGCGCAGCGAGATCAAGCCGTCGGAGGTCGCCCCGGCGGCCTACAGCGAATGGTGCATCGCCAACGGGATCGACCCGGAGGCCATGCGGGAGGAGGAGACCCGTGGAATATCGTGAGTTGCAGGGGACGCCGCTGACCGTTTCGACGGTCGGGTTCGGCGTTTGGACCGTGGGAACGAACTGGTGGGGCGTGCACGACCGGGCGGAGGGCATCGCGCTGCTGCGCCGGGCGTTCGAGCTCGGCATCACCTTCTTTGACACGGGGGATACGTACGGCAACGGCGACGCGGAGACGATCCTGGCTGAAGCGCTGGGCGGCGTGCGCGACCAGGTCGTCATCGCGACAAAATTCGGCTACGACATCGCCAACCACGCCGCGCGCCCCAACCAGCGCGAGCGGCCGCAGGACTGGTCGCCCGCGTACATGCGCAGGGCGCTCGAGAGCTCGTTGCGCCGCCTTGGCACCGACCGGATCGACTACTACCAGCTCCACAACCCGCGGATCGACGCGATCAGGCGCGCCGACCTGCTGGCCGAGCTGGAGAAGGCGAAGGGCGAAGGGCTGATCCGGGCATACGGCGTCGCGCTCGGGCCCGCGTTCGACCTGCGCCAGCGGGACGAAGGCATCGAGGCGGTGCGGCTGGGGATGCCGCCGCAGGTCATCTACAACCTGCTTGAGCAGGAGATTGGCGCGGGGATCTTCCCGGTCGCTCGCGAACGAGGGGTCTCGGTGCTGGTTCGCGTGCCACACGCCTCCGGGCTGCTCGACGGCACGGCATCGCGATCGACCGAGTTCGCCGAGGGCGACCACCGGCACTGGCGCATCAACACGCCCGAAAAGCGCCAGCAGTGGGAAGAGGCGCTGGCGAAGGTGGGGCAACTGGCGTTTCTCGCGGAAGGCCGGACGCTCGGGCAGGCGGCCATCCAGTTCATCCTGCGCGAGCCGTCCGTGGCGAGCGTCATCCCGAACATCTACGACCGGGCCGGGCTGGAGGAGTTCGCGGGTTACGCCGCGGCACGGGCGCTCACGGATTGGGAGTACGAACGCGCGCAGGCGCTGTACCGCGATGACTTCGGCATGCGGCACGCGGCCACGGTGGGAGGAGACTGATGGCGGAGCCGAAGGCGACCCCTCCCGGTGCCCAGCCCCCCGCCCGCCGCGGCCCGATGGTCGACCTCGACCCGAGCGGCCAGGTGACGGGCAAGGAACCGGACCGCGCGGCGCGCCAGTTCCTGAACTACGCCTTCTTCAAGGTCGACCCGGCGTTCCGGCGGCTGGCAACCAGTGAAAAGCAGGCGGCGAAGGCCGAATTCCAGGGCGTGGTGGACCGGTGGTCGGAGCGCGACGAGATCATCCTCCGGACGTATTCGCTGGTGGGGCTGCGGGCCGACTGCGACTTCATGTTCTGGCGGATCGCGAACGACCCGGCGTGTTTCCGGGCGATGCAGGCCGAGATGAACGCCACCGCGCTGGGCGGCTACCTCTCGACGGCGCACAGCTTCCTTTCGCTCCAGAAGCGCTCGCAGTACGTGAACCGGATCGAGGGCTCGGGCCATGGCGTGGAGCTGCTGCCAGGCGAGGGCGCCTACCTGTTCGTCTACCCGTTCGTGAAGACGCGGGCGTGGTACGCGCTCACGCCGCATGCGCGCCAGGGGATGATGGACGAGCACATCCACGCGTCGTCGCCGTTCAAGGGCGTGCGGCTCAACACCAGCTATAGCTACGGCATCGACGACCAGGAGTTCGTTGTGGCGTTTGACTCGGACTATCCGCAGGAGTTCGTCGACCTGGTGGGCCGCCTGCGGCACACGGAAGCGAGCCTCTACACGCAGCGCGATACACCGATGTTCACCTGCGCGAAAGCCGATATTGCCACGATCCTGCGGGAGATCGGGTAGCCCTCGCCGGCCCATGCCGTGCCACAATTGACGCCAATGACCGATTCGAACGGCCACGTCTGGCTTGTCGGCGCCGGCCCGGGTGACCCCGGGCTGCTGACGCTCGCCGGGGCGGAAGCGTTGCGGCGGGCCGAGGTCGTGCTCTACGACGCGCTCGCGTCGCCAGCGCTGCTCGACCTCTGCGACCCCGCGGCGGAGCTCATCCCCGTGGGGAAGCGCGCCGGCGACCATTCGGCCAGCCAGGACGAGATCACGGACCTGCTGGTGCGCCACGGACGCGCGGGCCGGCGCGTGGTGCGGCTCAAGGGCGGCGACCCGTTCGTGTTCGGGCGCGGCGGCGAGGAAGCGCTCGCACTCGCGGCCGCGGGGATCGCGTTCACGGTCGTCCCCGGGGTCACGTCGGCGGTCGCGGTGCCGGCCTACGCGGGCATCCCGGTCACGCACCGGGGGATGGCGACCAACTTCGCGGTGGTGACCGGGAGGGAAGGAGCCGGCATCGAGGCTGACTGGGATGCGCTGGCCCGGATCGACACGTTGGTGGTGCTGATGGGCGCGGCAGGTCTGCAGGAGATCAGCGGGCGGCTGGTGGCAGCCGGGCGGGACCCGTCTACTCCC
This sequence comes from Tepidiformaceae bacterium, assembly GCA_035326025.1. GTDB lineage: Bacteria > Chloroflexota > Dehalococcoidia > Tepidiformales > Tepidiformaceae > Amarobacter. Next base: position 10,589 of record DAOKYT010000053.1, read on the forward strand.
GCGGCCTCGATTTCGAACGGGACGATGCCGGCCCAGCGGGTCGTGACCGCGACGCTGGGGACCATCGCCGCCCGGGTGGCGGCCGCGGGCCTCCCCACGCCCCTTATCACGGTCATCGGGCAGGTGGCGGCACTGGCGGGCGAGATCGGCTGGTACGTGCCGGGGCCGCTGGCCGGGAAGACCGTGGTGGTCACGCGTGCGCGGGCCCAGGCGAGCCAGCTGCGGACGATGCTCGAGGCGCTCGGCGCAACCGTGATCGAGGCGCCCGTGCTCCGCGTAGAGTTCCGCGACGAGGAACTGGTGACCGATGAGCGCGTGGAATCGCGCTGGGACTGGATCGCCTTCACCAGCCAGAACGGCGTGGACGCGTTCTTCGGCGCCCTGCGGCGGGCCGGGCGCGACGCGCGGGCGCTCGGCACCACACGAGTGGCGGCCGTGGGAGACGCGACGGCCGCCGCGCTCGAACGCCACGGCATCACCGCGGACTTCATCCCTTCCCGCGCGACGGGAGAGTGCCTGGCGCGCGAGCTGCCACGCGTGCATGGCGCACGCGTGTTGCTGCCGCACGGTTCGCTGGCCGAGGAACGGCTCGCCGATGGGCTTCGCGCGCGAGGCGCGCACATCGAGGCCGTGGTGGTCTACGAGACGCAGCCCCTGCCGCTCGATGCCCGGCTGCGGGAGCAGGTGGCGCGGGCCGGCGCCATCACCTTCGCGAGCGCCTCCTCCGCGCGATTCCTTGCCGATGCGCTGGGCGAGATCCGGCCGCTGCCAACTACCCGCCTGGTGGCCATCGGCGAGCAGTCGGCCGCCGCGGTGCGCGCGGCGTTCGGGCGCGTCGACGCCACGGCGGCCGAGCCGTCGCTGGCGGGGCTGGTGGCGGCGGTGGTGGAGGCCCTGCGGTGAGCGTCATGATCGAACTGCTGCCCTCGGCGGGGCCGGTGCTGGTGGTTGGCGGCGGCGCGGTGGCGCTCCGGCGGGCGCGGAACCTGGCTGCCGGCGGGTTCGCCGTGACCGTGATCGCCCCCGAAATCGACGCTGCTATTCGCGAGCTTCCGGGAGTTGCGTGCCTCCAGCGGGGCTTCGCGCCGGGCGATATTGGCGGCGCCAACCCGCGCTGGGCGCTGGTGGTGGCGTGCGCCGGCCCGAGGGAAGTCAACCGCGCCGCCGGGGATGCCGCCCGGGCCCTCGGCATCCCCGTGGTGGTTGCCGATGCGCAGGCGGAAAGCACGGCCTTCACCCCGGCAACGCTGCGCGACGGCGACCTGCAGGTCGCGGTTTCGACTGGCGGCGCCGACCCGGCGCTGGCGATGGCCCTGCGCGAACGGATCGCGGCGGCGCTCGGGCCGGGCTGGGCCAGCACGGTGGCCGCCGCACGCAAGGAGCGCGAAGCACGCCTGGGGCGCGAGGGAGGTGGCGGCGGTGGGTAAGGCGCTGGTGCTCGCGGGCCACGGTTCGCACCTGAACGGCAACTCCAGCGAGCCCGTGTGGGCGAACGCGGCGCGGCTGCGCGCCACCCGGCTGTTCGATGACGTGCGCGTGGCGTTCTGGAAAGAGGAGCCGGCGCTCTCGCGGGCGCTCGATGGCTGCGACGCCGGGCTTGTGACGGTCGTGCCGATGTTCATGTCGGGCGGGTACTTCACGCGGACGGTGGTGCCCCGGGAAATGGGACTCGAAGGCGCCGAGACGCGGCGCGGGTGCCAGGTGATCCGCTACACGGCGCCGGTGGGAGCGCACCCGGCCCTGGCCTCCGTCATCGCCGAACGCGCGACCGAGGCTGGCGCCGGCCGCAACGACGCCATCGCGGTGCTTGGCCACGGCACGCGGCGCGATTCGGAGTCGGAGAAGAACATCTACCGGATGGCCGCGCTCGTGCGGGAGCGCGGGCTGTTCGCGGAAGTGGAGGCTGTGTTCCTCGACCAGGAGCCGAACATGCTCCGGCTGCTCGACATCCTGGTCGCGCCAACGGTGGTTGTGGTGCCGCTATTCATCGCCGACGGCTGGCACGCCGGGCAGACGATCCCGGAGGACCTGGCGCTCGACGGGCCCGAGACACGGCGGCAGGGGCGCATCGTGCGGTACACACCCCCGGTGGGCACGCACGCGCGGATGGCCGAGGTCATCCTGGAGCTGGCGAACGAGGCGGCCCGGTGAACGGCATCCCGGAACGGCCGGGCGAGCTCACGATCGTTCGCGACGGCGGCCGCACCGTGCTTCGCGGGCCGGGGCTCCCGCGCGAGACGCTGCCAGCGGACGAAGACGCGCTGCGCCGCCATACCCGTGTCGACGCCACTGGACGCTACCGGCCGCTCTCGGGCGCGCGCACGCTCCCGGCGGGTTGGGAGGTGGAGACGGGGCCATCATTGCCGCTCGACGTGGCGGTCGAGACCGTCTACCCGCTGGCGCTGACGCACATGCGCCAGTTCGCGGGGGGCGACCTGCGGGTTGTCTCGCTGGACGAGGTGCTCGCGCGCCAGACCGGGCGCTACGCCGAGGCCCGGCGCCTGCCGGAGGAGGGCCGCGCGCTGGCGGCAGGGCTGCTTTGCGGGCAGTGCGTGCGCGTGCCGGTGTGGTCCGGCCAGGCCTGCGCGAGCGAGGAAATCCCGTGCCCGGAGCCGTGCAGCGTGCTGGTGTCCCTGTGCCGCGAAGCCGCGCTCTGGGAAGATGAACCGCCCGGGGCAGCGACCCCGGACCCCACGGTGAGCTTCGCCGCCTTCGAAACGCCCGGAAACGAACTGCGCGAGGCCTACCTGGCGGCGCGCCGCCGGCACGCAGAGGAGAAGACTGGCCCACATGGATAACGACGAGGTGCGCTCGGCCGCGGCCAGGCTCTTTCCAGGGGGTGTCAACAGCCCGGTGCGCTCGTTCCGTTCGGTCGGGGGCAACCCGGTCCCGATCGCGCGCGGGCAGGGAGCGTCTGTATACGACGCCGAAGGCCGGCGCTACATCGACTACGTTGGGGCGTTCGGGCCGCTCATCCTGGGGCATGCCGACCCGCGCATCGTGGAGGCGGTGCGGCGGGTAGCGGGCGAGGGGACGGCCTTCGGCGCGATCACCCCGGGCGAAGTGGCCCTCGGCGAGCGCATCACCGCGGCGACGGGGCTCGAACGGGTGCGCTTCGTGAACTCCGGGACCGAGGCGACGATGACCGCGATCCGGCTCGCGCGGGCGGCCACGGGCCGCGACATCGTGGTGAAGTTCGATGGCTGCTACCACGGCCACAGCGATGGCCTGCTGGTGAAAGCGGGCAGCGGCGTGGCCACGCTCGGGCTGAGCGACTCGGCGGGGGTGCCGGGGGCGATCGCGGCGCTGACGGCGGTGCTGCCTTACAACGACGTTGGCGCGCTCGAAACGTGGTTCCGCGAGCACCCTGGCGACACGGCCGCGGTGATTGTCGAGCCGATCGCGGGGAACATGGGCCTGGTGGCGCCCACGCCGGAGTTCCTCGATGCGCTGCAGCGCATTCCGCGGGAGCACGGCGCGCTGCTCATTGCCGATGAGGTCATCACGGGCTTTCGCCTGCGGTACGGGCTGAGCGGACTGCTGCCGGGGGCCGATATCGCCTGCCTCGGGAAGATCATCGGTGGCGGGTTGCCGGTGGGGGCGCTCGGCGGGCGGAGGGAGCTGATGGAACTGCTCGCGCCCAGCGGGCCCGTGTACCAGGCGGGGACGCTCAGCGGGAACCCGCTGGTGATGGCCGCCGGCGCCGCGATGCTCGACGCGCTGGCCGATGGGGCTGTCTACCGGAGGCTGGAAGAGCTCGGGCGGCATCTCGAGAACGGCCTCCAGGCCGCCATCCGGCGGGCCGAGGTGACGGCATCGGTTGTGCGCCGGGGTTCGATGGTCACCCTGTTCTTCCGGGAGGGAGCCCCGCGGGACTACGCCGGGGCGCGCGAGTCCGGCACGGCCGCGTTCTCGCACTTCCACGGCGCGATGCTGGAGCGAGGCGTGATGTTGCCACCTTCGCAGTTCGAAACCTGGTTCGTCTCCGCGGCGCACACCGAAACGGAGATCGACGCCACGGTGGCCGCCGCGCACGAAGCGCTCCGGGAGACCGGGCGACGGTGAGCAGGCTCAGGATCGGGACGCGAGGGAGCAAGCTGGCGCTCACGCAGACGGAGCTGGTGGCCGAGCGGCTGCGGGCGGCGCATCCGGGGCTTGCGATCGAGGTCGTCACGATCGCGACAGCGGGCGACCGGGACCAATCGACGCCGCTGAGCTCGGGCGAGGGCGCGGGCTGGTTCACGACCGCGATCCAGCAAGCGCTCTCCGCGGGCGGGATCGACGTGGCAATCCACAGCTACAAGGACCTGCCAACGAGGCGGCCGGAAGGGCTGGTCATCGCGGCGGTGCCGCTCCGCGAGGACCCGCGCGATGCGCTGGTGAGCCGGCTGCCCGGCGGATTGCATGGCCTGCCGGCCGGCGCGGTGGTGGGGACCAGTTCACCGCGGCGCGAGGCCCAGGTGCGCGAAGTGCGGCCCGACCTGGAGGTCCGCGCCATCCGGGGGAACGTCGAGACGCGGGTGGCGAAGGTGGATGCGGGGGAGTTCGACGCCACGGTGCTGGCGCTGGCGGGGTTGCGGCGGCTTGGCATCGAAGGGCGCGCGGGCCATGTGTTCGGGTTTGAGGAAATGTTGCCGGCGCCGGCCCAGGGCGCCCTCGCGGTGGAGTGCCGCGCCGGCGACCCGGGGACGCGAACGCTGCTCGAAGCGATCGATGACCCGGTCATCCGGGGGGCGATCACGGCCGAGCGCGTGTTCCTGGCCACTATTGACGGCGGGTGCAGCTTCCCGGCGGCCGCCCATGCAGAGCAGTTCGGCACGACGCTCAAGCTCAACGCCCTCATCGCCGTGGATGGACGGATCGTCCGTTCGAAGATGGCCGGGCCGGTGGAGACGGCCGCGGGGCTCGGCCGCGCGCTCGCCGGGGAGCTGATGGCCCTGGGCGGGATTCGCTAACGGCGCGCGTGGCGGCGCCACCGGTCTTCGCGAACGGTGGCGCGCGGCGGCGGGGCGGCCGGTGGCGCTTCGGCAAGGGCGAACGGGCGAAGGACCCGCAGGGCCCTCGCGAGCCCATCCGCCACTTCGCGCCCGAGGGCGGTGGTCAGATGGTCTTCGAAGGGGTAGGTGCGGTGGAGACGCCGCCAGGAGGCGGTCCACTCCTCGAGCTCCCAGCCCTCGCCCAGCGCGGCCATGAGCTCGGGCGCGTGGGCGGCGACACGGCGGGCGAGCGCGTCGTTCCACTCCGCGGGCCCCTCGAAATGGAGGCCCAGCTCGACCACGCGGCGCGACAGCTGGGGCTGGAGCTCGATGTGGGCGGCGGGCTGGCCCCAGTGGAACTGGAGGATGGTCCACATCACCCTGCGCTCGGGCCGGGGAACGCCGTCCGGGAGGGCAGCATAGGCCAGGTCCTCGGTGTAGAAGAGGAACTCGCGCGCCTTCAACCGGCCATCTCTCGCGGGCACGGATGGAAGTGTAACGGGCGGGGCGTTCCCGGGCGTTCACCGGGGCTTGGTACACTCGACCCGTGAGACGAACGAAGATCGTGGCAACGCTCGGGCCGGCGTCGTTCGCGCGGGAGACGATCGCGGCGATGATCCGCGCGGGCATGGACGTGGCCCGGCTGAACACCAGCCACGGCACGCTCGAGAGCCACGCGAAGGCGGCGGCCCTGGTGCGCGAAGTGGCCGCCGGGGAGGGCCGGCACGTCGCCGTGCTCATGGACCTGGCGGGCCCGAAGCTACGCACGGGCGAGACGGAGTTCACGCGGGTCCTGGAGCTCGTGCCGGGCCACGAAATCCGGCTGGTGAACTACCCCGTCCAGGGCACCGAACAATTGCTCACGGTCGAGTACCCGCGCCTGACCGAGGACGTGCGGGCGGGAGAGCGCGTCTTGCTGGACGATGGCCACATCGAGCTGGAGGTGCTGCGCTCCAGTCCCGAGGGGCTCGACTGCCGCGTGCTGGTGGGCGGGCACCTGGGCGCGCACAAGGGCGTGAGCTTCCCCGCGACAAACCTTACGGCGGCGGCGCTCACGGACCGCGACCGCGCGGCGATCCGGGTGGGGATCGAGGCGTCGGTCGACTATTTCGGCCTGAGCTTCGTGCGCGATGCGGACGACGTGATCCGGACGCGGGAGTACATCGCGTCGCTCGGTTGCGATACGCCGATCATCGCGAAGATCGAGCGGCGGATGGCTGTGGAGCACCTGGACGAGATCCTGGGCGAGGCTGATGGCGCGATGGTGGCGCGCGGCGACCTGGGCGTGGAGCTGGCGCCGGAGGACGTGCCGGTGCAGCAGCGCCGGATCATCGCCTCGGCGGCACGGAACATGATTCCCGTGATCACCGCCACGCAGATGCTGGAATCGATGGTCGAGGCCCCCCGGCCGACGCGGGCGGAGGCTTCGGACGTGGCGAATGCGGTGTGGGACCTTTCGGATGCGCTGATGCTGAGCGGCGAGACCGCCGTGGGGCGCTACCCGGTGGAGTCGGTGGCGATGATGGACCGGATCATCGTGCGGGCGGAGGAGTCCATGGCCGAGATCGAGAGCGTGGGCTATGGCCCGCCGGAAACGGACGACCATTCGTACGTGGTGGCGCTGGCGGCGCGGAGCATCGTGGAATCGGACCCGAACATGCGCGGGGTGGCCTGCTTCACCAAGAGCGGGTACACGGCGATGCTGCTGAGCAAGGTGCACCCGAAGGCGCCGGTATTCGGGATCAGCCCTTCCGAGGCGGTCTGCCGGCGGCTGGCGCTGGCCCGCGGCGTGATCCCCATCATCAGCGAGACGGTCACCTCGTCGGAAGAGCTGCTGCACGTGGTCGATGACTCACTCCTGCGGGGGAAGCACATCGCCGAGGGCGACGAAGTGGTGGTGGTGGCGAGCCTGCCGGTGCGCGCGCAGGGTACGACGAACTTCCTGAAGCTCCATCGCGTGGGCGACGCGGCGGCGTACGAATGGTGACCGTGCCGATTGCCGATGCTCCGGACCCGGTCACGGCGGAGATCTGGCTGGCCGAACTGCGGGCATCGGGCATCGCGGCCGGGAGCTTCGAACAGGGGGTCGGGGCGGCGCTGGGCGGCGCGTCGACGCTCGGCCTGGCAAGCTACCCGGTGATCGTGGGCGAGGGCGATGCCGCGCGGGCGCGGGACATCATCGCCGGGCTGGGAGGGCAGGAGTTCTTGCGGCCGGCGGTGGCAGAGGGCGCGAGCCAGGGGGCTCGCCACCTCGTCACGCTGGCGCTGGGCGCGGCCATCGCGGCGGGCGTGCTGGTGGCGGCAGCGGTGATCCTGAACACGTGAGCCGGCTGGCGGGAGGGTGCGCATGAAGCTGACCTATGAGCTCTGGCGGCTGGTGACGGTGAAGGACGAGTCGCGCAGCACGTGGGAGCTGGTGGGCCGCTTCGGGAACGTGCGCCAGGCGCAGCGCAGGATCCACGAGCTGGCGGGCAACCACATCGTCAGCCCCGAAGCGGGCTTCTGGTGGTACGAGGACAGCGAGGGCACGCATACGTTCCGGATCGAGGCGGCACGGCTCGACGAGTAGGGCGGGGGCTCTCAGGCGGCGAGCGAGTCGAGGCGCGGAGGTTCGCGGCGGCGGAGCGGTTTCGTCTCTTCGAGGTCGCGGAGCACGTCGGTCGCGTAGAGCGCTTCCAGGTCGTACTGGTGGACGCGAGCGGTAACGGGGACGTCGAGCATATTGTGGCCATCGCTCACGGAGACGACGCCCGGCACCCGCTTCAGGTAGATGTATGACTGTTCGAGGGTGCAATCGACGAGCATGACGCAGAAGCGGGCGCCGCCCAGGTGCGCCAGGAAGTCCGAGCTCCGGGTGAGCCGCTTCAGGGTTTCGACGAGGGCGTTGACGGAGCGTTCGGCGAACTCGTCGCCGCGGCGCTGGCGGACCCCGTCGAGGTCTTCGAGCGAGAGCTGGATGAGCACGAAGGGGCTGCTGGTAGCGCGGGCGCGGGGCATCTCGCGGCGCAGCTCGGCCAGCACGTAGTTGCGGTTCGGGAGGTTGTGGAGTTCGGAGAGGTAGGCCGAGCCGTAGAGCCTGGAGGAGAGGCGCCGCCAGTTGCGGCGGCCCAGCCAGCGCATGAGCAGGAGGTGGCCGTTGACCAGGATGAACAGGGCGCACATGGCGGCGGCCACGATGACCCTGGACGGGGCCGGGTCCCGCGCGGCCTCGGCGAGCACGATGGCGAGCACCAGCCCCCAGCCCGCCAGGACCACGAGGCGAATGGCGTGCCTCCGCCTGTCGTTGGCAGGTTGCTCAGGGGCGAGGGCCTCGTCCGGA